>NZ_JBIUCG010000004.1:0-287796 GCF_044548645.1 Nocardia sp. NPDC051929 | reverse complement strand
CGCGCCTTCCAGACCACTCGACAGACCCGCACCCGCACTGCCCGCAGCGCCGAGACCGGTCGACAAGCCGGTCTCCAAGCCCGAACCAGCCGCACCCTCGAACCCGGTGGAGAGACCGGAAGCCGCGTGCGAACCGGCGCCGATACCGCTGTCCAGACTCGAACCGAGATGCGCTCCCGCGCTGGACGCGCCTTCCAGACCACTCGACAGACCCGCACCCGCACTGCCCGCAGCGCCGAGACCGGTCGACAAGCCGGTCTCCAAGCCCGAACCAGCCGCACCGTCGAACCCGGTGGAAAGTCCGGAGCCGAGTCCCGCACCGGCTTCAGCGGCCGTGCCCAGTCCGGCCGACAAACCCGAAGCGAGTCCGGCACCAGCGTGAGTTCCCGCATCGAGCCCAGCCGAAAGCCCCGAAGCGAGTCCGGTACCCGCCTGAGCTCCCGCATCGAGCCCAGCCGAAAGCCCCGAACCCAGCCCCGCACCTGCCTGCGCACCGCCGTCGATGGCACCGGTCAGCCCGGCTCCAAGGCCGGTACCGGCGTGTGCCCCACCGCCCACGCCGGTGGACAGGGCCCCATCGAGGCCGGTGGACAAGCCCGTCTCCAGGCCGCTCGCCCCGTGGACTCCGGCGTCGAGCGCCCCGCCCAGACCGGTCCCGAGGCCCGCACCGGCCTGCCCGCCGGTGTGCAGGGAGCTGTCCAGTCCGCCGCCGAGCTCCGCTCCGGTGTTCACGGCCGCGCCGAGACCCGTCGCGAGTCCGGTCTCCAGGCCCGCCGTCGCCTGCGTTCCGAGGCTTCCGGCACCACCGATGGCGGAGGAGAAGTTGCTTCCGAGTCCGGCGGCCAGGTTGCCGGAACCCTGCGCGGCGGTGTCGATTCCGCCGGTGAGCCCGGTCGTCGCCTGCCCGGTGGCATCGAGCGCGCCTCCAAGCCCGGTCTCCAGACCCGACCCGATCTGCGCACCCGCGTCGGCCGCCCCGTGCAACCCGGTGGACACCCCGGCGCCGAGACCGGCACCCGCCTGCGCACCGCTGCCGAGAGCCGCGTCCAAACCGGTGGTCACCCCACCGGCTCCGTTCACCGCGCCCTCCAGACCCGCACCCGCGGCGCCCCCGAGATTCGCACCAAGACCGTTCGACGCATCGACAGCACCGTTCAGACCCGCACCAAGACCCGTCGCGGCGCCAGCGGAACCATCCACAGCGCCTCCAAGATTCGCGCCCAAGCCGGTCGTCGCATCAACAGCACCGCCGAGACCCGCACCAAGCCCCGTGGCGGCACCCGCAGCACCCTCCAGACCCGCACCGACACCAGCGGTCAAATCCGTAGCAGCGCCGGCGGAACCACCCACAGCACCGCCGAGACCCGCACCAAGCCCCGTGGCGGCACCCGCAGCACCCTCCAGACCCGCACCGACACCAGCGGTCAAATCCGTAGCAGCGCCAGCGGAACCACCCACAGCACCTCCCAGGCTCGCACCCAAGCCGGTCGTCGCATCGACAGCGCCGCCGAGACCCGCACCGACGCCCGCGGTCAAGTCCGTAGCAGCGCCGGCGGAACCATCCACAGCGCCTCCGAGGTTCGCGCCGAAGCCGGTTGTCGCGTCGAGAGCGCCCTCGAGACCCGCATCGAGATCCGTGGCGGCACCCGCAGCGCCCTCCAGACCCGCACCGAGCCCCGTCGTGGCATCGACCGCACCCCCAATGCCCGCACTGAGACCAGTCGTCGTATCAACGGCCCCTTCGAGGCCTGTACCCACGCCGGTACCGAGATCCGCCACCCCGCCGATCGCGCTCTCGAGGCCTGCGGTCAGATCGGTCGCCGCACCCGCAGCTCCGCCGATGCCCGCCCCCAGACCCGTGCTGACATCAGCCACACCACCCAAGCCCGCGCCGAGGCCGGTCGTCGCATCAACGGCACCCTCCAGGCCCGCGCCGACACCGGCACCGAGCCCCGTGGTCAGATCAGTTGCTGCACCCGCAGCTCCCTCGAGACCTGCGGCGACATCAGCCGCACCACCGACGGCGCCACCCAAGCCCGCGCCGAGACCGGTCGTCGCATCGACAGCTCCCCCGGCATCCGCACCGAGCCCCGCGGTTACGTCGGTCGCCGCGCCCAGACCACCCTCCAGGCCCGCGCCCACACCGGTGGTGAGGTCCACCGCACCACCGACCGCGCTGTCCAGACCCGCGCCGAGGGCGGTCGTCGCGTCGACAGCCCCCCCAAGACCGGCACCCAGGCCCGAGGTCACATCGGTCGCCGCGCCCAGACCACCTTCCAGGCCCGCGTTCAATCCCGCGGAGATGTCCGTGGCACCCTGCACAGCGCCTTCCAGACCGGCGCCGACACCCGTCGTGATGTCCGCCGCGCCACCGATGGCGGTTTCCAGGCCCGCGCCGAGCCCGGTCGTCGCGTCGACAGCACCCCCGATACCCGCACCGAGATCAGCGCCCGTCTGCACACTGCCGCCGATACCCCCGGTCACGCCGGTTGCCGCGTCCACCGCGCCTCCCAGGCCCGCGCCGAGCCCGGTCGTCAAACCGGTCGTCGCATCGATCACACCGCCGAGGCCCGCGCCCGCCTGCGCACCCGTGCCCAAAGCGGCGTCCAGGCCCGTGGTCAGACCGGCTGCGGCGTCCACCGCGCCTTGCAGCCCCGCACCGAGTCCGGCACCCAGGTCCGCTGCCCCGTTCACCGCGCCTTCCAGCCCGGCGCCCAAGCCCGCTGCCCCGTTCACCGCGCCTTCCAGCCCGGTGCCCAAGCCCACCGCCGCGTCCGCCGCGCCTTCCAGGCCCGCGCCGAGGCCGGCGCCCGCGTCTATGCCGGTGGAGAGGCCGGTCTCCAGTCCGGCGGCGATGTCGCCCAGCCCTTGGGCGTCGGCGTTCAGGTCGAGGCCCGCGCCGATACCGCTGATCACCTGAGCGCCCGCGCCGAGCAGGCCGCCCACGGCGGCGGACAGGTCGGCGCCCGCGTTCACCACGGTCTCGAGGCCCGCCGCCAGCCCCGCGCCCAGACCTGCGCCGAGCTCCAGGCCGGTTTCGATCGCGGTGTTCAGTCCGGCACCCACGTCCACGCCCGTACCGACACCGAGGTCGACGTCGAGCCCGCCACCCGCACCGGCACCGGCACCCAGATCCACGCCGAGATCGGTACCGAGGTCGACTCCGGCATCCGCCACCGCCGCCGCGCCCACGGTGCTCGCCGCACCGATCGCGGCGGCCGTGCCGGTCTGCGCGCCCGCGGCCACGATGGACTGCAACTGGGAACCGCCGGTGACCAGAGCCGACTCGGCGACCATCGGGGCGCAGAGGGCGATGTCCTCCGGCGTCACCGCGCTCAGGCCTGCGGCGGCCAGCGCCTGGGTCGGGTTGGCGCAGTAGGCGACCGCGGCCTCTTGGTTCCGCAGCAGACCGAGGATGAACTCCAGAATCGCGTTGGGTGTCATGAGAATCTTCTCCTGAGTCCCGGCGGACCTCGCTGATCCGCAGTCGTTGGAATGCAAATCACGCTAGGAGCGCATCGCGTTACGCCGAAACGGGGCGGACCCCTACGACCGGCAGGGGCCGCCGGATAGGGGTGGGAGCGGAATTAGGGGAATTTCCCTAAACGTCCCCCTAACGAAGTAACGGCGGATGGCCAGCAACCGACAGAACGGTTGCGTCGGCAACCACAACGCCCAGCGCACGATCTCGGACATGCAGCAGCGACACCGGAACAGACAGCTTCTCGAACGGGGTTCTCGAATGACACAGCGCCTGGCGCTCGGCATCACTGTCGGAGCGTCGAATTCGGTCGCCGTGGCGGCAACGGAGGATGGCGACGACGGCCTCGGCCGGTCCGGCGGCGGCTACCTACGCTCGCATCCGAGCGTGCTGCGGCTGTCGCCGGACATGGCGCCCATGCTCGGCGCGGGCGCCGGCTCCACCGGCCGCCATTCCAGCGACGTTCTGCTGGAGGGTTTCCTCGCCAGGGTCGGCGACCCGGTCGGCATCCTCGCCGAGGACGGCTCATCTTATTCCGCCCCCGACCTGGTGGCGACCTCGATCGGCTGCCTGGTCGACGAGATCGCCGCCGAGAGCGGCCCGAGCGGCGTTCAGGCGACGGTCGCCTGCCACCCGGCCTGGTGGTCGCGGCACACCGTCGACGTCCAGCGCGACGCCCTCGAGCGGGCCGGACTCGGCGAGGTGACGCTGGTGCCGGAGCCCACCGCCGCGATCCGCTGGCTCGACGCCGCGCACGGCAGGGCCGACGACGGGGCGGTGATCGTCTTCGATCTCGGCGCGACCGGCTCGACCGTCTCGGTGGTCCGTACCGGCGAGCACGCCAGCCTGCTCGGCACACCGTTGCGCAGCACCGACGTCGCCGGCGCGGAATTCGATCTGCTGACCATGCGCTATGTCCTGGCTAATGCGGTGCTCGCCGCGGATTTCGATCCGTTCGATCCAATGGTGGAACGCGGATTATCGGCATTGCGCGAGCACTGCAGGAAAGCGAAAGAAGAGCTTTCCATAAATACCGCGACCGTTGTTCCGGTGCGTGTGGACCCCGCGGATCCGCAGGGCAGCACCGTGCGTCTGGTGCGCGGTGAACTGGAAGACCTGCTGCGCGGACCGCTGCTGAGTGCGATGGACCTGATCCGCGACGCCGTGCACCGCGCCGGGCTCGATATCGGCGACGTCGGCCGCGTCCTGCTCACCGGAGGAGGAGGCGCCATACCGTTGGTCGCCGAACTCGTCTCCTCCGAGTTCGGATTGCCGGTCGTGGCGGCCCCGGATCCCGAGCACACCACGGCACGCGGCGCGGCGCTGCTGGCCGCCGACCTGCTCGCCGCCGAGACCGACCAACTCCCCATGGTCGATCCGGTGGTCGAGGACGAGACCGTGCCGCAGCCCCGAGCGCTGCCCTCGGCGGGACTGGCGGCGCTGCCGGAGGAGCCGCCTGCGCGCAGGCGCGCACTGATCAGCAGGCAGCGCATCGCGGTGGTAGCCGGTATCGCGGCCGCCATCGGCCTGCTGGCGACCGGCACGCTCGCGATCGGGACCAGCATCCAGTCCGGCCAGGACAACCCCGCCTCGACCGAGCAGTCCGGCACCGGCGCCGTCCAGGTCGCCGCGACGACGGGCGCGCAGACGGGCACGGAATCCGCATCTTCCGGTGTCGCCGCCACGGACTCGGCGAGCGCCACCGGCCGACCGCGGGCAAGGAACGAAGCGCCGCAGGCCGGTTCGCCTTCGTCCGCAGCTCAGGGCACGACCGCGGCCGTGGTGAAGAGCGAACAGAATCCCGATCAACCTGCCCCCGCGCCCGCCGTGGACTCCCCGGCGCAGCAACCCGCGCCGCAGCCGCAATCCCAACAGCCGTCTCCTGCTCCCGCGCCCGCACCGGCGCCGACCATCCCACCCGCGCCGACCCAGCAACAGCCCCGGCCTACACCGCCGACCGCCCCGAGCCTGCCGACCGGCGGGCTGGGCGACACCCTCGGCACGGTGCTGCGCGCTCCCGGAGAGATCCTGGGAGGCTCCGGTGGCTGATACCGCCTTCGACACCCTCCCCTGCGCCCGCGACATCTTCCGCGATCTGGATTCCGCCGACGACCAACCGGTGGTCTACCTGATCCGCGGCCGGTCCCAGACCGGCAAGTCGACGCTGCTCGCGGAGATCCGGGCTCGTCTGCGCGCCCGCGGCGTCCCGTTGCAGGACGACATCGCCGCGCTCCAGCACGCGCATGCGCGCAACGGCGCGCACCCCGTGCACCACACGACGAGCACCGCGGGCGTGACGACCGACATAGCCCGCCCCGCGCTGATCATCGACAATGCCCACACGCTTGGCCGACTCGATCTCGAATACCTCTGCGCCGCAGTGGAATCCGGGCATCGAACGATGGTGATCGCCGCGCAGCCGCGCCCGCACGACCCGCGGCTGCGGATGCTCGCCGACGCCGTCGCCCGGCGTGGTCGCGTGGTCGACCTGCGCCCACTGGGCGTCGCGGACATGGCGCCGTTCGCCCGAGAACTGGGCATGATGGTGCCGCGTCAGGTCGCGCAGCACATTCATGTGCAGACCGCGGGTATCCGCGGCGGCGTGGTGGCCGCGCTGACAGCCGCCTGCTCGGCGCGTCTGGACGCGGGCATCACCGCCGTCGACACGGCCGTCGCCGCGTGGGCGCGCGGGTTGCTGGACAACCTCGCGCCCGACCTGCTGGAGACCCTGGTTGTCGCCACGACGGGCACCGGCCTGGATTCCAGCGAGCTCACCGAGGTGCTCGGCGTGGAGCAGGCCGTCGCGCAGGATCTCATCGACCGAGCCAGGGCCAGCGCCCTGGTGACCGACGCCGACCTGCTGTTGGAACCCGCCGTTGCCCCACTGCGCACGCTGCTCGGCGACCGCAGGTTCGTCGCGGTCGAGCGCCGGTTGCTCGGCGCCCGGCTGGAGGCGGGCCTGCTGCGCGACCGCACCGCCTTGCAATTGGCCGAGTCCGGCGTCCGCGATCCGCGGCTCGCCTCTTTCCTCGTCGACGCCGCCGAGCAAGCCGGTCGCGACGCGGTTCGCTATTACGCCGCGGCGGCGGCCGCGGGTGCGGAACTGGATCTGATCGCGCTGCGCTGGGCCGAGGCGGCCGCCAGGACCGGCGACGGTGAGACCGCCATGCGCCTGGCCGAGCCGATGCTGGCGCGGTCGGGCAGCACGGGCGCGGACCTCGCCACGGCGGTGCGGATCTGCGCGGCGGTGCTCACCCGCCGCGGCCTGGTCGGTCGCGCGGCGCAGCTGTACACCTGGCTCGGGGGGCACCGGGTCGGCCCGGACTGGGCCGTCGGCGCCACGGTGTTGTGCCTGGCGGGCGACGTGACAGGCGCGCGGGAGATGTCCTCCTCGGCGACGAAGTGGCCGCCTACCGAAGCGGGCGCGCACGCGCGGCTGATCGCGACCGCGCTCGCGGACACCATCGAACCGGGCAACAACACCGCCGCCGCGGTATCGGCGCTGGTCCAGGCCGCCCATGCGGACGCGGGCGTGGACCGCTTCCTGCCTTGCACGGCGGCCTCCATCGCCACGCTGCTCTCGCTCGGCACCGGCGAGCCCCGCCGCGCCCAGGACGCGTTGCGGCGAGCCACGGCGAGCGGCCTGCGCTGCCATCAACTCGACGTGCTCGCGGCTTGGACGGCGATGCTCGGCGGCGACGAGCGCGCCGCCGCGGCCACCGTGGCCGCGCTCGACCACGATCGGCTCGACGTCCGCGACCGCCTGCTCGCGCACGGCGTCGCGGTCGGTCTCGCCCGGCGCAGCGGCGACCACACCGCGCTGGCCCGTGCGTGGCAGGCGGCGTATCCGTTGTTCGACGACGTGCAGACCGACCTGCTGGCGCTGCTGCCGATCGGCGAACTATGGCTGGCCGCCATCCGGATGCGCGACGAACGACGGATCGCGCCCCTGGTGGACGCCGCGCTGGCGCTGCTGCGTCGCTTGGACGATCCGCCCGCGTGGTCCAACGCCTTCCACTGGTACGGCGTGCAGGCCGCGATCGCCCACGAGAGCCCCGAGGAGCTGCTGCCGCACGCGCGCGCGTTGAAAGCCGCGGCCGAGGCGGGTGACCGGCACGCCGCCGTACTCGCCGACGCGGGCCGTACCTGGGTGCTGGTGCTGCGCGGCCAGGTGGTCAGCGCGCCGGTCCACGCGGCGGTCGCCGCCCTCACCGAAATCGGCATGACCTGGGACGGCGCCCGGCTGGCCAGCGAGGCGGCGCTCGCGGCGCCCGACTCGGCGACGGCCACCGCGCTGCTCAAACTGGCCCGCACGGTTCGCGCCGACGCCCGTCCGCAGGAGCCGCAGGCTCGGCAGGCGACCCCGGCCGCGCACAACGGCGACACCCCGCCGCCCGTGCCGCCGCAGGCCGCGATTCTCAGCGAACGGGAACGCGAAGTGGCCGAGCTGGTTCTGCTCGGGCTCACCTATCGGGAGATCGGTGCGCGCCTGTACATTTCGGCGAAGACGGTCGAGCACCACGTCGCGCGCATCCGACGCCGGGTCGGTGCCCGTTCCCGTTCGGAGTTATTGTCGATGCTCCGCGCCATGGGACACGGTTCGCTTCTGGTGTGACCGGGTGCGGTTCCGTCAGCGGGAACGCCGAAGCGAGGTAGGTGAGGATGGCCACTGGGGTTGGCCTGCGCGTCGCCGACGACGAGTGCACGGCGGTCATCGTCACCGACGGTGACGAGCAGCCGGAGTACATCGTCCGGGAGTCGGTACTGCACATGTCCGAGGACGGTGACGCCGAATTGGGCGGTCCCCCGCCCACGGAGGAGTCCCACTCGATCAGCGGCTTCGTGGCCGCCGTCGGCAACCCGGCGGGTATCCCCGTCGACGACGGTGAGGCGTACCGCGCCGAAGACCTCGTCGCGACCGCCCTGTTCTGCCTGATCAACCTGGCCGCCGAACATCTCAGCGGAGCGGCCGAGTTCTACGCGACGCATCCGGCGGACTGGCCCGCCGAGCAGGTGCGTTCGCTGCGTGACGCGCTGGACTACCTCGGTCTGCGCTCGGTGCTGCTGGTCAGCGAGGGTGAATTGCCCAGCGCCCAAACCGGAGCCGACGGAAGATCATTCGCCCACGACGCGGCCAGAGGGGCGCTGGCGGCGGTGCTCGCCACTCCGGCAGGGGCCACCCCGCCGGACCCGTCCACCGCGGAGAACTCGACGGTGGACACCATCGTCATCCCGGCCGTGCCCGCCGCCGACGCGCAGCCGCAGGCGTACTCGGCGGCCATGCCGATCGCCGAGCCGATCGCGGCCACCGAAACGAAGCAGGTCGAGCAACAACCACAGCCGGCGGTTCCAGCGCGGCAACCGAAACGCACGCCGCTGGTGATCGCGGGCGCCGCGGCGATCGGCCTGGTGCTCGGCGGCATCGTGGTGGCCATGCTGCTGCGCGACGGCAGCGAGACGCCGGTGCCGCCGCTGCCCGACGCCAAGTCCGAGCCGACGTCGGTGCTCCCGGCCCCGCCGCCGGTCGTGACCACCACGGCGACTACCACCACCGAGACGTCCGAGCCACCGGTGGTGACCGAGACCACGACGCCGGAACCGACCACGCCGACGCCGGAACCGACCACCACGACGCCGCCCACCACCACGCCGACCACCACCCCCACTCGGACTTCGACGACGCGGACCATCACGCCCACGACCAATCCGTTCGGTCAGCAGCTGCCGCAGATCCCGACCATCCCCGGAATGGGAATACCGGGTAGTCGGTGATTAGTAGCGTCCTTCTCGGGTTTGTGGCTTAGAGTGTTGCGCTGACCGGGTTGTCGGATGATTTTCCACACACCGGTCGATTGCTGGACGAAGACTGTGTGCCAACGGATTCTGCCCGTGGCCACGGATTTAGCTGGCACGTGCGTGCCGACGAAGGGACTTCATGCGCAAGTTGGTGGCGCGTCGCGCCGCGGTCAAAGCTGTCGCCATCGCATCGACCGTTCTCCTGACTCCCTTGTTCGGCACGACCACCGCCTCGGCGGTACCCGAAGCACCGGCGCAGCTGGCCGCGGACAATCTCCCTCCGGAACTCGTGCAGGCCATCGCGCGGGATCTGAAGATGACCCCGACGGAATACCTGGACCGCGCCGCGCGCGCCCAGCAGCTGCGTGACTACGCGCGCGGATTCCGTTCGGAGCGGCCGGATTCCTACGCGGGCGCCTGGATCGGCGCCGACGGCAAGCCCGTCATGGCGGTCACCTCGCTGGACGCCGCCAAGATCGCCGCGGCCGACGGATACCAGACCCGGCTGGCCCCCGTGTCGGCGGACAGCCTGGAAGGCTCGCTGGTGCAGCTCAACCAGTGGATCACCGGCCTGCCGCGCGAGATCTCGCAGGCGATCAACTCCGTGGCCATCGACTTCCTGAACAGTCAGCTGGTGCTCAGCGTCGCCAACACGCCCGCGGGTCACATGCTCAACCTGCCGACGCTCCTGGCCAACATCAAGGTCATCCTGTCGCCGAACAGCGGCGGACCGGTCGAGCGCAGGCCGATGGGCGGCGACACCTACATCAGTGCACCCGGTTCGCTCCAGGACTCGTCGCTGCGCGCCGTCGACGTGTGCTCGTTCGGGTTCAACAGCGTCGACGCCTCCGGCAACGCGCTGAACATCAGTGCGGGCCACTGTGATCCGAACCTGGGCAAGGGCAACCAGGAGGCGGGCGTCTACCTGCCGAACGTCCGGGACATCCCGGCCAGCCCCGAACTGGGCACCTTCGTGCGCGCCTCGCTGGGCGGACAGTCCGCGCTGGACTACTCGGTGATCAAGCTGAACGAGCGCGCGGTGCGGGCGGGCATGGACCAGCCCTCGGTGCGCGGCGCCAACGGCACGACGCTGGCGATCACCGGCACCGCCGACCCGATCACCGGCGCCCCGGTCTGCAAGTCCGGTCAGTCGTCCACGTTCACCTGCGGCTTCGTCGTCGCCGACCGGGTGGAGACCCAGCTCTACACCGCCGAGGGAGAGAGCAAGACCGTGCGCGGCTTCGCCAGCTCGGCCTGCACGCTCGGCGGCGACAGCGGCGGCGCGATCGTGTCCGGCACGCTGGCGCTCGGCATCACCAGTGGCTCCAACGCCGCGGACGCGCCGAACTGCAACGAGGCCAACGTCGCGCTCGCGCAGTACGGCGGCACCGCGTCCCTCGGCATCCCGATCCGGGCGATCCTGGCCGACATCGACGCCTCCTCCGGCGGCGGAATCGGCAGCGGAATCAGCGTGCGCACCCGGCCGAACGCGAGCTGAGCGCGCACCCGCGTGGTGTGGCGATCGGCATACTCCCGGTCGGAGGGCTATGAGCGAGTCGGGAACCACAAGATGAGTAGGCATCCCGCGTCAAACCCCATATAGTCTGCTCATGCTCCTGCCACGTATAGGACCTCCCCGATCGACTGCGCGACAGACCGTAATCCGAAAGACAGTGATCGCCGCCTCGGCGGCGATACTGCTGTTCGGGCCCACGGCGGCAGTAGCGACGGCTCAACCCGACCATGCTCCCGGTCTGCCCGCCGAGCTGGTCGCCGCGGTGACCCGCGATTTGAAGATCTCGCCCGACGAGTACCTGCACCGCGCGGAGCTGGCGCAGCAGGTCGCCGCGTTCGCCACCACCGCCCAGCGGCAGTACCCGGCCGTGTTCGGCGGCTCCTGGCTGGATGACGCGGGCAAGGCGGTCGTGGCGCTGGCGCAGGGCCCCGGCGCCGACGAGGCGAAGAAGGGCTCGGAGTCGGCCGGTTTCGAGGTCCGTAACGTCGCCAAGAGCGAAGCGGCCCTGCGTGGCGAGAAGAGCGCGTTCGAGCGCTGGCTGGAGGGCCAGCCGGAGTCGGTGCGGTCGCTGGTGCGCGGCGCGGTGGTGGACACCGTGAACAACGCGATCGCGGTCCGCGTGGACCAGGTGGGTCTGCCGATGCCGAACTTCATCGACCCGGCGCGCGTCATCGTGATGGCCCCGCCGGTGGCGGGCGAGCAGGGCACTCTCCAGGCCGGTGACATCGCGGGCGACGCGCGCGGCGCGCTCGCGGGCGGCGACGGCTACGCCTCGGTCGCCGGACGCAGCTCGCTGCGCTGCTCGCTCGGCTTCAACGGCACCGACCGCAACGGCAACACGGTGAACATCACCGCGGGCCACTGCAATCCGGACATCCCGTCCGCGGGCAGCGGCAACGCCGCGGGCGTCTACGAGATGAACGGCGACCGCCTCGGCGCGCAGCTCGGCGTCTTCCAGAAGTCGGTGCTCGGCGAGCAGGACTACTCGATCATCCGGATCAACGACCAGGCCAAGGACCGCTTCGCCAACAACGGCGTTCGTGCGCCCGGCGCGGCTCCGATTCCGGTCGACGGCGTGGCGACCCCGGTGGTCGGCGCTCCGGTGTGCAAGTCCGGTGCGCGCACTGGCTTCAGCTGCGGCGTGGTCAACGCCGTCGACCAGACCGTGCAGGTCGGCGACCGGGAGCTCACCCAGAGCTTCTCGGCCAACATCTGCGCGCTGCCCGGCGACAGCGGCGGCCCGATCGTGACCGGCCGGTTGGCGCTCGGCATCTCCAGCGCGTCGTCGGTGGCCGACTACCCGATCTGCGAGATCCCGAACCTGATCGGCGCGCTCACCGGTAACGTGCCGCAGCTGTTCGCGCAGCCGGTGCACGTGGTGCTCTCCGACAACCCGGGACTGCGCGTACGCACCAACTGACCGCGGGAACGCGCGAAAGGCCGGCACGTCGAGCTGTCGGCCTTTCGCCGTCTCCGGGGCTTTCCACTGCCCTTACGCGGCCCGCAGGGGGAAACGCCGCATGGCATGCGGTAGCGGTCCGGCATCCTGGACCGCATGTGTTTGGTGTTGATCGGCTGGCGCGCGCACCCGGAATACCGGTTGATCGTGGCCGCCAACCGGGACGAGTTCTATACCCGGCCGACCGAGTCCATGCGTTGGTGGCCGGAAGCGCCCGGTCTGCTCGCCGGACGCGACACCGGGGCGATCGGCCGGGCGGAGGGCGAACCGCCCGGCACCTGGCTCGGCCTGAGCACCCATCCGCACGCCGACAATCGCTTCGCGGCCGTCACGAACGTGCGAAATCCCGCCGATCAACGTCTCGATGCCCGTTCCCGTGGCGCGCTGCTGATGGATTTTCTGCGCGGCGCGTCCGACCGCGGTCCGGCGGGCGAGTTCCCCGGGCCGGAGAAGTACGTGCTCGACGTCGCCGCGGGACCCGACGACTACAACGGCTACAACTTGGTGGTCTCCGACCTGCGCACGCTGTGGTGGCACTCCAATCGCAGCGCCGCGGAACCGCGCGAACTCGCCGCGGGCTTCCACGGGCTCTCCAACGGCACATTCGTCACGTCGGCTGGTCCGAGCCTGGCGGAAACCGATCTGATCGCTCCACAGCCCATCTGGCCCAAGATCCGGGCGGGTGTGCGCGGACTGCGCGAGGTCGTGCGCACCGAGCCCGGTGCGGTGGACCGCTACTTCGAAGTGCTGGCCGACCGCACCGAAGCCGCCGACGACGAACTTCCGCGCACCGGCGTCCCGTATGAGATGGAGCGGGCGCTGTCGGCCAGGTTCGTCGCGCACACCGTGCACGGGACAAGGGCGAGCACGGTGCTGGTCGTCCGCGAGGACGGGACGTTCGAAATGGTGGAGCGCTCGTTCGGCCCGCTGGGCGAGGAACTGGGCGAGAACGTCGTCCGCGGCCTGCTGGATCTGACCGGGTAAACGACCGGCGGCCCGCCCTCCGAAGGAGAGCGGGCCGCCGAGAATCTGACGAGCGGGTGAGACCGACGGCTTACTTCGGCTCGCTCGGCTTGTCCGCCCACTTGGTGGTGCCTTCCGGCGCCTGCAGCGTGTTGATCAGGTCGATACCCGCGACAGCGAGCATCGGTCCGCCGACCGCAACGGTGCCGAGGATGCCGCCGATGCCCGCGCCCGCGATCGCGGCCGGGATGCAGCCGACGCCGAGGAACGGCAGGCCGAGGATGCAGCCGATCACCGCACCGCCGATGACGCCGACGGCGGTGCCGAGGAAGCCACCGACGGCGGTCGCGATGCCGAACTGGCTGGCGAACTCGTTCTGCGCGCGCTGGTTCTCGATCGGCGAGGCGATCGGCTGCGCCACGACGTTGACCGCGTTGGCCGGCTTGTCCTTGGGAACGGTGACACCCTGCTCAGGCGTCAGCTCGAGCACCGTGTTGTCTTCCTTCACGATCGGCTTCACCGGGACGACGGTGTCGGCGACCTTGAAGGCGATCGGCAGTGTGAGGACTGCGTTGCCCTGCGAATCCTTGATCCGGTAGACGTCGTCTTCCTTGACGTCCTCGGACGACTTGGCCAGCTCGAATGTTCCCCCCTTGAGCGTCGTCACGACGGTCTTCTCCACCAGCTTGACCGAGTACCGGATCGGGTCGGGCGTAGCAGCGGCCGGCTCGGCATGGGCGGTCCCCAGTCCGATGGTCATCGCACCGATGACCATCGCGGCCGCCGCGGTGGTTCTGCGGAGTTTCAATTCAGTTTCCAATCCATCATCAGGTCGTGCGTTACCGCTGGTCTTCAGCACGCGAGAGCTCTGTACAGCAAATCCGGGTGGTCGGCTCCGGATCCTCCCCGAGCGGTGTGAAGACGGTCGTGGCAATCAGAACGTCGTGAGCCTAATAGAACGCCGCGTTTTAAGCGAGATCCCTTATCAGGCATGGGGACTAAGCCAATCCTTACCGACTGGACGGAATGCTTCGCCGTTTACGGTGGTGGTCGACCACCCGCCAGCGTGATCTGGGCAATTTACTGTGACATTCATCACAGGTAAATAGAGGGTCAAGCCCCAGCATATGGGGCTATAGCCCAAAAGCCCGATCGTACGATGGACATGGTTGTTACTGGCGGGTAACTTGCTGCCGGTTAGGATACGAGCCAACCGAGGCGGTAGCAGAACCAGCCGCGCTCGTTGTGCCTCTAAAGAAAGGTCGCACATGAATGCCCTGACAGTGACGCTGGGCACGATTGGGGCGGCGCTCAGCCTCCTGTGTTGGGCGTCGTTCATCGGCGGCGTCCGCAATATCGCGCGCGCCATCATGATCGGACAGCCCGCGCCGGACCGTTGGCGGCCCTTCTTTCCGCGCTTCAAGCAGATGCTCGTGGAGTTCATCGCGCACACGCGGATGAACAAATTCCGCACCGTCGGCTGGGCGCACTGGCTGGTGATGATCGGCTTCATCGGTGGAGCCATGCTGTGGTTCGAGGCCTACGGGCAGACGTTCGACCCCGCGTTCCACTGGCCGATCATCGGCAACCTGGCGATCTACCACCTGTGGGACGAGATCCTGGGTATCGGCACCGTGGTCGGCATCCTCACGCTGATCATCCTGCGGCAGCTCAACCACCCGCGTCTGCCGGAGCGCCTTTCCCGGTTCAGCGGTTCCAAGTTCGGCCCGGCCTACGTCATCGAGGCGATCGTGCTGCTCGAGGGCCTCGGCATGATCTTCGTGAAGGCGGGCAAGATCGCCGCCTACGGCCACTCCGACCCGGCCACCGACTTCTTCACCATGCAGGTGGCGAAGCTGCTGCCCGCGAACACCACGATGGTGGCGCTGTTCGCTTTCGTGAAGCTGATGTCCGGCATGGCGTTCCTGTACTACGTCGGCCGCAACGTCACCTGGGGCGTGGCCTGGCACCGGTTCTCCGCGTTCTTCAACATCTACTTCAAGCGTGAGGACGACGGCGGCGTCGCGCTGGGCGCGGCCAAGCCGATGATGTCGAAGGGCAAGCCGGTCGACATGGAGACCGCCGACCCCGACACCGACACCTTCGGCGCAGGCCGGATCGAGGACTTCTCCTGGAAGGGCTGGCTGGACTTCACCACCTGCACCGAGTGCGGTCGCTGCCAGTCGCAGTGCCCCGCCTGGAACACCGGCAAGCCGCTGTCGCCGAAGCTGCTGATCATGTCGCTGCGCGACCACGGGTACGCCAAGGCCCCCTACCTGCTGGCCGGTGGCCGCAAGGACATGGGTGGCGACGAGGTCGGGCTGGTCGACGCCGAGGGCAACCCGAACGGAGCGAAGCTCGCCAAGATCTCGGAGGCCGCCAAGGCCGA
The DNA here is from genome assembly GCF_044548645.1 of Nocardia sp. NPDC051929. NCBI lineage: Bacteria > Bacillati > Actinomycetota > Actinomycetes > Mycobacteriales > Nocardiaceae > Nocardia > Nocardia sp. NPDC051929. Next base: position 272,192 of record NZ_JBIUCG010000004.1, on the reverse strand, counting down.
GGCCGAGCGGCCGCTGGTCGGCGGCGAGGACGTGGGCGGCATCATCGATCCCGAGGTGCTGTGGAGCTGCACCACCTGCGGCGCGTGCGTCGAGCAGTGCCCGGTGGACATCGAGCACGTCGACCACATCATCGACATGCGCCGCTATCAGGTGCTGATCGAGTCCGAGTTCCCGTCCGAGCTCGCGGGCCTGTTCAAGAACCTGGAGAACAAGGGCAACCCCTGGGGCCAGAACGCCAAGGACCGGCTCAACTGGATCAACGAGCTCGATTTCCAGATCCCGGTCTTCGGCCAGGACGCCGACAGCTTCGACGGCTACGAGTACCTGTTCTGGGTCGGCTGCGCGGGCGCCTACGAGGACCGCGCCAAGAAGACCACCAAGGCGGTCGCCGAACTGCTGGCCACCGCGGGCGTGAAATTCATGGTGCTCGGCGCGGAGGAGACCTGCACCGGCGACTCCGCTCGCCGCGCGGGTAACGAGTTCCTGTTCCAGCAGCTGGCCCAGCAGAATATCGAGCTGCTGAACTCGGTGTTCGAGGGCGTCGAGGATCGCAAGAAGAAGATCGTCGTCACCTGTGCGCACTGCTTCAACGCGCTGAACAACGAGTACCCGCAGGTCGGCGGCAACTACGAGGTCGTGCACCACACGCAGCTGCTCAACCGCCTGGTGCGGCAGAAGCAGCTGGTCCCGGTGGCCTCGGTGTCGCAGAACGTCACCTACCACGACCCTTGCTACCTGGGTCGGCACAACAAGATCTACAACGCGCCGCGTGAGCTGATGGCCGCGTCCGGCTCCAACCTGGTCGAGATGCCCCGGCACGGCGAGCGATCCATGTGCTGTGGCGCCGGTGGCGCCCGGATGTGGATGGAGGAGCAGCTCGGCAAGCGCGTCAACATCGACCGCGTGGACGAGGCGCTGACCACCTCGCCCGCGAAGATCGCGACCGGCTGCCCGTTCTGCCGCGTGATGCTGACCGACGGCGTCACCGCGCGCCAGGAGAAGGGTGAGGGCGAAGGCGTCGAGGTGGTGGACGTCGCCCAACTGATGCTGGACGCCATCGAGCGCGTCGAGCCCGCGGTGCTGACCGAGAACCTGACCGTCATCCAGGAGCCGAAGGCGCCCGAGGTGGAGCCCGAACCGGAGCCGGAGCCCGAACCCGCCCCGGCCGCCGAAGCTCCCGCCAAGGCCGCGCCGACCGGCGGCGGTCTGGCCATGAAGGGGCCGGCGAAAGCGCCCGGTGGCGGCGGTCTCGCCATGAAGGGCCCGGCCAAGGCACCCGGTGGCGGACTCGGCATGAAGGGTGCGGCCAAGGCGCCCGGCGCCAAGGCCCCCGCCGCGGAAACGGCGGAGGCCGAGGCCACGTCGGCGCCTGCCGCTCCGGTCAAGGGTCTTGCCATGAAGGGCCCCGCGAAGGCGCCCGGTGGTCTGGGGATGAAGGGCGGAGCCAAGGCACCCGGTGCCAAGGCCGCTGGGGCGCCCGCCGCCGAAGGCCCGGCCGAGGCCTCCGCGACCGAAGCCCCCGCGGCCAAGCCGGCCAAGGGATTGGGCATGAAGGGCGGCGCGAAGGCGCCCGGTGGTGGTCTCACCATGAAGGGCGCGGCCAAGGCTCCCGGCGCGAAGGCCCCGGCAGCCGAGGCAACGGCCGTCGAGACGGCTACGGAACCGGCCGAAGCCACGACCGCAGCCGCGCCGACCGAGACCAAGCCCACGGTGCCCGCCAAGGGTCTGGCCATGAAGTCGGGCTTCAAGCGGCCCGGCCCCAAGGCCCCCGGCAAGGCAACCCCGGCACCGGCCCCGAAGGATGCGGCTCCCACCGAGCCGGCTCCGGTGGAGCAGGCCCCCGCCGCGGAAGCCCCTGCGGCGAAGCCCGAACCCGCCGCCGAACCGGAGCAGACCAACGGTGCGAGCGGCAACGGCGCACCCGAAGTCGCGCCGCCAAGCGCCAAGCCCGGCGGTCTCGGCTTCAAGGCCGGTGCGAAAGCCCCGGGCCGCAAGAGCTGAGCCCACAACAACTCCATACCGACATCGGCCGGGTCCGGGAACGGACCCGGCCGAGTCACATCAGGAGCAGGTAGGCGCTAGGAGCAAGCCACAGCGGTGAAACGGCCCAGAACCCGCCCGACCGGTCCGGCCGGGGTTGCGGGTCCCGGCCGGAGACTCGAACTACGGCCTGGTCAGTGCCGCGTAGCGAGCGAGATGTTCGTCGGTAGAGCCGAATTCGTGCTCGATCACGGTGAGGCGCTTGAAGTAGTGGCCGATGGCCAGCTCTTCGGTCATGCCCATCGCGCCGTGCAGTTGCACGGCGTTCTGCCCGATGAACCGCGCCGCCCTGGCGACGGTGACCTTCGCCGCCGAGACGGCGCGGGCCCGGTCGCCTGCGGAGGCGCGCAGGGAATGGACGACCAGGTGGACCGCCGCGATGGCCTGCTCGAGTTCGATGTACATGTCGACCATGCGATGTTGCAGCACCTGGAAGCTGCCGATCGGCTGGCCGAACTGCTCGCGCTGCTTGGCGTAGTCGATGGTGTCGGCGAGCACTTTGCGCATGCAGCCGACCGCCTCGGCGCAGATCGCCGCGGTCGCTTCCGCGATGGTCGGCTCGATGACCGTCCAGCCGTCGGACTCCGTGCCGAGCAGCGCGTCGGAGGGCAGACGCAAGCCGGTGAACACGAGATCGGCGGCGGTCCGGTCGTCGATGGTGCGGTAGGCGTGCACCTCGACTCCGGCGGGCGGAGCGCTCGCGTCGAATTCGAGCCGGAACAGCGAGATACCGGCCTCGTCGCGCCGTTCGCCGGATGTGCGCGCGGTGATCACCAGGTCGGTGGCCAGCGGTGCGCTGGTCACCACGGTCTTCGCGCCGTCGAGCACCCAGGTGTCGCCGTCGCGGCGGGCGGTGGTCGACACGTCGTGCAAAGCGTGTCCCGATGACGGTTCCAGCGCGGCGAACGCGATGCGCGCGTCACCGGACACGATCCGGCGCAGCACGGCGTCGGCCTGCTCGCCACCGGAACGCTCGAGCAGACCGGCGCCGAGCACGACCGTGTCCACGAACGGCTCGACCACCAGTGCACGGCCGAGTTCCTCGGCGATCACCATGAGTTCGACGGGGCCGCCGCCGGTGCCGTCCACCCGCTCGGGCAGGGTCGCGCCGAGGATGCCGAGTTCGTCGGCGAATCCGCGCCAGATCGCGGGCTGCCAGCCCGTCTCCGATTTCGCCGCCGCGCGGCTCTTCTCCAGGTCGTAGCGGGCGCCGAGATATCCGGCGATCGCGGAGCGGAGCATTTCCTGCTCGTCGGTAAGCGTGAAGTCCATCAGAGTCCCAATGCTGCTTTGGCGAGGATGTTTCGCTGAATCTCGTTGCTGCCCGCGTAGATCGAGCCCGCTCGGTCGTTGAAGTACTTCAGCGGCGCGACGGCCTGCCAGTCCGCGCCGCTGCGGTAGCCGTCGGCGGGTGGCGTGAACTGGGCGATCGGGCCACCCGGCTTGGTGGCGTGCGGCTGGTAGACGCGACCGCGCGGGCCCGCGGCCTCCAGCGCCAGCTCGGTGAGCTTCTGGCTGAGTTCGGTGCCGAGGATCTTCAGGATGGAGGACGCCGGGCCCGGGTTCTTCCCCTGGGCCATCGCGGAAATCGTGCGGTATTCCAGGATTTCGAGCACCTCGGTGCGGATCCGCAAATCCGCCAGCTTCGCCGCGAACGCGCGGTCGTCGATCAGCGGGTTGCCGTCCGGGCCGGGCTGCCGCGCCGCTTCGGCGGCGATGTCCTGGGCCATGACCTGCAGCCACGGCGCGGCCGCTCCGCCCCGCTCGTGCACCAGCAGGTACTTCGCGACGGTCCACCCGTCATCGATCCGGCCGAGCACATTGGTCTTCGGCACTCGCACGTTGTCGAAGAAGACCTGGTTCTGCACCTGCTCGCCCGAGGTCATCACCAGCGGCCGGATCTCGATGCCCGGCGCGGTCATGTCGATCAGCAGGAACGTGATGCCCTGTTGTTTCTTACCCGTGCGCGAGGTGCGCACGAGGCAGAAGATCCAGTTCGCCTCGGTGGCGTGGGTGGTCCAGATCTTGCTGCCGGTGCATACGAAGTCCTCGCCGTCGTCGACGGCGGCCATGGCCAGCGCGGCCAGGTCCGATCCGGCCTCGGGCTCGGAGTAGCCCTGGCAGAAGAAGACCTCGCCGGTGAGGATGCGCGGCAGATAGAACGCCTTCTGTTCCGGGGTGCCGAACGCGATGATGGCCGGGGCCACCATCCTGATGCCCATCGGCGACAGCGCGGGTGCGCCGGCCAGCGCCGATTCCCGCTGGAAGATGTAGTGCTGGGTCAGGCTCCAGTCGCATCCGCCGTGTTCCACCGGCCAGGCGGGCGCCGCCCAGCCGCGCTCGTGCAGGATGCGCTGCCATTCCGTGCTCGCCTCGTGGTCGGGATACACGCTCGTCGCCAAGCGCCCGGCCCGCCGCAACTTCGGCGTCAGCTTCGCGTCGAGGAATCCGCGCACCTCGTCCCGAAACGCCAGATCCTCCGCTGACCAGTCGTAATCCATCTGCCCTCCCGGAGGGTGTGCACCGTTGCTTCCCTGGCGACCATCCCGCCACCACGCGACAGAATGTACGGCTGCCTGTTTCACCGAGTCAAACTGAAGTCATATGCCAGCACATCCTCCACCTGGTGCGACCGGCACTCCCGAGTGCTTCAGCAGTCCTCGAAGAAGGCCTTTAGGTAGCCCACCGATTGGTAGACGTAGTCGTAGGCCCAGCGGGGGATGGAGAGGGCGGGTTCGGGGTCGATGAAGAGGAGTTCTCCGTCCCAGCACCCTTGCAAGACGTAGCGGGCTCGAGAGACATGGGGGGTGAAGGTGACGACGATGACCCGGTGCCAATTGTGGGCGCGGGCGAGGCGGGCGAGTTCGCGGCCCTCGCCGCGGGTGGTGCGGGGAGACGGGTCGAAGCACTGCACCTCGAAGCTGTAGCCGCCGTGACAGATGCGGTTCAGCATGGCGCTGTTCTCATAGGGATTGGAGAACACCACCCGTGGCGCGAATCCCTCACGCGCCAAGCGCAGGCCCAGCTGTTCGCGTCCGTCGTGCGCACCGCCGAGCACGAGAACGGCGTCCGCCCGCGCGGGCGGGTCGATCCGCGGACGCACGTAGACCGGCCACAGCGCCACCGCGGCGACCACTACCACCAGACCGGCACAGAGCCCGGTCCAGGCCAACCGACGACGTCGCACAGGCCGATGCTAGCCGGGTGCCGCGCGAGCATCACGCCAGGTCACGGCGTCCGGATCAGCGATGTCGCCGCATGTACACCTGCTGTTGCCCGGACCCTTGCCTCGCTGACGTGGCGTGGCCATCGGCGGGGCTTACCAATCGATCATGCGATGCACAGTCTTCGGAACCGGGTATCTCGGGGCCACGCACGCGGCGTGCATGGCCGAACTCGGGCACGACGTCATCGGAGTGGACGTGGACCCGGGCAAGGTCGCGAAGCTGTCCGACGGAGTGGTGCCGTTCTACGAACCGGGCCTGGAGGATGTGCTTCGTCGCAACCTCGATGCGGGCCGACTGCGGTTCACCACCTCCTACGCCGAGGCGGCCGCACACGCCGATGTGCATTTCCTCGGTGTGGGCACGCCGCAGAAGAAGGGTGAGTACGCCGCCGACTTGAAATACGTGCACGCGGTGGTGGATACCCTCGCCCCGCTACTGGAACGTCCCTCGGTGATCATCGGCAAGTCGACGGTTCCGGTCGGCACGGCGGACGCGCTGGGAGCCCGCGCTCGCGCGCTGAGTTCCACCGACGTCGAGGTGGCGTGGAATCCGGAATTCCTCCGAGAAGGCTTCGCGGTCAAGGACACCCTGCGGCCGGACCGATTGGTCCTCGGAGTCGACCGGGAGCGCGCCGCCGCCGGGTGGGTCGAGGATCTGGTGCGCGAGATCTACGCCGACCTCATCGCCGCCGAGGTCCCGTTGCTGCTCACCGACCTGGCCACAGCGGAATTGGTGAAGGTCTCGGCGAACGCCTTTCTGGCGACGAAGATCTCGTTCATCAACGCGGTGTCGGAGGTCTGCGAAGCGACCGGCGCCGACGTGACCATGCTGGCCGACGCCCTCGGCTACGACGCGCGCATCGGCCGTCGGTTCCTCAACGCCGGACTGGGTTTCGGCGGCGGATGTCTGCCGAAGGACATCCGGGCGTTCATGGCCCGCTCCGGCGAACTCGGCGCCGCCCACGCCGTCGCCTTCCTGCGCGAGGTGGACAACATCAATATGCGCCGACGGACCAAGGTGGTCGACATGGCCGCCCGCGCCTGCGGCGGCTCACTGCTCGGGGCCAACGTGGCGGTACTCGGCGCGGCGTTCAAACCGGAATCCGACGACGTCCGCGACTCGCCCGCGTTGAACGTGGCGGGCATGATCCAGCTGCACGGCGCCGTGGTGACCGTCTACGATCCCAAGGCGCTGGAGAATTCGCGCCGGGTGTTCCCCACCCTGAACTACGCGACCTCGGTCACCGAGGCGTGCGAACGCGCCGACGTGGTGCTCGTGCTCACCGAGTGGGACGAATTCACCGCGCTGCGCCCGCAAGACCTGGACCGGGTGGTGCGTGCCCGCTCGATCATCGACGGCCGGAACTGTCTCAATCGTGCCACCTGGAGAGCAGCCGGATGGGTGTACGCGGGACTCGGTACACCGTAGAGTTGCGGAGCGAGGCGGGCTACTGCCAGACAGACGACCAGTCCTGCCTTAAGCACAGCTGATCGCCGACGGTAGGGTCCGTCCAGCGGGTCTCCGCCGACGGACGGCGCAGGCTCGCATGTCGTGAAGTGTGAAACGAGATGGGCAGCTGATGAGTTCGGTACTGGGAGTTTCGGTGGGGGCCGGCGCTGTCCGTATGGCGCGACCACACGCCGGAAACCCCCACGGGCATGTCTCCCCGCATTCCTTCGATCTGCAGACCATTCCGGTCGTCGACCAAAGCATGGAAGAGTTGGCGGCAGAGGCCATCGGAGTCACCCTGGAGGCCACGCCGGGTATCGGCGCCACCGCCATCGCCTACCGCAGTGAGCAGCACGCCCGCGCCATTCGCGCCGCCATGGCGCGTCAGCAGCTGACCAATTACGAACTCGTGCCCGAGATCGCGGCCGCACTCGAGTTCGCCCAGGCCACCGGCGATATCCGGGGCATCTCCTCGCTGGTCGTCTACGACCTGGGCAGTTCGGGCCTGACGGTAAGCGTGGTCGACACGCAGACCCGTGAGGTCCGGCACAGCGAGCGCACCAGCGACATCAGCGGCGACTATCTCGACTCGTTGATCCGGGAGCAGCAGATCGCCTCGGGGCGGATCGCGCACCCGCCGAACGCCGCGGGCCTGGCCGCGCTGGACGCGCTGTGCCGCGAGGCCAAAGAGCAGCTCACCACCAACACCGCGGTGGCGCTGCCGAGCGAGCAGGGTTTGGTGCTGCTCGCGCAGGAGAACTTCGAATCGCTGATCATGCTGGCCATCGAGTCGTCGGCGCGCATGGCACGCGACGTGATCGTGCGCTCGGACCGCCCGGTGCACGGCGTGCTCGCCATCGGCGGTTGCGCCCGGATCCCGTTGGTGGCCAAGGTGCTCGAACGCTGGATGGGCGTGCCCGTCATCGTGCCGGACAGCCCGGAGACCGTGATGGCTCGCGGCGCCGCGCTGCTGGCCAGACCGGTCCGTAAGGAAACGCCGACGGCGGGCGCCACGCTGGACGACGAGCTGTCACCCGCATGGTTGTCGGCTCCGACCCAGCGCGGCAAACGTGAGATCAGCGGTGCGGTGCTGACCGTCAGCGCGCTGGCCGTGGTCGCCGCGATCGGGCTCGGCCTCGGTTACGGACCGCAGGTGCTGGAACGGGATTCACACACCAGCGAAGGATCACCGTCGCTGTCGCCCACCACCACACCGCGCACGACCAGCTTGGACCCGCAGATCGCGGTCGCGCCGGGCACCACGGAATCGCCCGCGCACGAGTCGCTCGCCGCGCCGCCGCCGAACCGGAGGCAGACCACCAGCGAGGCGCCGCCGACACCCGGCCCGAACACCATCGTCGTGCCGGGCCTTCCGCCGATCGTGGTCCCCACGATCCCGCCGGAGGTCTTCCCCTTCCCTCCGCCGCCGCAGCGCTGAGCCGGACGGCCGCGCCGCACAACTCCTGACGAGACGGGAAACGGGGGGAGTTCAGACCCTCGCGTGCCGTGCGCGACGCGGGCGCGGCGCGGGGGTTGGTTCCTTGGTCGTGAACGGGCGGGCCAGCAGCACAGCGATGCCGGTGGTCAACGGCACCGAGAGCGCCAGCGCGATACCGCCGACCGCCGAGCGCGCGATCTCGATGGCAACGGCGTCACCGGTCAGCACGTCGCGGATGGACCGCCCCGCCACGCTGAACAGCAGCAACAGCGGCAGCGCCCCACCGGCGTAGGCGAGCACCAGCGTGTAGACGGTACTGGCGATGTGGTCGCGCCCCACGCGCATGGCGGCGGCGAAAACCTCGCGCCGGGAGGCCGACCGGTCGATGGCGGCCAGCTCGAACGCGGCGGACGCCTGGGTGATGGTGACGTCGTTGAGCACACCGAGCGAACCGATGATGAATCCGGCCAGCAGCAATCCGGTGATACTGACGTGCTCGATGTAGGTCGCGACGTTCGTGTTCTGCTCTTCGGAAAGGCCGGTGAGATGGGTCATCTCGATGGTGAGCCAGGACAACGCGGCGGCGAGCAGCATCGAGGTCAGCGTGCCGAGCAGCGCCGAACTGGTGCGCAGGTTCACCCCGTGCGCCAGATACAGCACCGCGTACAGGATCAGGGCGCCCGCGACCAAGGCGACCGGGATCGCCGGTTTGCCGTCCAGCAGGGCGGGCAGCAGGAACAGCACCAGGACGGCGAAGGCGAACACCAGGCCCAGCAGCGCGCGGACGCCACGCCAGCGCGCCACCGCGATGATCACCACGACGAAAGCCACCACGATCAGCGTGAGCGGCAGCCCGCGCGAGTAGTCCTCGAACGAGTACAGCGGCGTCCCGCTGGGATCGGTCTGGCGGACCAGCCGCAGTTCGTCACCGGCGTGCAGGTCGGGTTGCCCTGGGCCCGGTGCGATTTCCAGCAGCGTGCGGTTGCCCTTGTGCGGTCCGGATTCGATCGAGATCAGGCTGCGCTGGCAGGTGTAGGCGTTGTTGCGCGGCGGTTCGGGCTTGTCGACGAAGACCTTGCCCAGTGAAGAGCTGCCGCACGGCCCGATGTCCTGCAGCACTACGGTGCCCGCCTCGGTCTGTACCGCGCCGCCGCCCGCGTTCTGCATCGGCAGCGGGATATCGATGTGCTGCTTGCTCGGCCACAGCGCGATCGCGCCGATGACCACGACGATCCCGATGGCGGTGAGCAGCCCGATGACCACGCGCGCCGCGGTCGCGCCGATCGCGATCGGTCCCGAATGATCGTGGTGATGGTGGTGGTCGCTCACCGCGCTCCTCTGTCCGATGTGTTTGCGCCCGGAGCGAGCCTAAAGGATTTCATTTTCAAGACCGTCGCGGCGGTTACCTAACACAGCGGAGACGCGGTTGATGTGAACCGATCACGGGAAAAAAGGAGTTAGAGGGGGGCGGCGGAGAGCAGGGGGATGTCTCCGCCGCCCGCAGGGCAGGCGGCCCAGGGGGGTAGGCGGCCTAACCCGAGGTCGGATATGCCCAGGGGGGGTAGGCAATCCGACCGGGCACTCTGAGTGCCGAGGACCACTGTACACAAAAGTACTTCTTTTGCGCTAGCTAGTCGCCAAATCCGACGGGTATCCGTACATCGAGTTTGTTTCCAGGCCAGAAGCGGGGCGATTATATTGTCCAGCTCCGGGCTTCCCGCTACTGGCGATAGCTGGACAGGAAGTTGCCGAAGCGTTCGATCGCGACCGCGAGATCGCGGGCCCAGGGCAGTGTGACGATCCGCAGGTGGTCGTGGCGCGGCCAGTTGAAGCCGGTGCCCTGCACCATCAGGATCTTCTCCTGCAGCAGCAGATCCAGGATCAGCTTGGAGTCGTCGTGGATCTCGTACACATTCGGATCCAGCTTCGGGAACGCGTAGAGCGCGCCCTTCGGCTTCACGCACGACACGCCGGGGATCATGTTCAACCGCTCCCAGGCGACGTCGCGCTGTTCGAGCAGCCGCCCGCCGGGCAGGATCAGGTCCTCGATGCTCTGATGACCGCCGAGCGCGACCTGAATCGCGTGCTGCGCGGGCACGTTCGGACACAACCGCGAGGAGGCGAGCAGGTCGATGCCCTCCAGGAACCCGGCCGCGTGCTCCTTCGGGCCCGTGATCGCCAACCAACCCGACCGGTAACCCGCGACCCGGTAGGCCTTGGACAGCCCGTTGAAGGTCAGGCACAGCAGGTCGGGCGCCACGGTGGCCAGCGAGATGTGCTTGGCGTCGTCGTAGAGGATCTTGTCGTAGATCTCGTCGGCGAGCAGCAACAGCTGATGCTTGCGAGCCAGGTCGGCGATCTGCTGGAGCACTTCGGCGGAGTACACCGCGCCGGTGGGGTTGTTCGGGTTGATCACCAGCAGCGCTTTGGTCTTGTCGGTGATCTTCGATTCGATGTCGGCGATATCGGGCTGCCAGCCGTTGGCCTCGTCACACAGGTAGTGCACCGGCGTGCCGCCCGCCAGGCTGGTCATGGCGGTCCACAGCGGGTAGTCCGGCGCCGGGATCAGCACCTCGTCGCCGTTGTCCAGCAGGGCCTGCATGGTGATGGTGATCAGCTCGGATACGCCGTTGCCGAGGTAGACGCCGTCCACGTCCAGCTCGGGGAAGCCGGGCACGAGTTCGTAGCGGGTCACGATCGCGCGCCGCGCGGAGAGGATGCCTTTGGATTCGGAGTAGCCCTGGGCATACGGCAGCGCCGCGATGATGTCGCGCATGATCACGTCGGGCGCCTCGAACCCGAACGGGGCGGGGTTGCCGATATTGAGCTTGAGGATGCGGTGGCCCTCGGCCTCCAGCCGTGCCGCGTGCGCGTGTACCGGTCCACGGATCTCGTAGACGACGTTCTGCAGCTTCGTGGACTGCTCCAGAACACGCGGGGGATGGTGCGGATGCTGAGGACTCACCCGTCCCATGGTGCCATCCGTCGCAACTGGATAAACCGCCTGTCCGAGCTCTCCACGGGCCGCCACGCCCACGACGGCGGCCGCGGCCCCGCCGGGTGTGACGCGTCACTCAATGGGCCGCGCCGGGCGGGATCCCCTTGGCCGCCGTCGACCCGCAGAATTCCTCGATCCGCTCGTCCAGCCTGCGCGCCTCGACCGAGTCGCGGAAAGCCGGAGCCGCGATCCGCCTGCGCACACCGGTCAACCGCTCCTCGAGCTGCGCGATGCGCTTGGCCTCGTCGAGGCCGAGCACCGGCTGCAGCGCCTCGGCCGCGCCGTCCAGGCTGCCGTTGATCAGGTGGGCAGCCGCGCAGTCGACCCTGGCAAGCGCCTCCGCGCCGTAGGAACGCTGTTCGGACGGGCCGTTCGAATAGAGTTCGATGGCCCGCTGGGTGGCGCCGAGCGCGGGCTCCGCCTGACCGAGGTGGATGTAGGTGGCGCCAGCGTAGTAGTTGGCCTTGGCCTCGTTGAACCCGAAGACGCCGCCCACCTCGTCGTGCAGCGTGTCGGTCGCGGCGATCTCGCGCGCGTCGTCGGCTGCCCGCACGCAGCGATCGGTGTCGGCGGCGCTGCCAAGCGCCGACCAGATGCGCGCCTCGATATTGAGCAGTCGCACCTGCGCGGTCGCGGATTCCGCGAACTCCTGCCCGCTCTGGGCGAGCTGGACCGCCCGGCGCGGCCGCTGCGACCAGTACTCGATCAGCGCGTGCATGCCGCGGGTCCAGGCCCGAAGCCCGTTGTGCCCGCACAACTCCGCGTAGGCCCACGCGGCCCGGACCTGCTCGCCCGCCGCGTCGTAGTAGCCGAGATCGGTGCTGGCGTTGGCGAGCAGGCCCGAGAGGGTGCCCGCCAAAAGATACAGATGACCGGTATCGGCGGGCCGCTGATGGCCTTCCAGCAACCGATACACCCGGCGCCGCACCCGCACCATTTCCACCATCATCGGCACCGGCGGAATGCGCACGTAGTCGTTCGCGATGCGCACGACATCCGCGTCGAGCTGGTCCAAAGTGCTCGCACCGACATTGGTGCTCTCGGCCTTGCCGGCGTGCTCGCTGGCCTCGTGGGCAGCCGCCATGATCAGATCCCTCTCCGAAATCGCTGCCAACGCAGCACCTCTCATCGCACCGGCGTCTATGAGAGCCAAAAGGTCCGCGTCGCTCGAATAATGAACGCGCGCCGAGGCGTCGGCACGCGCATCGAATCCCGGCGGGACGGTTCGATCGATCGCGGGCTTATCGATCAATGCCGCGAACCGCGCCCGCACCACATCGTCGGACCTGGCCAGTGAGGTATCCAGAGCGGCTTGGTTGATCGGTCGTGGATGAACCCGGACGCCCCCGGCTTCCCACTTCGACACCAAGCGTTCGTGCACACCCAAATGGGCGGCGAATTCCCTGATGCTCATCCGCTTGGCATCGCGAAGGGCACGGGCCTCTTTGCCTGACCAATGCGTGACCACGGTGTCATCCCTTCCGAACGAACTCCTTCCAGAGTACGAGCGGTTTGTGAGCGCGGCCACAGGTGAAATACGGCCCGTATCAAAGGCAGCGGAAGGGCAGCGCAAGGCGGGTGAGCGGGCGATGCCGAATCACGCGGCGGGCCGGGACCATTGAGTCGGAAGGCAAGGAGTTCGCCGTGAATGTCGAGAAACTCAGGACCGTGGACGATTGGGTGGCGTTCTATCGGCACGAGTTCGGACTGCCGGTCACCGAGCGGGGCGGTTTCGCCATGCTGCCGATCACCGGACGCGTTTGCGTCGTCCACCTGCCGACCGCGCGTGCCGAGAAGGTGCGCGCCGCACTGGAACAGCAGGGAACGAGGGGTCCCATGTTGGCCAGGCAGATCCGATGGAGTTTCCTCGCCGAGCCCGACAGCCGACCGGGACCGCAGGTGCTCGAGGTGCTCAATCGGCTGGATATCGGCCTGCCCGCCGTCGGCAGCGCCGTGATGTTGCCGACCGGCCTCGGCCGCTGGACCCGGGAAGGGTGCTTCTGGGTCAGCCCGCCGAGCCGCGGTGACACGCTCCCACCGCTGTCCGTCATCCTCACAACGGCGCTCGCGGTGGGAGCGGGCGGCGGGGACTGATCACCTCCGCGGTCGGTTCCCCGCCGCCGTCCGCCGGGTCCGCTTCTCCCCCACAGTCGACGAAGCGGACTCGGCCCCGGTCAGCGGGCTTCGGCGGCGTCGATCGCGGCGGCCGGAATCGGAAAGTTCAGATAGGACCGCGACGGAGTCGGTCCGCGCTGGCCCTGGTACTTCGAGCCCGCCACGGCACTGCCGTACGGGTGCTCGGCCGGGCTGGTCAGCCTGAGCAGGCACAGCTGACCGATCTTCATGCCGGGCCACAGCGTGATCGGCAGATTCGCCACGTTGGACAGCTCCAGCGTGATGTGCCCGCTGAACCCGGGATCGATGAAGCCGGCGGTCGAGTGGGTCAGCAGACCCAATCGGCCCAGACTGGACTTGCCCTCCAAGCGTCCGGCCAGATCATCCGGCAGCGTGCACACCTCGAGGGTGGAGCCGAGCACGAATTCGCCGGGATGCAGCACGAACGGCTCGCCCTCGCCCGGCTCGACCAGGCTGGTGAGTTCGTCCTGCCGCTGCGCCGGATCGATGTGGGTGTAGCGGGTGTTGTTGAACACCCGGAACATCCGGTCCAGGCGCACGTCGATGCTCGACGGCTGGATCAGGTTCTCCAGCAGCGGCTCGACGCCGAGACGCCCAGCGGCGATCTCCGCGCGGATGTCACGATCGGAAAGCAGCACGCGACGAGCGTAGCGCCTGCTCGACGGGGCTCCTCAGCCGCACAGTGATATGAAGAGAACGATATCCTCGCATTCATTCGGGCGGCGTCGCCCGCGATCGAAGGGATGAACCATGTCCGAGGGCTCGCTGTTCGACCTGACCGGCCACGTCGCCGTCGTCACCGGAGGCAACTCCGGCATCGGTCTCGGATTCGCCCGGGGTCTCGCGCGGGCCGGGGCCGATGTCTGCGTCGTCGGCCGCAACGCCGAACGCAACGAGGCGGCCGCCGCCGAATTGCGCTCGTTCGGCGGGCGGGTGCTCGCCCTGAGCTGCGACGTCGGCGAGGAACAGCAAGTGATCGACACCATCGGCCGCGCGGCCGCGCAACTCGGCCGCATCGACTCCTGCTTCGTGAACGCCGGAGTCAGCCAGGGATTCATTCCGTTCGTGGATACCGATCTCACGGAATTCCGCCGGGTCACCTCGCTCAATCTCGACGCCGCGTTCGTGACGCTGCGTGAAGCGGCGAAAGCAATGCTCGCCCAGGGCGAGGGTGGCAGTCTGGTCGCCACCGCGAGTTTGGCCGCCCACCAGGGCGTTCCGCGCGGGCAGTCCTATGCGGCCAGCAAGGCGGGGTTGATCGCCATGGTCAACTCGATCGCGGTGGAGCTGGCCAAGCACGGCATCCGTGCGAACTCCGTGCTGCCCGGCTGGGTCGAGACGCCGATGACCGAAGGGGCCTTCGCGTGGGACCGTTTCCGCGAACGCGTCCACCCGAGGATCCCGGTCCGCCGCTGGGGCCTGCCGAGCGATTTCGAATCCGTCGCCGTCTACCTCGCCAGCCCCACCAGCGCGTACCACACCGGCGACACTCTGCTGATCGACGGCGGCTACAGCAAGTTCTGACGCGCTTCGGCCGCGGCGGTGTCATGCCAGCTGGGAAGGAGCCGGTTACCTTCGAGCGTCGGAGGTGGCAACGTGGAGGAGTGACCTCCCCTCGCATTAGCGGCATCATCGGGGTGCTCACCGCGTTGCTGGTGGTGTGCGCCGCGGCTCTCACGGCGGGCGTGGTCGGGAATCACGGTCCCGGCGGGTTCGATCGCGGCGTCACCGATTGGGCCGTCACGCACCGCAACGGCACGCTGACACCGGTCGCGGTGACGGTCAGCGTGCTGGGCGGCACGCTCGCCATGACCGCTCTGGCTACCGCCACCTGCCTGGTCCTGTCCTGGCGGCGGCGCTGGACGGCGACAGCGCTCGTCGCGATCACCGGGCTCGGCGGCGGGCTGCTCGTACGCGGCGGCAAGCGACTCACCGACCGGGACCGCCCACCCGTCGAGGAACACCTGATCAGCGTGTCCAACCAGGCGTATCCGTCCGGGCACAGCATGGGCTCGTTCGTCGTGGTCGGCATCGTCCTTGCGGTCGCGCTCCCCGCCATACACGGTTCCACCCTGCGCCTCTGCGCCGCGACCGCCGCCGTCCTCTTCGTGACCGCGGTCGGCCTGTCCCGTATCTACCTCGGCGTCCACTGGGCCACCGACGTCCTCGGCGGCTGGTGCTTCGGGGCGCTTTGGCTCATCCTCTGCTTGACCGTGTACCGGTACTCGGTACCCACCGACCGGGACGAGGGCCGGAAACCACCTACCGAGAAGGCAGTCGGCCGTCGCCCCCACCCGGCGAGTGGGACTCTTTCTTAGCTGGCCCGACGGGCTTGGTCAGCGTGTGGACGTCCGAGACGGAGTGCCGTTATGGTCGTGTGCATGGGAGTTAGCGGGGGGCCTAACGGATCTGGCCGCAATCTGTCAGTCGTGCCTGATGACGTGCAGGCGATCGGCCAGTACGTCTACAACATCGCCGACACCATGAAGCAGGCACTCGATTCCGCTGCCGGCGAGGTCGACAACCTGCTCACTTCCGATTGGACCGGCGACGCGGCCGACGAGTTCTCCGCCGGGTGGACAGAAACCCGCGACGGCGGAACAAAACTCATGCAAGCGTTGACTTCTCTCGCCGAGAAGCTGGGCGTCACTGCCGCCAACTACAAGAGCACCGACACCGGCAACGCATCCGGTCTCTCCAGCCTGGACCTGCCATGAGCTCTCAATTCAGCGTCGACCTCGCACGACTCGATCAGATCGTGTCGCGCCTCAACGGCCTGGCCGGGTTCTTGCACGATCACCTCGACGAACTCGACCACAAGGTCACCGCCTTGCAGAGCGGCAGTTGGGAATCTGCCGCGGCCAGCGCCTACGCCGACGCGCACACGCAATGGCTCGCGGCCGCCCGCGAATTCGCCGAAGGCGTCGCCGCCGTTAGCGATGCCGCGCAGAAAGCGCACGGACGCTATACCCGCGCCATCGAGGCCAACCGCCGCATACTGCGGTCGGGGCAGGCATGATCGTCGACTGGCAGACCTACTACGACGCCGCCAAGAAATGCCATGACCTCGCCGACGACCTCCGCAAAGCCGACAAGCCGGTCCACGATGCGATCAAAGGCGAATGCGCAGGGATGGCCGGCGACGCCCCCGGCTGCAAACAGTGGGGTGAGGCGTACGACAAAGCCGCCCAGCAGACCATGCAGGCCTGCTCGAGCCTGGCCAACGCCCTCACCAACTACGGCGCGGTGCTGTATGCCAACGGCTACAACTACGCCATCGCCAACAAGAGCAACCCCGCCCCGCCCCGCATCCACGCCCAGGAAGTCGGCGAGTACAAGGTCAGCATCCCATCCTCGGTGGCCGACAATGGAGTCGGCTTCACCGACCACGGCGGCCTGAAGGAATTCTTGGACAAACTCGTCGCCAAAGTCCTCTCCGCCTTCGGCAAACTCCCCAATGGCGACCACACCAAACTCGACAAAGCACACACCACCTGGAACACCTTCGCCAACCACGACACCATCACCGGCGCGTCCGCCCGTATATCCGCCATTTCGGCACTGTTCGACGGCATGGACGACGCCACCAACCGGCAACTGCTCCAAGACCATTTCACGACCCTGAAAACCAGTGCCGACACCGTCAGCACCGCCGCGCAGAAAATGGCCGCACCCGTTGGCGACTACAAGAACGCGACCATCGCCCTCGGTAACGACAACGCCAAAGCGATCAACGCGCTGGAACTGTCCATCAGCTTGATCGCGATAACCGCCGGTGTCGCTTTCCTGTTCAGCCTCGGCTCCTCCGCCGTCGCCGCAGCCGCCGCCATCGACGCCGACGTGGTCGCCACGATCAACGCGATCCAAACCTCCTATCGCGCCAGCCAAATGGTCCGAGTCATCGGTCTCACCAGTCTCGCCGCAGGGGCTGTCGGCACCATCGACGCCTTCCACGCTCTACCCGCCGTCGACCTCGAAAAAGCCATCACCAACCTCGCCGCCATCATCGGCATGACGTCGACCATCGATGACGATCACGCCGGTGATTCCGATGAACCGGACTTTCGCCACAGCGAATACACTCAAGCCGAGATAGAAGAATTCATCAACGGACATACCGGCGACGGGAATCCGACGATGGACCGACCGACTCCCCAGCAAGTTCATGACGCCCTGACAAAAGGCACCCCGGAACCGATGGGTGACGGACGCACATCGGAGCAGGCCGAGCAATTTGTATACAAGGGAGTCAAGGTTGTCGTGAACTACGAAATGCCATGGAAATCCACCGCCTGGAAACTGTGAGGAAACGAATGTCGAACCCCGAGGATCGCGCGCATCGTCATTTCACCGAGGACGAGATCGTCGACATCAGGAGTCACCCGATCACACTGAAATCGGGAGAGGAACGCGATGCGATCCGCTTGGCGGATTCATGGGAAGCCCACGTCGAGAAGATCGATCGCGACAGAAGCCTGCCCTGGTCGGACCGCACCGTCTGGAACGAATACGATCTCAACGCCGCTTATACTGTCCGGGATTACCTGGAAAGTGCCATTAATCAATTGCCGACAATACTCGCTGCTAAGGTGAATAACTACGTCTCCGATGCCGACGACAGATTCACGTCTATCACTGTCGAGGACTCAGGAAAGCGCATGGCGGCAGTCGCGAACATCGACACAACCGGACGTGGGTGGTGGTGGTTCCGCATACCCGACTCCGGTCCGATCGTTGAAGACCTTGCTCGCTGGAGCCGATTCGAGAGCGAATAGCCGGCGATGCCGGGCGCCCAGCCGCCTGCTGAAGGCTATCCATTACAGCCCGATCAGCTGCGCCCAGTGCGAACCCCAGATCAAGGGAGTTGACCTACATAGTGCCTGGTCTGATAGAGTCGCGGACGCGCACTGCGCAGTGCCGATGTAGTTCAATGGTAGAACTTCTGCTTCCCAAGCAGACAGCGCGGGTTCGATTCCCGTCATCGGCTCCACCGAAGGCCCTGCATCCGCACCCCGCCGATCCAGGGCCTTTCTGCTACCCGACCAACCGCCCCGCAGCGCACGTCATCGAGTGGCCCATGGTCGAGGCGAATCGCGAGTAGCCCCTCCGTCATGTGCCACTCGACGAAGTGCCGGGCGGTTACCGCCGCTGGGGGTGGTGTGGGTTACAGGCAGTAGTGGGCGCCGCTGGACAGGGCGTGCACGAGGCAGGCCAGAGACTGGGCGTCGCTCGAGCCCGAGGAGACGCCGACAGGAGTCGCCTGAGTGCCGACGGGAGCCGGTTGCGGGCTCGGGATGGGCTTCAGAGGTAATCCGCTGGATGTAACCGTGGCGTTCGCCCAACCTGCACCTGCCGCAAGAGAGATTGCAACGGCGGCGATGACTTTCAACGTCGTGCGGA
The DNA here is from genome assembly GCF_044548645.1 of Nocardia sp. NPDC051929. Classification (NCBI taxonomy): domain Bacteria; kingdom Bacillati; phylum Actinomycetota; class Actinomycetes; order Mycobacteriales; family Nocardiaceae; genus Nocardia; species Nocardia sp. NPDC051929. Next base: position 253,503 of record NZ_JBIUCG010000004.1, on the reverse strand, counting down.
CCACCACATCACCGGCCTCTACGGTGGTGGTTGAGGATGGGGTGACGGCGCGATGCCTCGAGACACTAGAAGGCGTATCGGAGTATTCGGTTGGCTTGCCGAGACAGTCCTGAGCTGAGGGCTATGGCGCGGGTTACCGCGCGTAACGGTTGTGGGAAGAGGTCGACTTCGCCGGCGCGGGTGAGAAGTTGTTCTTCGATCAGTGTCAGGCGGGCGCCCCAGGTTTCGGGTTCGTGGGCGTCGTCGAATCCTTGGGCGGCGCTGATGCCGAGGGCTTTGATCGACGGGTGGTATTTCATGGCCCAGGCGGCGAAACGGGTGTAGCCGTTGAGGGCGAGCTCACCGGTCGGGAAGTGTGTGGTCGCCTCGCGGATCAGGGTGTGGAACGTGTCGCCGGGCAGGAAAGGCAGCAGGCCCTCGGCGACGATCATGGCTGGTCGATCGGCGGGCAGCTGCTGAGTCCAGCCCGGCTGGGTGAGATCGACGCCCAGCGGATGGGGGCTGTGCGGAAGCAACTGTCGGCGCAGTTCGATGACTTCAGGGTAATCGACGTCGTACCAGTCGACATCGGCGGGTGGATCGCATCGGAGCATGCGGGTGTCCAGGCCGCAGCCGAGATCGAGTACCACCGCATTTCGGTGCATGGCGATGAACGCGCGTACCGCGTCGTCGAGTTTTTTCGCGCGTAGCGCCGTTCCGCAGATGAGGCTGGGTTTCAGCTCGAGTTCGGTGAAGTCGTAGTCGATCCGGTCGGCCAGCTCGGCCTGGCGGGTGTCGCCCAGGATCGGGGTGCGGGTGGTCGCGTCCAGTGCTCGGGCTTGCAGGGTGAGGAGCAGGGTTTCCTGAATCGGGTCGAGGTCGGGTCGGATTCGGAGCACGATCGGTCCTTCAGGTGGTGGTGTCCGTGTGTCGGGCGGCGATGTCGCGCAGCCAGGTCAATGCCTGCTGAGCGGCCCGGATGCGTTCGGTGAGAGCGGGATCGGTGCCGCCGACCAAGGAGAGTCCGTCCTCGGCGATGTCGCCGAAGGCGCCCAGGCCGGCGATTTTGCGATGGATGACCTTCTCCCAGGCGTCGTCCTCGATGCGGTAGTAGGCGGTGCGGTCACCGGGGATCCGCACCTTGCGGACGAGGCCGATGGTGGTCAGCAGGCGCATGTTGGAGGTCAGCGAGGCGCGGCTGGCGTGGATCGCCTCGGCGATCTGGCCGGCGGATTGCTCCGGCGGATCGCAGATCATCAGTAGGCCGAGGATTCGCCCGGTGATGGGGGGCAGTGCCCATTCCTCGACGCAGAAGGTAGCGACTCGCTCCACCCACTCCAGCGTGGCGTGCTGTCGATCCGGTTCCGGCATGCTGTGTCCTCCTGCGCTGTACTCGGCTCGATTACTGTGGCATAGCGGTCACCGACTCCCGGGTCGGCTCCGGGGTGGGAGCGACGAGGCGGGTCCGGCGCAGGTGCCGGTCGAACCACTCGACGGCCAGAGCCATGGCCTCCTCCAGCCCGGGACCGGTGTAGAGACCGAGCACGTCGTAAGGCAGGATCTCGAGTCGTTTCGGCTCGCCGGCCTTGGCGAAGGCGCTCTGTGCCTCCTCGAGCATGTGGTACGGGTCCCAGCCGCCGTTGGCGATCATCAGCAGCGGGGTCGGCGCCAGGCGATGAACGAGGTCCTCCGGCGCAAAGGTCAGCAGATGTTCGGCGGAGTCGAGGGTCTTCTCGTTCCGGTAGTTCGGGAACATCTCGGCGGCGAGATCCGGTGCGCTCTCGACGTTTTCCCCCCGCAGCGTCAGGTGCGGCACCCGAGCACTGTCGTGGCCGACATATCGGCGCTCCCAGTCCTCGTCCAACCGGTCCCGCAGCGCGGCTACGCCCTCCCTGCCGAGCAGCCGCTCCAGATATCGCCATCCGTTCCACACGCTCGGGCTCTGCACCACAACACATTTCACGCGCCGGTCCAATACCGCGGCCTGCGTCGCCACCGAGCCCCCGATGCTGACACCCCAGAGTCCGATCCGATTCGGGTCCGCCTCCGGGCGGGTTTGCAGATACGACACCGCGCTACGAAAATCTTCCGTCTGTCGCTGCGGGTAGTCCTGGCCGCGAGGTTGCCCCGCGCTGGCCCCGACCGTGCGATAGTCGATCGCCAGTACCGCGAACCCCGCCCGCACGAAATACGGTGCGAACACTCGCAACGCCTCTTTCACCATCACCCCTGAGTGCCCCAGCACCAGACCGGGGACCGGACCGTCCGCCGCGGGCAAATACAGATCACCAGCACACGCGGTGCCAAGGCTGTTGAACGTCACTTGCTCGATATGGAGATCCATCAAAGCTCCCGTCGTTGCTAGTTATTTCAGTCTTCACTGAAGCAACTAGCAATGTCAACATAGTCCCCGAAACCCGTTGCCGATGCGACCAATACGCCGTGGACTCGGTCCCGGATGACGGGGGTAACCACTCCGTGATCTGCCACTCAACGAGGTGCCAGGCGGTAGAGGGAAGTCGTTTCGCGGGTGCGGGCGTGGTGGAGTGGAGAGATGGGGTTGTGGGCTCGGTGGTGGGTGGGGCGGGTCGTCAGTTGGGCGGTGATGTGGAGGCCTGCGGTTGTGATGCGGTCGAGGAGTTCGTCGTGGGGACGCAGGCCTAAGTGTTCGGGGAGGTCGGAGAGGATCAGCCAGCCTTCGCCGCCGGGGCGCAAGTGGGCACGGAGGCCGGAGAGGAAGGTGTACAGCATGGACGAGTTCTCGTCGTATACGCCGCTTTCCAGGGTCGAGGTAGGTGCGCCGGGGAGCCATGGGGGATTGCACACCACCAGGTCGGCCTCGCCGTCCGGGAAGAGAGCCGGGCCTTGCACGGCGACGGATGAGAGGCCCAGTCGGTCGAGGTTGGCTCGGGCACAGGTCAGCGCACGGGAACTCTTGTCGGTGGCTGTGATTCGAGTGCAACCGCGGCGGGCCAGAACGGCGGCGAGCACGCCGGTGCCCGTGCCGAGATCGAAGGCTGTCTCGGTCCGCGCGGGTAGCGGCGCGACTGCGACGAGGTCGATGTACTCGCCCCGGACCGGGGAGAACACACCGTAGTGCGGATGAATGCGGTCGCCGAGCGCGGGCACGTACACACCCTTCTCTCGCCACTGCGCCGCCCCCAGCACGCCGAGCAACTCGGTGAGCGCGACCACCGTACGCCCCCGCGCCGCGCCGTACGCTTCGGTGCAGGCGCGCCGCACATCGGGAGCGCGACGCAACGCCAGCGAATAGTCGTCTTCCAGCAGCACGAGCAACTTGCCGAGCACTTCCGCGCGCCGCCGACGAGACGCGCGATACCGGCGGAACGCCTCGGCCGGATCGTCGCCCAGCGAAACCTTCCGCTCGACCCGCCGACCCATCGCCCGCAGCAACTGCCGCGCATTGTGGAAATCACCGCGCCACAGCAGGCCGGTCCCCGCTCGCGCCATTCGGCAAGCCGCTTCGGCAGTCGTCCAGTCGTTCACCACCACGAGGGAATCGGGTGGTGGCGCGCCATTCTCGGAATGCCAACGGGCGCTCGGGCAGGTGTTGTCCTCGGTCCAGGAAACGGTGGACACCGCGTACTCCTCGTGTACGAACGTGCAAAGGGCACGAAGAGCACCTCGACGCGGAGACGCGAAATTGCCTGTGCTGCTATCGCACAGGGGCTATCAGGTCGCCTGTTTACGCCCGCGCCGAAGTGCGCGGGAAATCACCGAGAACCATCCCGAGCGACATAGCCGGACCTTTCCGTAGGAGACGCCTGAGTCTCCCACAGCGCCGCCGGTACAGCCCAACCATGGGCCGTGAGAGGTCGTCCGGTCGCTTCGACCGGCAACTTGCGTCACGCAGTTTGATGTCAGGTCTTGCAAGGACGCCGTCGCGTCCCCTGCACGACCGGACGGACCCCGCCGCGTTCTGGCGAGTGAACCAGCCTCTCAGGCCGCCCCGTTCGCCGATTCCGCGTGCAGTCGGCGGAACTTGCTGCCGTGGAAAACGAGCGGGTCCACGTCGGTGCGGGTGGCGATGCGGTGGATGCGGAGGATGACCACCGCGTGGTCGCCTGCCGGGACGTGCGCTTCCTGGACGCCCTCGATCCAGGCGGACGCGCCATCGATGAACACGGCGTCGCCGGAACCGCGGTGCAGCTGGATATCGCGGAAGCGGTCGCCGTCGCGGGTGCCGAGCGAGCGGGCGGCGGCCTGCTGGTCGGTGCCGAGCAGGCTGAGGCCGAGGTGGCTCGCGGCGGCGAGCTTGGGCCAGGTGGCCGACGAGTTCTGCACGCAGAACGAGACCAGGGGCGGATCGAGCGAGACGGGCACGAACGTGCTCACCGCCAGACCGTGCGGGGTTCCGTCGATTTCGGCGCACACGGCGACGACGCCGCTGGGGAAGTTGGCGAACGCGCGACGCAGACCGGCTCCGTCGGCGGGGAATTCGAACAGGTCATGCATGATTCGCAGCTTTCGAGCTGTGGGCCAGTGCCTGGGCGACCGAACGCCACCGACCACTGTACCGGTCGATGACGCCGTCCTCGGCGAATGTGCGATCGGACAGGTAGAGCCCGGGCAACGCGGCGGTGGCCCCGATTTCGACGAGCACGGGCTTGAGCAGCAGGTCGGGCGCGAGAGCGTGGGCGGGTCCCGCGCCGAGCATCACCGGGACCGCGAGCACGCCTTCCAGGCCGGTCCCGCCCTCGAACTGTTCGAGGAACAGCTTGAGCAGACCGGTGTAGGTCGCCTTGAAGGTGGGGCTGGCGAAGACGACGAGCTCCGAGCCCGCCACGGTGCGCACCGCCTCGGCTACGGCCGGGTCACCCCAGCTGAGCAGCGCGGGACCGAACTCGACCAGGTCGATCACGGTGGGCTCCACCTCAGGTCGCAACCCCCTCGCGACCAGGGTGGCCGCGGTGAGCGTGCGTGAGGCGGGTTTCGGATTTCCGACGACGACAGTGACTGCCATTTCGTCTCCTTTCAGATCACACCGTGGAGCGGTGGCGCGGCGTCGTGCAGCAGGGCCCTGCCGATGTGCTGGTATTTCCAGCGCACCGGATCGTGCAGGGTGTGCGTGCGCGCGTTGCGCCAGAAGTGGTGCAGATTGAGATCCGCCACCGCGCTGCGCGTTCCGCCGACCTCGAACAGTGCGGCGGACACGTCGTTGGCGGCGCGGTCGGCGAGTATCTTGGCGGTCGCTACGGCCAGCGACGACTGGGCGATGTTCGCGGCGCTCGGATCGATCCGGATAGCCGCGTCCAATGCCCATCCGGCCGACGAGAGCGTCGCCTCGGCAGCGGTCACCGCGACGGACAATTCACCGAAGCGCTGGATCAACAGCGGGTCGTCCACCGCGTTCGCCACCCCCGCCTCGAACCACGGACGACTCTTCGTGCGCACGAATTCCGTTGCCGCGGTGAGGGCGCCTCGGGCGATGCCGGTGTCGATGGCGGCGTGCAGCAACTGGGCGAACGCGCCATAGCCGGTGGGTGCCCGCACCGCGCCGGAGCGGGGAATCACCTGGTCGCGATCGACGAGCACTTCGTCGAAGGACACCGTTCCACTGCCGGTGGTGCGCTGCCCTATCCCGTTCCAGTCGTCCACGACGCGTACACCGGGAGTGTTCGCGGGCAGGTAGACGATGTACTCACCGGCCTCGAGACCGCTGCGGCCTTCCGGATCGTCCAGCCGGGTCAGCACCGCGAACAGGTCGGCGAACAGCGATCCGGTGCAGTAGTACTTCACGCCGTCCACCCGGAATCGGTCACCGGCCGGCCGCAGCGTGGTGGCGATGTCGGCGACGGTCGTACCGCCGCGCTCGGACTGCGCGTTGGCGATGCGCCCGCCGTCGAGCACCCGCCCGAAGTACCGCTCCTGCTGCTGGACCGTACCCGCGAGCCGGAGCAGGTTCACATACACGAAGTGGCTGTGCGGGATCTGCGCGATGTTGGGGTCGGCCGTGGCGAGAATCCGCGTCACTTCCGCGACCGCGCTGGGCGGCAGATCCGCGCCGCCGTGCGCGGCGGGCACGGTGATCGCGAGCAGACCGCTGGCCGCCAGCCGATCGACCTCCGCGTACGGCAGCGCGCGCTCCCGGTCGCGTTCGGCGGCTCCCGGCGCGAAGTCCGCCGCGAGCCGCTGTGCGACCGCGAACGCTTGTGCCGCCGACAGGATGCGATCGGCGGCGACCGCGGTCATCAGTTCACCGCCGCGACGGGCCGCTGCGCGGCTTCCAGCTCACGCACCAGCGGGAGCACCTTCGCGCCGAAGTACTCGATCTCCTCCTGGAAGTGCAGGAAGCCGCCGAGAATCAGGTCGACGCCGAGCTGCTTGTAGGCGACGATCCGCTCGGCCACCTGCTCCGGCGTGCCGATCAGCTGGGTGCGGAAACCGTCGTTGTACTGCACCAGGTCCTCGAACGTGGAATCGGCCCACATGCCCTTGCGGTCCTTGGTGGACGCGCCCGCCTGCTGCACCGCGTCGCGGAAGCCTTCCACCGCGGGCTTGTTCGCCTTCTCGACGATCTCGCGCAGGGTGTCGCGAGCTTCCCGCTCGGTATCACGGGCGATGATGAAGCCGTTGAGCCCGAATCTCACCTCGCGGTCGTGGGCGCGGGCGACGGCGCGCAGGTCGTCGAGTTGTTCGGTGACGCCGTCGAAGTCCTTGCCGTTGGAGAAGTACCAGTCGGCGTAGCGGCCGCCGTTGCGCCGTGCGGCGGTCGAGTTGCCGCCCTGGAAGAGTTCGGGATTCGGCCGCTCCGGGGTGTTCAGCGGCTTCGGCTTCAGGGTGAAGTCCCGGATGCGGTAGAAGTCGCCGCCGTAGTTCACGTTGTCCTCGGTCCAGATCTTGCGGATCACCTCGAGGAATTCGGCGCTGCGCCGGTAGCGCTCGTCGTGCTCGAGCCACGGCTCGCCGAGCGCGGTGAATTCACCGGCGAACCAGCCGGACACGACGTTGATGGCGAACCGGCCATTCGACAGGTGGTCGGCGGTGGCGCCGAACTTGGCCAGTACCGCCGGATGCCACAGCCCGGGATGCACGGCCGCGATGACCTTCAGCCGCTCGGTCGCGCCGAGCAGCGCGAGACTGAACGAGGTCGATTCGTGCTGGTACTCCGCGCCGTAGGAGGCGGTGTAGCGCACCTGGGACAGCGCGTAATCGAAGCCGTTGTTCTCGGCGGTCTGCGCCAGCTTCTTGTTGTACTCGAAATCCCAGCTGGTGCGCTGTTCGATATCGCTGGTGACCAGTCCCCCGCTGACGTTGGGCACCCAGTAGGCGAACCGGATCTGCTCGGCGATCTGCTCCGTGGTCATAGCTGCTCCATGGTTATCGGGGGTAGCCGTCGGATCGGAGGCCGGACGCCACGCATGCGTCCGGCGCTCCTTCCACTCCAGCACCGGCCCCCGGTCGGGACGAGGTTTTGAATCTGCGCGATTCGGATCAGGCGTCGGCGAGCGCGGGCGAGTAGCTCGACCTGGCGAACTTGCCCGCGGGCGCGAACCGGCCCAGTAGTGCGGCGGCGTCCTCGCCGGTGACCCGCGTGATGAACTCGTTGACCGCTTCCGGCGAGTCGACCGGCAGGAACGGCTGCGGCCGGTGCAGCAGGCCGACCAGCGCCGAAGCGAACGCCGGGTCGACGGCCGCCGCGGCGAAGAACGCGTTGCCGACCTCGGCCAGTTCGGGATCGCTGAGGAACAGCCTGGTCACCTTGTTCGCCGCATCTGCGCGCGCGGCGAGGAACGCGGCGTACTGCCGCGCGATCCACGCCTCGTCGAACGGTCCTTCGTGCACGGCGGCCGCCGCGACCAGACGCTGCGCCTGGATCAGGCCGCTCTGCGCGCCCTGCCCGGCGATCGGATCGTAGGCGATGGCGGTGTCACCCAGCGCGGCGACCACGTGGCCCCCCGCGGTGCGCCCGACCCCCGACCGCACGACCGGGCGCACCGCGCCCTTCAGCCACGAGTGCGGATCCTCGGGGATGGTCCTGGTGGCCAGCACCTCCGGCAGGTCCCACTCGATGTAGTCGCGGTAGAGGTCCTGCACGATCCGGTGCGCCGACTCGGCGGAGTCGGCCCCGGCGAACCGCTTCTCCCAGTCACTGCCGGGCCGCGCCCAGCCGAGGAAGGCCCAGCTCGGCCCCGCGTCCTTGTGCAGGTACGGGCCCCACCAGCCCTCGCCCTGGTCGGCGAGGATGGAGAAGCCGCTGTGCGCGCCGCCCGCCACGCTGCGATGCGCGAAAACATCTTCGTCGTGGCCGATCCCGGTGACGACGACGGTGAGCAAGGACCGCTGCGGCGCGTCGTAGGGCGTGCGCTGCGCGTCGACGGGGAACAGGTCCGACAGCCCGCCGCGGCCGGTCGCGACCAGGGTGAGGTCGTTGGCGGCGGCGATACCGTCGAGCGTCTCCGGCGTCACTTGCTCGACCGCGAACCGGCCGCCGCGCTCCAGGAACGCGGTGAGCCGCTCGTCGGCCTTGAGCCGGGTGTCCACCGCCACGCCGACGTATCCGTCGAAATGGCCGTCGAATTGGATCAATTCGGGACGATCGGGGCCCGGTCCGGCGATGCGTACGCTCAAGCCGGTGTGCCGGGGCGCCCGCCCGGTGTAGCTATCCAATCCGAGCGCGGCCTCGGCCTGCTGGGTCTCACCGAATTCCAGCGCGGTGCCGGTGGCGGGCACGTCGTCGCGTAAGGCGCGCTGATCGCGCTCACTGTAAAGGGTGACGTCGAAACCGGCGTCGAGAAGTCCTAGCGCCGCAGTGACGCCGGTCTGTCCGGCACCGATTACCGCGGCCGAACGAGTGGAACGGGATACGGGTTGCTGCGAAGTCATGCAGGGATGATGCGATGGACGCGCGGTGCGGGCAGAGTGTTGCGATCACCGAGAATCAATAAGCAGACAGCGAATTCGCAGCGCGTACCATTCGGGCCATGTCGTTTGTCGTCGCCGACCTGACCGGAGACCGCACCGAGCAGTACCGCCAGCTCGCCGCTCAGGCCGAAGCGCTGGTCGCGGGCGAGACCGACCGCATCGCCAACGCCGCCAATCTCGCCGCATTGGTATTCCACGCCCTACCCGATGTGAATTGGGTGGGTTTCTATTTCTACGACGGTCGGGAACTGGTGGTCGGCCCGTTCCAGGGCAAACCCGCGTGTGTGCGCATCGCGCTGGGAAAAGGCGTCTGTGGCACGGCGGCGCAAACCAGAACCACTCAGCTCGTGCCCGACGTGCACGCATTCGAGGGGCACATCGCGTGCGACGCCGATACGCGTTCGGAAATTGTCGTACCGCTGGTCCGCGACGATGCGCTGATCGGGGTATTCGACCTCGACAGTCCGCGGCCTGGGCGGTTCGACGAAGTCGACCGCGCAGGGTTGGAATCCATAGCCGAAATCTTCTTGACCGCAAACTGATTGCCTTCAATCGCAACGTAGGCGACTCGTCGTCGACAGGCGGGTGCCTCGGTCCTACTTTCGGTCGAATCTGGGATACACCCAGACCAATTGCGGCAGCAACTGCCCCTCCGCCGCACTCACTGCGACGAAACAGCCGTCGGCCGGCTGCGCAGCGCGCATTGTGCAGCCGTGGGCAGAAGCGCCGGGCCATTCGACATTTGCATGCGCTTCTCGGTCCGGAAGTGATATGTCCGAGCAGCCGCCGGACCGCCTGGCGTTGGCGGACGACGGCACCACGTAGATCCACAGTAGGCCCAGTCGACCGCCGCCATCGGAACTGTGTGGCGTGACGCCGTCCCGGAAATCAGGTGCTCGCCTCGACCGTCGCCCCAGGACGCGAGACCGTATCCGGCAGAGCCGTCGATCCCGCACCGCCCACGCGGTAGCTCGCGCCGCGATGTTCCGTGGGCAATCGATCACCCGCGCCGAACAGTGCGTTGCGTAGCGTGCCCGGCGTGTATTCCGGTGTGTACGCGCCTCTGGCGGTCAGTACCGGGACGACGTGCCGGACGATGTCTTCGAACGTTCCCGGTGTGATCGCGTAGGCCAGGTTGAAGCCGTCCAGGTCGGTTTCGGCGGCCCATTCCTGGAGCAGGTCGGCGACCGTCTCCCCGGAACCGACGAAGACCGGGCCCATGCCGCCGATGCCGGCCCACTTGCCGATGTCGCGGACGGTCCATTCCCGCCCGTCGTCGTCGAATTCCTGGAACGCCGCCACCGCCGACTGGATCGCGTTGCTTTCGACTTGGCCGATCGGGTCGTCGAGGTCGTAGCGGGACAGATCGATGCCCATCCAGCCGGACATGAACACCAAGCCGCCCTCGACACTGGCGTAGGACAGGTACTCCTCGTGCTTGCGCCGCGCCGCCTCGTCGGTCGCGTCGGTGATGATCGTCGCGAGCGCGTAGATGCGCGCGGCGTCACGGGCGCGGCCTGCCGCCGCCAGCGCGTCCCTGATCCGGGAAACCGTCTGCGCGAGCACTCGTTTCGACGGACCGGCGATGAAGATGGCCTCGGCGTTCTCGGCCGCGAAACGCACCCCGCGCGCAGACGCGCCCGCCTGGTAGATCACCGGCGTGCGTTGCGGCGACGGCTCCGACAGGTGGATGCCCGGCACGGTGTAGTGCGTGCCGCGATGACCGATGTGGTGCACCTTGGCCGGGTCCACGTAGACGCCCGCGGTCGCGTCGCGGACCACCGCGTCGTCCTCCCACGAGCCTTCCCACAGCTTGTACAGCACCTCGAGGTATTCATCGGCCTGGTTGTAGCGCTCGTCGTGGTCGAGCTGGTCGACCGCGCCGAAATTGCGTGCGGCCGAGGGCAGGTAGCCGGTCACCACATTCCAGCCCAGCCTGCCGTTGGTGAGATGGTCGAGCGTGGACAGCCGCCGCGCGAACGGGTACGGGTGCTCGAATCCGGTGCCGGTGGTGATGCCGAACCCGAGATGCTCGGTCACCGCCGCCATGGCGGAGACCAGCAGCAGCGGGTCGGCAACCGGGATCTGCGCGCCTTGGCGCAGCGCGGCGATGTCGTTGCCGCTGTAGACGTCGTAGGTGCCCAGGACGTCGGCGATGAAGATGCCGTCGAAGCGGCCTCTCTCCAGCAGCTTCGCCAACTCCGTCCAGTAACCCAGCTCCTTGTAGCGGTGCGATTGGTCGTCGGGATGCCGCCACAGCCCCGGGGACTGGTGGGCGACGCAGTTCATGTCGAATGCGTTGAACCGGATCCGGCGGGTCACTGCGCGGCTCCTCCGGCCGGTGTACGCTCGCCCGCGCTCCAGGCGAACGGCAGATCGGCGCCGTTGAGCAGGTGATCGCCGATCGCCCGCGCCTTCTGGATCGCCGGGTTGTGCACCGAGATGGTGCGGGCGTTACGCCAGTGCCGATCCAGCCGCAGCTGTTCGGAAACGACCGATGCGCCACCCACTTCGAACAGCAGCGATGTGGCGGGCAGCACCAGATCGATGACGGCGAGCTGGGCCCGGGCCGCCGCGAGTTCGGCGGCCACCACCGCGCTCTCGTCCTTCGCGCCGCCCGCCAGCACGTGGTCGAGCACGTCGGCGACGGCGAGCACACTGGCCTCGGCGGCGAACGCGGCCGCCGACAGCCGCCCGATCACCTGTTGCACCAGCGGATCGTGCCGCGGCAGGTCGGCGGCGGAGTGTGTGTAGCCGCGGGTACGCGCCGCGACCCAGTCTCGGATATCGCGCTCGGCGCGCTTGGCGATGCCCGCCAGCACCGCGAGCTGGACCAGTTGCAGGTAGGAGGTCGCGTAGGTCGGTCCGGGCGCGCCGTAGCCGGGGCCGAGGATCCGGTCTTCGCTTACCGCCACATCGGTGAATTCCGTTGTTCCACTGGCCGTCAGCCGCTGGCCGAAGCCGTCCCAGTCGTCGTGCTGACGCACTCCCTCGGCGTTCGCGTCCACCAGCACCCCGACGCGCTCACCGTTCCGGTCGGCGGCGGCCAGAATGTAGTCCGCGTACAGCGATCCCGTGCTGTAGTACTTGACACCATTGAGCAGCCAGCGCCCGCCGTCCTCGGTCAGCGTGGTGCGGTAGCGGTCCACCGCGCCGACACCTGGTTCGGTGATCGCGTTGCCCACCAGCGTGCCTTCGGCCACCGCGCGCAGCCACCGCTCCCGCTCGGGCCCTTGCTCCGCAAGGAGTTGATCCTCGACGAACGAGAAGTGCACCCGCAGCGCTTGCGGCAGATTCGATTCCGCGGCGGCGAGTTCGATGAGCAAGCGGAACAGCTGCCGGACGGTGACGCCGTAGCCGCCGAACTCGACCGGAACGCGCAGCGCGCCGAATTTCGCCGCGCGCAGCAGTCCTACCTCGTGATGAGGAAGCGTGCGATCGATTTCTCGCGTCACGGCGCCCTGGGCGATCCGGTCGAAGATCGGGCCGAAGATCGCATCCAGTTCGGAATCGGTAGTGGATTTCGCCTCGGTGGTCGTCATCAGCCCACCATCGCGCACCCCGCGCGGTCGCTCACGGGTTGCGCGCAGCGCGATCGAAATGCTCGCCGAAGCGGGGAGATCGACCGCTCAGGTGCGCGAGGTCCCAGCCAGGTCGGCTTGTCCGCGTGCGTTGGTCAGCGCGGTGACGACGCAGGTGCCGAGTCACATGCGCTGTCGCGGGCGACGCGGTGCCGCTGTCGGTGCCCGCCGCTACAGTCGCGACGTGGCTGGTTCGCGGTACTCGTTCACGGCGGAAGTGTGGGAACACCAGGGGAATGCCGCTTGGCATTTCGTGTCGCTGCCCGAAGACTTGGCCGATGAGATCGAGGAGCGGTACGCCCATCGTTCCGGCGGATTCGGCGCCGTGCGGGTGCATGTGGTCGTCGGCGGCTCCCGGTGGTCCACTTCGCTGTTTCCGGACAAGTCGCGTGCGACCTACGTCTTGCCGATGAAGAAAGCGGTGCGGGTCGCCGAGGGGCTCGAAGCCGGATCGGCCGCGCGAATCGAGCTCACTGTCGCGCTGTGATCAGCGAAGCTCCGACGGCCGCTCAGTATTCGGCCGGACGCCCCGCGAACCATCCCGCGGCGACCTTGCGCCTGCTCGCACTTCGCTTGACCGCCACCACCACGATCACGAGCACACCGAGCACCACGCCACCGAAACCGAGGGCGAGCGCACCGAACAGTGTGCCGACGAACGACGAGCCGAGACCCTGTCCGATGGCGACCGTCACCTCGGAACTACCCGCCGTGGTCACGCGATAGGCGCCCGGCTTCGCGGCCTCGAACGAGAACCCGGCCCGTCCCTCGTGGCTGCCGAAGGAATACGTGATGATCGCGTCGTACTTCTGCAACTCCAGGTGCTTGCCGTCCGGATCGAGCACCCGAAGGTTGACCGTGCCGGAGGGGCCCCGGGACGATGCCCCGGCGTACTCGAAGTACACGGTGTAGCCGCCGGACTCCGCCAAGTTCACCATGCCGGAGCCGGGCACCTTGACCCGCTGGAAGTCGTCGATCCGGCCCGAGGTCTGCAGGAAGCCGAGAGCGCCGAGGACGATCCCGCCGATGACGCCGAGGCCGATCAGCGCGCCACCCAGCGCGAACCAGCGACCGGATGGGCTGATCGGTTGCGCGGTAGGCGATCCCACCGGACTCGGCGATGTCGGAAAAGGCGGCTGTGACACGGTCGAACCCTCGGCTTCTGGTCGACACCCGCGTCGACGTAGCGACAGCGTACGGTCTGCTTCACCGCCTCGCTACGCGAATCGTCGACCGCCCCGGCTGGCCGGAACTCAGCGCGTCTGAGCCGCCGACATGCACTCGCTCGCGATACGACCGCTGGCGGCGCGCGCCTTGTCCGCGTCCTCTTTGCTCATCCCCAGCGTTTCCTGGTTGGGAGACTTGGTGTCGTACTCGTCGCTGATCATGATCCGCAGTCCGGCCTGCGAAATGCCCTGGTCGACGAACACTTTCGCCGCGCATTCGGCCAGTTGCTTGTTCTTGAGGCCCTTGTCCTGCAACGACTTGGCGAGATCGGCCTGCGTCACCGTGGGCGCCGCCGTGTCCTTGTCGCTGCCGCATGCCGCGAGCACCGGCAGCGCGATCAGCGCCGCGGCGATCATGCAGATCCGCACCTGACTCCTCTTCCTCGACTGACCACTGTCGGTGGCGTGGCCACCATAATGCCGTCCGGCCTTCAGCGGTAGTCGTGCGCGGTCTTTGCCCAGGAGGCCTCAGAGGTCCATGGCCGCGCGCAACGCGGTGTCGAGCCGTTCCAGCGTGTCGGTGTCCACCACGTCCACCCGCTCGGCCAGCCAACCGCGGAAGATGCGCCCGATGTTCCCGGCATGCACCCAGCCGTGTTCCTCCACCGGAACCGCGAGGATGTCCTGCGGATCGTCCTCGAGCACCTCGGCCGCGATCAACCAGGGGCGCGGCGATTCGTTGATGCCGTCACTGCTGATGAGCACGACCGTTCGGCGGCGCGGCGAACCATGCGGGTTGTAGATCCACAGTTCACCCCGACGCACGCATCGCCTCCTCGGCGGCCGCCAGTTCGGCCGCGTCCGCGGCGGCCTCGGCGGTCACATCCGACACCGGACCGACCCCGGTGCGCACGGCCTCCCGTCGCGCGGCCTTCGAAATCCAAGCCGACGGCGACATTCCCGCGCGGGCGGCCGCCTGCTCGGCATACGACCAAGCGGCTTCGTCCAGCGAAAGGGTGACCTTACGCGTTGCCATACCAATTATCCTACCGATATTGCCGGGTCCGGCACCAGCCCTCGGCGACGACCGCGTCAGCGCGATCTGGGCGATTCCCAGCGCGCCACCGGAAGCGACCCGCACTGCTCGCTGCCGGTGAGCGCGTGGCGGCCGCCACGGCGCTGCTGATATTCAGCGCAACGCGAGCGGGGTCTCGGACTCGACGCGGGTCAGCTTTTCCGGGTTGCCGACGAAGTAGAGGCCGGTGATGTGGTCGTCCTCGATGTGGAAGGCCATGATGCCGTCGAGCACGCCGTCCAGGCGCAGCGCCAGTGCCGGGTGTCCGTTGATCAGAATGGTTTCGCAGCTGAGCTCGGCCTGGACCTTGCCGGTGCCGCCGGTGATGTAGCGGGCGACCTTCTCCGCACCGATGATGGGGTGCAGCGCGGCTCGCTTGATACCGCCGCCGTCGCTCATGAGGACGACATGCGGCGCGAGGACGTCGAGCAGGCCTTGTGGATCCCCTGATTCGAGCGCGCGCCCGAACGCCTCCACCGACGCGCGGGTCTGGCTGGGCGATACCACCGAACGCGGGCGGCGGGCCTCGACGTGGCGGCGGGCGCGGTGCGCGATCTGGCGGACGGTCGGCGGGTTCTTGCCGACCGCGACCGCGATCTCCTCGTAGCCGAGGTCGAAGACCTCGCGCAACACGAAGACAGCACGTTCGGTGGGCGAGAGCGTCTCGAGGACGAGCATCATCGCCATCGAGATGTTCTCGGCGAGTTCGACATGCTCGGCGACGTCGGGTGCGGTGAGCATCGGCTCGGGCAGCCAGGGGCCGACGTATGCCTCTCTGCGGCGCTTCATCGTGCGTAGCCGGTTGAGCGACTGCCGGGTAGTGATCCGGACCAAATAGGCACGTTCGTCGTCCACCTGTTCGGTGTCGGCTTTCACCCAGCGCAGCCAGGTCTCCTGCAGCACGTCCTCGGCGTCGGCGGACGAGCCGAGCATCTCGTAGGCGACGGTGAACAACAGGTCGCGGTGGGCGACGAAAGCCTCGGTCGCGTGGTCGCTCATCTTCTCGACCCTTCTCCTCGGTGGTTGGCTGCGTTCGATCCGGGCCGTCAGCTCGTGAAAGGTTCGAGGGCGAACCGGCCCCACGCGATGAACACCGCGACCGCGAGATATACCGAGTTCAGCACGACGAACTTGGACTGCCCGAGCCGGCCGTGGGTGATCATCGCGCCGACCATGAGCCCGACCCAGCAGACCGCCGTGACCGGCACCAGCACCGGCGCGATGTCGAGCACGCCGGGCAGGATCAGACCGGCCGCCGCCAGGATCTGCAGGAGACCCAGACCTTTGACGAAGCCGTCGCCGGCCGTCGCGGTCCATTCCCCGCCAGGTGACGCGGCGAGCTTCTCTCGCGGAACGAACGCCTTGGTGATGCCGCCGAAGAGAGCGAGCGCGGCCAACAATGCCGTAGCGATCCACAGTGCGATGTTCATCGGAAACTCCTCCGTCTCTAATACCTCGGCATTCAGACACCGCGCGAGCGGGCACCGTGACATTCGGTGAGCTGAATCACACAGCGGGGGTGGCGCATCGATCCCGCACAGTCGGAGATCGACGCGCCCGGCGACTATGACCTTGGGTGAACCGCCTGCGCGATACCAACTGATGACAGGTGACTGCTGTTAGGGTTGGCGCATGACGACGTTGCACCATCACCGCGTCGGCGCGGGCGAGCCGCTCGTGCTGGTACACGGGGTCGGGAGCCGGTGGCAGGTGTGGGAGCCGATCATCGACACACTGGCCGCGTCGTACGAAGTGATCGCCGTCGACCTGCCCGGCTTCGGCGGTTCGACGCACCCGCTCGCGCACAACACGGTGCCCAACCTCACCGACGCGCTCGCCGAATTCCTCGCCGCGCAGGGGATCGAACAACCGCATCTCGCGGGGAACTCGATGGGCGGGCTGATCACACTGGAATTGGGCGCTCGCGGGCTGGCTCGCTCGGTGACCGCCTACTCCCCGATCGGCTTCTGGGACACCGCCGGTCGCGTGTGGTGTCAGCAGTCGCTGGGCAAGTCACGGGCGTTGGCGCGCAAACTGCGGCCCGCCCTGCCGTCCGTCCTCGGCACCGCCGCGGGCCGGACCGTCTTCCTCTCCCTGGTCTTCGGCAAACCCTGGGCGCTGGATGCGAAGGTGGCGCTGGACACGGCCATCGGCGCTGCGGACGCGGCCGGATTCGACGAGGCGATCGCCTCGTTCACCGATGTCCGGCTGCCCGAAATCGACTCCCTCGCCGACATTCCCGTGACCATCGCATGGGGCAGCCGCGACATCCTGCTCACCTACGCGACCCAGAGCCGCAAGGCGCGCAGCGTGCTACCGGACGCCGAGCACGTCACGCTGCACGGCAGCGGGCACACGCCGTTCTTCGACGACCCGGCCGGATGCGCCCAGGTGCTGCTCGAGACGGTCACCCGCCAGCGCTAGACGCCCGTCCGTTCAGCCCGCGGGCGGGTCGAGCAACGTGTCAGCGGATGCCGTGCCGAGCAAGACGCGCACGGCATTACCCCACCGGTGCTGAAGAACCCGCTTGCGGGACACGTCCCCGGTGAGCAGCACCCGCAAGGCCGAGCCGGTCATGATCTCGATGGTGAACTCGGTGATCGTAGGCACCCGGGGATCGTCGGGGAACTCGCGCCGGAAGCTGTCGCGAATGCTGGTGTGCATCAGTTCGAACAAGCGGACCTCGAGCGGCAGGAAGGCCGCCCGCAGTTCCGGGTCGGTTCGCGCGCCCACCCACATCTCCAGCGCCGCCCAGAACGACGGGCCGCTGAACATCCGCATGGTCAGCTCGACGGCCGTCTCCAGCCGGTCCGCGTCGTCCGGGATCGCTTCGAACTCGCTTGTCAGCTGGTCGAAACGGCGTCGCGCCACATGCTCGACGGCGCCGGCGAGCAGATCGGCCCTGGTGGGGAAATGATGCTGCAACGTTCCCCGCGGCACACCCGCCCGCTTCTGCACCTCGAGCGTGGTCGTGCCCGCGTAACCGACCTCGACCAGGCTCTCCACCGCCGCGTCCAGCAGCCGCGTGCGCATGCGCTCCCTGCGCTGCGCCTGCGGCTGCCGGACGTGTCCGGGCCCGCCCGTCAGCGACCCTGCCACTGGGGCTCGCGCTTCTGCGCGAACGCCAGCGCGCCTTCGGCGGCGTCCTTGGAAATCAATGCGGGCAGCGCGATTTCGCCCTGCTTCGCGAATCCCTCCGCGACCGGCCAATCCGGCGACTCGTCGATGATGCGCTTGCTCGCGGCCACCGCGAGTGGTGCGGCGGCGACGATCTCGGCCGCGAATTCGAGCGCCACCGACAGCGCCGCACCCGGCTCGGTGACCCGGTTGACCAGGCCGAGCTGGTAGAGCCGCTCGGCGCCGATCCGGCCTCCGGTGAGCGCGAGTTCGGCGGCGGTGCTGCGCGGCAGCCGCTGGGTCAGGCGCAGCACGCCACCGCCCGCCGCCACCAGACCGCGCTTGACCTCGGGAATGCCGAACTGCGCGTCGCGCGCGGCGACGATGAGGTCGCCCGCGAGCGCCAGCTCGAAACCACCGGCCAGCGCGAAACCCTCGACGGCGGAGATCATCGGTTTCGCCGGGGGTTTCGCCGTGATGCCGAGCGGGCCACGGCGCTGCGTCATCGGCATCTCGCCTTTCGACGCGGCCACGAGATCCATTCCGGCGCTGAAGGTTCCGCCCGCACCGGTGAGCACGAGCACGCGCGCGGCGGAATCGGCTTCGAACTCGTCGACAGCGGCCTCGATGGCCTGCGCGGTGGCCAGGTTGATCGCGTTGCGCGCCTCGGGACGGTTGACCGTGAGCACGGTGATCGCGTCGCGCCGCTCGATCAGGACCGAGTCGTTCATCGGGCGCTCCTCTCGGTGAGCAGGGTGAACGTGTCCGCGGCGATCTCGGCGTCCGCGCCGAGCGGGTCGCCTGCGGTGAACGCCGCGAGGGTGTCGGCATCCGACGCCCGGACCAGTATGCGGGTCCCCGCCGGTGTCAGTGCGCTCACCACAACGGCTTCCGGCTCGTCGGCACGGTCCGGCGCGGGACCCTTGCGGTAGGCGACGGTGTACGCCTCGACCGTAGCCGGACCGGTGTACCCGGGCGCGGGTTCCCGCCGCGCCGCAGGCACCTCAGCCTCGATGGCACGGAACAGCCGCTCGGGCGGCTTCGCCGAGTACACCCCGACGCCGTGCTTGGTGCTGTACCAACCGAGCGCCGTCGCCAAGCCGTATGCGCCGGGGTCCGCGCGGAGAATGCCGGACAGCGTCGCGATCGAATGCGTCGTGTAGTTGTTGCCCGGGCCGCCCGCGAAGGTGAGACCACCGGTGACCGACAGTGGCCGGGCCGGATCGTCGATCGGCAGGCCGAGTTCCTCGGCCGCGATCTGCACCGCCACCGGGAAGCAGGAGTACAGGTCGACGTGGGCGACATCGTCTATCGCGATTCCCGCGGCGCCGAGCGCCGCCTTCCCCGCCGCGGCGATCGCGGGCGATCGAGACATGTCCGCTCGTTCGGAGACGAACCATTCGTCGGTCGCGGTGGCGCCGGCATGCGGGAACACCCATCGGTCCCGCGGCACACCGGCGGCCTCGGCCGCCGCCGCGCTGCACAGGATGAGCCCGGCGCCCAGGTCCACGGTCAGGTTGGCGATCAGCAGCTTCGGATACGGCGTCGACACCATCCGGTTGGCGGGCGCCGGCGTCGCCAGGTCGGCGGCAGCCTGCGCGGCGGGCTGCCACGCGTACGGATTGCGTGCCGCGATCTCCGACAGCCGCGACCATAGTCCGCCGATCCGCTCGCGGTGCGCGGCTTCGCTCGACCCCAGCCTGCGGCGCAGGGCCGTCTCCATGAGCGCGTAGAAGTACACCGGGCCCCACAGCCCCGCGGCGGTTTCCATGTCCGAGTTCGGTCCACGATCGGAGCCGACGATCTCGTCCGGTGTTACGCCGTCCGGCTGTTCCGGCCAGTCCACCGCCGCGCCGGAGCGGGCGGCCGTGTTCCCGGAGTACACCGCTTCGGCTCCGGTGAGCAGGGCGACCTCCGAGCGGCCGTCGGCGATGACCTGCGCGACGGCGTTGAGCAGCCGCTGCGGCGCGTCACCGCCGAAACGCACCGACTGCACGGTCCTCCTCGGGCTGACGCCCAGTTCAGCCGCGACGAGCGCGCCCAGGTCACCGTAGGGGCGGCTGACCGGGGCGACGGCGGCGATCACATCGGCCGCACGCAGCAATCGGTCGCCGACGCCGCTATCGGCGCCCGCGCGGCGCAAGGATTCGGCGGCGAGTTCGACCGGGCCGGGCAGGCCCGGCTCACCCGGTCGGTGTACGACCTGCCCGGCGCCGACGAGCACCGGCGTCCTCGGGTCCATTCCGGCTGGCAGCATGCGACCTCCGCTCCATAACCGTCAACGTTGACGGTAACTTGAGTCCGATTAGAACAGAGCCCTGGCACCACGGCAACAGTGCGCGCCAGACAACTGACTCACAAGTAAGATCCGAGCATGGGCACCAACATCGCAGTGCGGTTCGACGACCACCGGGCGTACGTAACGCTGGACCGGCCGGACAAGCACAACGGCCTGACCATCGACATGCTCCGCGAGCTGGTTGCCAGCGCGAAGCTGGTGGCCCACCGCAGCGATGTGCGTGCGGTCATTCTGTCCGGAAACGGACCCAGCTTCAGCAGCGGGCTGGATATCTCCGCGGCAATCAGCGATCCATTGGCAATCGTTCGGAATTTCGTGCCGCTACCCTGGCGCGGCACCAATGCCTTCCAGGAGGCGTGCTGGGCTTGGCGCCGCCTGCCGGTGCCGGTGATAGCCGCCGTGCACGGGCGCTGCTACGGCGGCGGGCTCCAGCTCGCGCTCGCCGCCGACGTCCGTTTCGCCACCCCCGACGCGGAGTTCTCCGTCATGGAAGCCAAACACGGGCTGATCCCGGATATGACCGGCGCTGCAACACTATCCAGGCTGATCGGCATCGACAAAGCCCTCTTGCTCACGATGACCGCGGACGTAGTGGACGCGGACTACGCCGCGCGGATCGGCTTGGTCACCGAGCTGACGCCGGACCCCGTGGTGGAGGCGGAGAAACTCGCCGACCGCCTTGCGACGCGGTCGCCGCACGCGGTCGCCGCCGCCAAACGACTCTTCGAGAAGTCGTGGCAAGCATCCACCCGGCGAACCCTGGCCGTCGAGCGCGCGACCCAACTTCCTTTGATTCTCCGCAAGGCGCGCAGCCGCCCTACCAAGAATTAGCTACAAATTCGCTAGTCTGCTGGAGAACCCTCCCCGCGACTGGTTCCGCTGCTACCATTTGCACGATTTGCCAGCCAGTCGACTAGTGGTGCGCGGCACACTGCGAAGGGTCTGTGTATCGCGGGACGTCCGTGTTTCGCACCGCTCTCGGGAAGAAACCGGAGGGCTCACAGATCGTGATCAAGACCGCATCCTTCCTGCTCTCGGCGCTGGCGGGCGCCTCGGCCCTGTTCTTCACGGCGACCACCCCCGCCATCGCGAACCCGAACGCCATCAATCCGATCCCGGTGCTCAACGGCACGACCGGATTGCCGAATCTGCTCGGCCGCACCAAGGCGGTCTTCCAGGTGACCGGTATGGCCAGCCCGAACAACACTCAGACCTACAACGTCCTCGGCACCGATCTCGGCATCATGTGGGACAACGGGCGCGGCGAAATGCTCACGGCGTTCGGCGACACCGCAGGCGTCGGTTTCCCGAATCTGCTCGCGGGCAGCATGTGGGCCTGGCGCAGCAATATCCTGCTGCGCAGCCACACCACCGATCCGGCCGAGGGCGTCTATTTCGACAGCGTGGTGCGCGACGTGTTCGGGCAGGCGCGCGATCTGATCGCCAGCCCGAAGATCCCGTTCCTGGAGATCAGCCGCATCCCGACCGCGGGCATCGCCGTCGACGGCGTGCAGTACATGAGCCTGATGTCCGTGCGGACCTGGGACGACGTCGGCCAGTGGAGCACCAACTTCTCCGGTCTCGCCGTCTCCGGGGACAACGGCGAGACATGGGCCGAACTGCCGGAAACACGGCGGAACAACGAGGGCGGAGACGCCAACTTCCAGATGAACGCCTTCCTCGCCGACGGCGGGTACATCTACGAATACGGCACGCGGTCCGGACGCAATCACACCGCGCACGTCGCCCGCGTGCGCGCGCACGACATCGGAAATCTCGCCGAATACGAATACTGGGACGGCCACGCCTGGCGGAAGAACGACGTGAACGCCGCCGCGCCCATCATGTTCGGCGTCGGCGAACTGTCGGTGATGTACAACGCCTATCTGGGGCAATACATTTCGCTGACCACCGATCGATTCAATTCCGTGGTGATGCGGCGCGCTCCCGATCCGGTCGGACCGTGGAGCGATCCCGAAGTACTGATCGACACCCGCGAATTGCCCACCGCCTACGCGCCTTCCATCTTTCCGTACCAGACCGGGCGCGATCTGTACTTCCTCACGACCGTGCACAGCCAGTACAACGTCCTGCTGATGCGCACGACGTTGTAACCGGGAACCCGGCGATCCGACGCGGCGCTTGACCTCAACGAAGGTTCATGTACGAGGCTGCACCGCGTTGGATCGTTCACGTTTCCGGGAGGCACCATGCTCAGCACCACCGTCGACATCCGCGCCTGGTTGCGCGACAACGCCATCGCGATCGACAGCACCGATCCGGACTCGCCCGGTACGGAACTCGACGGCCTGATCGCGCGGCTCGCCACCGCCACGGTGGTCGGGCTCGGCGAGTCGACGCGGTTCTCCCGCCAGACCTTCGGTGTGCGCGAGCGGCTGCTGCGCGGGCTCGTCGAACGGCACGGCTTCCGCGCACTGGCCATCCAGGACAGCGCGCGTTCCGGCGAACGGTGGGACCGGTTCGTCACCGCGGGCGCGGGCGACCCCGTATCGGTGCTCGCCGGCGCCTGGCGTCCGTGGCGTACCGAGGAATCGGTGGCCACGCTGCGCTGGATCCGCGCGTACAACCTGGCGCATCCGGACGACCCGGTGCGGATCTTCGGCGTCGAACCGCCCCGTGCCGAACCGAGCGACTACGACGCGGTACTCGACTACGTGCGCCGCGCGGCTCCCGACCGGCTCGCCGCGATCGAGGCGCATCTCGCGCCGATCCGCACCGCGCATCAAGTCGACGAACATGTCCAGCGCCATCAAGGCACCCACCCCGGCCGCCCGTTCGCCGAGCACGCCGAAGACGCCCTCGAGCTGCTCACGACATTGCCGGATACCGGCGAGCGCGCCTCGGCGCTCACCCACGCCCGCATGATCCGCGACTTCCACCGGCAGAGCGTCGCGAGCCAAGGGTTCGCCAGGGACGAACGGCCGTCGGCCGAGACGGTGCTGGAATGGCAGCGCTCGACTGGCGCGAAGATCGTCTACTGGGACGGCCTCGCGCACACCACCAGCCTTCCGATCGTCTTCGGTACGGCCGAATTCCGCGGCACCGGAAGTCATTTGCGCACTGAGCTGGGCGAACGATACGTGTCCGTCGGCATCGGCTTCCATCACGGCGACCTCGGCGCGGCCGTGGCGCCCAATCCGCAACCGGACCTGGTGGACGCCGCGCTGGGCGAAGTCGAGCTGCCCGCCTACTACGTCGACCTGCACGCCGCCGCGCCGGAACCGGTCCATGATTGGCTGATCGGCCCGGCGAAACTGCGCACCATCAGCGGCGTCTACGACCCGGCCGCCGACGCCACGGCCAATATCCGGCTTTCGTCGCTCGCCGATGCGTTCGACGTGCTGATCCACGTACGCGAGACCACGCCGGTGCACTGGCTCTCGCAGGTATCGGACTGACTCGGGCAACCCCACGAAGCGCGGGTGGCCCGATCAATAGACTCGAAATATGGATGCGGCCGACTGGGACGAGCGCTACGCGCAAACGGAATTGGTCTGGGGCGCACCGCCGAACAACACCGTGGTGGAGCACGTCTACGGGTTGGAACGCCGTGCGCCCCTCCAAGCCGCCACACCCGAGGGCGATGCGCCGGAGTTCCCGCGCGCTCTCGATCTGGCGTGCGGCGAGGGCCGCAACGCCCTGTGGCTCGCCACGCACGGCTGGCAGGTGCACGCCGTCGACTACTCACAAGTCGGCATCGACAAAGGCCGCACGGTGGCGTCGCGGCTGTCCCGCTCGGTCCGCAATCGCATCACCTGGCAGTGCGCCGATGTCACCGATCTGGACGAAGCGGGGATCACCGGACCGTTCGAGCTGGTCTTGATGGTCTTCCTGCACCTGCCCGCCGAGCAGCGCCGCGCGTTGGTGCGCACGGCGGCCGGGCTGCTGGCTCCGGAAGGCACCCTGCTCGTACTCGGCCACGACACCACCAACATCACCGACGGCTGCGGCGGGCCGCAGGACCCGGCCATCCTGTTCACCCCTGACGACATCGTCGCCGACCTCGGCCCGCTCGCGGCGGCGAGCGAGGTGCGCGTCCGCATCGCCGACCGCGTCTACCGGCCCACCGAAACGGGCGACGCCATCGACGCGCTGGTCATCGCCACCCGACCGGCCGAATAGGACTCAGGACCAGCGCTCCAGCCACGGAGTCACGGTCTCGGCGATCAGGTCGAAGCCCGCACGGAAGGCGTGCGGCTGTCCCGGGATGACGCGCACTTCGGCGGCGTCGGCGGGGTCGGGAATGCCGAACGGGTCGTTCGCCCCGTTGACGACGACCACCTCGATGTCTCCCGGCGCGAGCAGTTCATCCCGGCGCGAGTTCTCCGGCTTGCCCGGCGGATGCAGCGGGAACGAGAGCGCGAGAACGCCACGGACCCGTGCCGCGACGGCGGTACGACAAGCCACCCGCGCCCCGTTGCTGCGCCCACCCTGGATCACCGGGATGCGCTTGCGCCCGCGCAGCCGCGCGACGATCTCCAGCCAGGCCTCGTCCTGCTTGACCGCCGAACCCGGCGCCCGCCGCCCAGCCACCCGATACGGCTGCACCACCCGCGCGACCCCACCCCCAAGCCGCAACGCGACGTCACGCACCGCGAGCAGGTCCTTCGCCTCCACCCCTCCCCCCGCACCATGCGTGAGCAGCAGCAGAAACGCGGGCCTGCGCGGCTGTTCGAGCTCGACCTCAGCCGGCCCCGCACTCGTCTCGATCAGCATTGTGCTCATTCTGCCGCGCCGGGCCCCCGAAGCCGCACCGTCGCTCCCCGCGTGACCGACCTGCGGCTATCGGAGCAAGCGGCGGCCGTCGCCCACCCCGACCACGTCTTTCGAGCGAAGCGAGACCGCCTGTTCCGTTCGCGACGCAGTCGCGGCCATCAAACACTGTAAAACGCGTCACATTGCCTGCTCAGCTCTTTGCGCAATCATTACCGGCCGGTAATATGTCTCATAAGTTACCCGCGAGTAGCATGCGGAAAACCGGCACGACTACCCGGTGGAGCGAACAACGGGCGGGAACGGCAACCATACCGACCGCACCAACTCAACGGAGAGTGAGTACTGACAATGGGTCACTACAAGAGCAACGTCCGCGACCTGGAGTTCAACCTCTTCGAGGTTCTCGGCCTCGGGTCGATCCTGGACAGTGGCGCCTACGGCGATCTCGACACCGACACGGTGAAGGAGATGCTCAACGAGGTGCGCCGCCTGGCCGAGGGTCCGCTCGGTGAGTCGTTCGCCGACGCCGACCGTAACCCCCCGGTCTTCGACCCCGAGAACCACACGGTCACGCTGCCGGAGTCGTTCAAGAAGAGCTACCGCACCCTGCAGGACGGCGGCTGGGACAAGCTCGGCATCGCCGAGGAGCTCGGCGGCCTGCCGATCCCGCGCGCCGCGTACTGGGCGATCGCCGAACTGATCCTGGGCGCGCAGCCCGCCGCCTTCATGTACGCCGCGGGCCCCGGCTTCGCGAACATCTTCTACAACAACGCCACCGACGAGCAGAAGAAGTGGGCGGAGATCGCCGCCGAGCAGGGTTGGGGCGCCACGATGGTGCTGACCGAGCCCGACGCCGGTTCCGACGTCGGCGCCGGTCGCACCAAGGCGATCAAGCAGGAAGACGGCACCTGGCACATCGAGGGCGTGAAGCGGTTCATCACCTCCGCCGACTCCGACGACCTGTTCCCGAACATCATGCACCTGGTGCTGGCCCGCCCCGAGGGCGCGGGACCGGGCACCAAGGGCCTGTCGCTGTTCTTCGTGCCGAAGTTCCACTTCGACCACGAGACCGGTGAGCTGGGCGAGCGCAACGGTGTGTTCGTCACCAACGTCGAGCACAAGATGGGCCTGAAGGTCTCGGCCACCTGTGAGGTCACCTTCGGCGGCCACGGCATCCCGGCCAAGGGCTGGCTGGTCGGCGAGGTGCACAACGGCATCGCGCAGATGTTCGACGTCATCGAGCACGCTCGCATGATGGTGGGCACCAAGGCCATCGCGACCCTGTCGACCGGTTACCTGAACGCGCGGGACTACGCCAAGGAGCGGGTCCAGGGCGCCGACCTGACCAAGATGACCGACAAGGCCGCGCCGCGCGTGACCATCACCCACCACCCGGATGTCCGTCGCTCGCTGGCCACCCAGAAGGCGTACGCCGAGGGCCTGCGCGCGGTGTACCTGTACACCGCCGCTCACCAGAACGCCGATGTCGCCCAGCACGTTTCCGGTGCGGACGCCGACCTGGCCGCGCGGGTCAACGACCTGCTGCTGCCGATCGTCAAGGGCGTCGGCTCGGAGCGGGCCTACCAGTACCTGACCGAGTCGCTGCAGACCCTGGGCGGTTCGGGCTTCCTGCAGGACTACCCGATCGAGCAGTACATCCGCGACGCGAAGATCGACTCGCTGTACGAGGGCACCACCGCGATCCAGGCGCAGGACTTCTTCTTCCGCAAGATCGCTCGTGACCGCGGCGTCGCGCTGGCCCACGTGGCCGGTCAGGTGCAGAAGTTCATCGACGCCGAGGCGGGCAACGGCCGCCTGAAGGGCGAGCGCAAGCTGCTGGCCACCGCGCTGGAGGACGTGCAGGCCATGGCCGCCACGCTCACCGGCCACCTGATGGGCGCCCAGGAGCAGCCGAGCGAGCTGTACAAGGTCGGCCTCGGTTCGGTGCGCTTCCTGCTCTCGGTCGGTGACCTGCTCATCGGCTGGCAGCTGCTGCGTCAGGCCGAGGTCGCCATCGCGGCCCTCGACAACGGCGCGACCGGCGCCGACGCGGCGTTCTACAACGGCAAGATCGCGGTCGCGCAGTTCTTCGCCCGCAACGTCCTGCCGGAGCTGACCGCCACCCGCGCGGTGCTGTCCAACCTGGACAACGACATCATGGAGCTGGACGAAGCCGCGTTCTGACCTTCGTTCCACCGCAACGGCACAACGGCCCGGAGATCCGCTCCGGGCCGTTGTCGTCTACATTTGTCGATTCGTGACGTTCGATCACCGCTCGACGCCGATTCTCTCCGGTAGATTGCGTGCTCCCGGGGAGCGACAAGAGCCTCCCGCTTCCCACAGTTCGGCACGAGAATTGTCGGCAGAGGTGCCCGAGGTGACGCGCAACGCAACTGGCATCGGCGCCTATCTGCGCGAACGACGCCTCGCCGCGGGGCTGACGCCCGCCCATCTCGCCGAGCGGGCCGAGCTCACCGAAGCGGTGCTCGACCAGATCGAGACAGGCGCGGTGGCGCCGAATCAGCCACTGCTGCAACAGCTGTTCGACGCGCTGGAGGTGCCGATCTGGTACCGCAAACATATCGTCGTGCTGTCCCTGCCGAATTTCTTCACGGACGCCTACGGACCCGGCCCCGACGTGCCCACTCCGGACGACCAGGCCGACCTGCACAGCTTCCCCGACCCGGCCTGCTACCAGCGGATGCCGACGCAGGACCTGGTGGCAGCCAATTCCGCCTACGAACGCGCCTTTCCAGGTGCCCTCCCCCGAGGCAACGTGCTGGAGTGGATGTTCCTCGACGCGGCGGCCCGCCGGGTGATGGTGGACTGGGCCGTGGAAGCGCACCTGCTCGTCGACGCCTTCCGTATCCTGTCTCCGCTCGCGCCGCGCGAGCGCGTCGAGGAGATCGCCGAACGTTGCCGCCGCTCCCCTGATTGGGATCGCATGTGGACCACCGAAGTGCGTCCCGCCGACCTCCCCCGGCGCCGATTGCAGGTGCGCGATCCAGCCTCGAGACGGGTCCGATCGATGAGCATGCGGGTCTACAGCCCAGAACTACCCGAGCGCCCGTGGTGGCTTTACCGGCTGGTGACGATCGGCCGAACGCGCTGAGTCCACCCACCGATGTAGGCGACATCGCGGCGGCGAACGGGCAGAATGACCGAGCAGACTGCGTCCCAGAGGAAGGGAATTGCCGGATGACTCGATCGCTGTCCGCACTCACCGGGGCCGGCGCGCTAGCCGCGGTCTTGGCGCTGGTCGCCGCCACGCCCGCCGGAGCCGACCCGAACAACGTCATTCCGATTCCGGCGATCAACGGCATTCACGGCCTGCCGGACCTGCCCGGGCCTGCCAGAGCGGTGTTCCAGGTGACCGGCATGGACAGCCCGAATCGGACCCAGAACGTCAACGTGCTCGGCACGGATCTCGGCATCATGTGGGACGACGGCAACGGCCGCATGATCACCGCCTTCGGCGACAGCGCGGGCATCGGGATCCCGAATCTCCTCGCGGGCAGCATCTGGGCCTGGACCAGCAATGTGCTGTTCCGCAGCTCCAGGCACGATCCGGCCGACGGCATCATCTTCGACGACGTGGTGCCGAATCCCATACCCAGCCCCAAGATTCCCGGCATCGAGATCAGCCTGATTCCCACCGCGGGCATCTCGGTGGGCGGCGTGCAGTACATGAGCTTGATGTCGGTGCGCGAATGGGGTGACCACGGGAAGTGGAACACCAACTTCTCCACCCTGGCCGCCTCCGGTGACGGCGGCACCACGTGGGCCCAGCTCACCCACACGCGTCGCGCGAACGTCGACGGCCACGAGAACTTCCAGCAGAACGCCTTCTTGAAGGCGAATGGCTACGTCTACCGCTACGGCACCCCAGCAGGGCGCAACAATCCCGGATTCGTCTCTCGCGCGAAGGAATCCGATATCGCGAATATCGACGCCTACGAATACTGGGACGGCAGAGAGTGGAAACCCACCGACGCCAAGACGGCGGCTCCGATCGTCGGCGGCGTCGCGGAACTCTCGGTGATGTGGAACGACTATCTGGGCCAGTACGTCATGTTGACCACCGATCCGGCCAACAGCGTCGTCCTGCGCACCGCACCGGCTCCGGAAGGGCCGTGGAGCGAACCGCGCGTGCTCATCGACGCCCGCGCGCTTCCCACCGCGTACGCGCCGATGATCTATCCGTATCAAACCGGCCGCGACCTCTACTTCGTGGTCACCCAGCACACCCAGTACAACGTGTTGCTGATGCGAACTCCGTTGTGAAGACGACGAATCCGCCCCTCCGGTGCGTGGCGGGGCGGATTCGGGAACCGCGTGCTCGGGGCTATTCCCTCACTCGCACTTGACGATCGGAATCGGGTCGTACTTCACCGTGCGGGTCTTTCGAGACACTTCGCGGCCGGTTTTGTGGTCGGTGATGACGCGGGTGTCGGAGATGGTGAAGCCGGGGCCACCTTCGGAGGCGATGCAGTCCTTGCCCTTGGGCAAGGTGACCGTGTTGGGTTCGGTCGGTTTGGTCTTCTCGCCGGTGATGGACTCGACGTCGACCGTCTTCGTGCCCCACAGTCGCACGGTGATCTCGGTGGCGGTCGCCGAGGTTTCGATGTAGATGCCGGTCTGGGTGTTGTTGCGGAATTTCAGGTCGATCACGCCGTCGAAGACGGTGGCCTCGCGGGCGGCGGGGTAGCGGGAGATGTAGTAGCTGTGCTCGGTGTGACCCGCGTCCTCGAGACCCGCGAAATACGCCGCGTTGTAGAGCGTGGTGGCGAACTGGCTGATGCCGCCGCCGACGGCGGTGCTGGGACGACCGTGGTCGATGATGCCGGACTCGACGTATCCCTCCGCCGTGCCGCGCGGACCGGTGAAGTCGTTGAGCGAGAACGTGTCTCCCGGCTTCACGATCGCGCCGTCGACCTTCTTTGCCACGGTGCGGATGTTGACCCCGGAGGGGCCGCTGAAACCGCCGGTAGTGAACGATCCGACGGGTTCGACCACGCCGAGCCCCTGTGCGGCCTCGGTGGTCAGCTTCGGTTCGACCCGTTCGTAGACCACCTGCGCGGTCCGCTCGCCCGGCGCGGTCAGCACCGCGGTGAGCTGTTCGAAGGTCTTGGGCCAGTTGATCTTGTCGCCGATCACGGCGGGGACGACGGACGCCTTGCCACCCGCCACCGCGAACGTCGCGTCTTTCGGTTCGATCTCCGTGGTGGCCAGTTGCGGCCCGAGTAGACCGGTCGCGGCGTCCTGATTCACCGACGCGGCGAGACCGCCTTGCCCGTCCGGCGCGAAGGCCAGCACGGACGCGATCTGCTCCGGATCGAGCCTGCCCGAGGCGCCCTTGCCCGCGAACGCGATCGGCGAGCGCACCGCGGGCTGGGCGATCTCGCGCAGGGCCTTGTCCACGGCCTCCGGACGCACCTGCAGCGGCGCGGGGACGACGGGAAGGTCCACTGTGGCGCCGGCGACCCACTGCTCGGCCAATTCCGTACGCGCGGCGGCGACATCGAGCACCCGGCCCGGAACCGGAGGCACCGCGACGGGTTCGGCATTGCGGAAGGTGATGGTGCCCTCCACCGACGGCCGGTCGTGCACCCGCAGTTCGGTGAGTTGGCGATCCAGGGCCGGTTCGTCGACGGCACTGACGATCGACACTTCGCGGGTGGTGAAGAAGGAGGCGAGCCGGGTGAACGGGTTGAGCGGCTGGGAGCCGATCCGCGACCAGGTGGCGTCCCAGTCGACGGCCAGTCCGGCGGCGCTCGGCACGATGCGGGTCTGCACGTCGCCGATGCGCAGCGGCAGTTCGCGGCCCGCCCTGGGATCCAGTTCGGCGCGCAGCTTCGCATCGGCCGCGGCTTTGTCCATGCCGCCGATGTCGACACCGGCGACGACGGTGCCACGCGCGACCTCGCCCGAGGACATCACCCAGTCCACCACGTAGCCGAGACCGGCGACCGCCAGCACCGCGCCCACCGCGATACCCACCCGGCGCACGACGGCGCTGTCCAGGCGTTTCGACGGCGGGGGCGAGATCGGGCGACGCGCGGGCGCACGGCGGGGTGCGGGTGGCGGGGGCCGCCTCCGGGTAGTTTGCAGAGGCTGGGTGAGCTGTTCGTCGCCGGTCCAAGCGACCGACCGGTCCGCCGCCTGGGGCCGCTCCGCCCCGAGAAGCTGGCGCCATCCGACTTCGCCACCAGCCTGTGGGCCGCGTCCTCCGGTGCTCGGCTGGCTCGTCACGAACCGTCCTCCCCGTTCGATTGAATTGTGGACCCGCACCGCTGCGCGTCCCTGCCAACGATAGTGGTCCACACCGACAGTGCTCGCCACAGCTCGGGCATAGCGCACATTCCGCGCGAAGAACCGGGTACACCACACAAAGAGGCCCGCGCAGTTGCCGGGTCGGGGGTCAGGCAACTGCGCGGTGCCGATCTGTTTATCGGGCTGTAGCGGGCGGCGTTACACCCGCGAACCGAACCGTGATCGATCCCACGCGGAAGAATCGAGACGACCCCGCCGCAAGACTTGGCTACACGAGGGAGATGGATGGCATGCAGCTGGGAATGATCGGCCTCGGCCGGATGGGCGCAAACATCGTGCGCCGCATCGTCGGGGACGGACACACCGCCGTCGGATACGAACGTCGCTCCGCGCACATCGACGAACTGCGCGCCGAGCTCGGGGACGGCTTCCGGGGCAGCACCGACCTCACCGAGTTCGTCGGCATGCTGGAGACGCCGCGCGTGGTGTGGGTGATGATCCCCGCCGGGGCCACCGGTGCGGTGATCGAGCAGGTCGCCGAGCTGCTCGAACCGGGCGACATCGTCATCGACGGCGGCAACAGCCGCTACCACGAGGACCTCGTGCGCGCCGAGCGCTTGCGGCCCAAGGGCATCCACTACGTGGACATCGGCACTTCGGGCGGGGTTTTCGGGCGGACTCGCGGCTTCTGCCTGATGATCGGCGGCGAATCCGAGCCGGTGAAGCACCTGGACCCACTGCTGAAATCCATCGCGCCGGGCCTCGGGGCGGCGGAGCGGACGCCGGGACGCGGCGGCGAGCCGTCCACGGCCGAGCTGGGTTATCTGCACTGCGGACCGGTAGGGGCGGGCCACTTCGTGAAAATGGTGCACAACGGCATCGAGTACGGGGCGATGGCCGCCTACGCGGAAGGGCTGAACGTCCTGCGCCGGGCCAACTACGGCGCCGAGCACACGGGCGAGTTCTCCGCGGAGGAGACGCCCCTGGAACATCCCGAGTACTACCGGTACGACCTGGACATCCCCGAGATCACCGAGGTGTGGCGGCGGGGGTCGGTGGTCGCGTCCTGGCTGCTGGACCTCACCGCGGCCGCGCTGCACGCGGACCCGAGCCTGGATTCCTACAGCGGCCGGGTATCCGATTCCGGCGAGGGTCGCTGGACGGTCGATGCCGCCATCGACACCGGCGTGCCCGTCCCTGTGCTGGCTTCGGCTTTGTTCGCGCGATTCTCCTCGCGGGGCGAAGCGGTGTACGCGGACAAAGTGCTCTCGGCGATGCGTAAAGCGTTCGGCGGGCACCTCGAGCTGCCCGGCGAGTAGGGCGCAGGTGGTCCGACCGGAATTCCGGTCGGACCACCTCGCGGTGTGCGATCGGTCAGCGCTCGAGGATCGCCACGACGCCCTGGCCACCCGCGGCGCAGATGGAGATCAGCGCGCGGCCGGAGCCCTTCTCGGCCAGCTGCTTCGCGGTGGCGGCGACGATACGGCCGCCGGTCGCGGCGAACGGGTGACCCGCGGCCAGCGACGATCCGTTGACGTTCAGCTTGCTGCGATCGATCGAGCCCAGCGCGCCGTCGAGGCCGAGGCGCTCCTTGCAGTAGGCGTCGGACTCCCACGCGGTCAGGGTGGCCAGCACCACCGAGGCGAACGCCTCGTGGATCTCGTAGTAGTCGAAGTCCTGCAGGGTCAGGCCGTTGCGGGCGAGCAGGCGCGGCACCGCGTAGGTCGGGGCCATCAGCAGGCCGTCGGGACCGTGGATGTAGTCGACCGCGGCGACCTCGCTGTCCACCAGGTGCGCCAGTACGGGCAGCTTGCGCTCGGCGGCCCACTCCTCGCTGGACAGCAGCACCGCGGAGGCGCCGTCGGTGAGCGGGGTGGAGTTGCCCGCGGTCATGGTCGCGTCACCGGCTTTGACGCCGAAGACCGGCTTCAGCGTCGCCAGCTTCTCGATCGAGGAATTCGGCCGCAGGTTGTCGTCGCGGGTCAGGCCGAGGAACGGCGTGATCAGGTCATCGAAGAAACCGCGGTCGTAGGCGGCCGCCATGTTCTTGTGCGACAGATAGGCCAGCTCGTCCTGCGCCTCGCGCGGGATGCCGAATTCCTTGGCGGTGATGGCGGCGTGCTCGCCCATGGACAGCCCGGTGCGCGGCTCGGCGTTGCGCGGGATCTCGATGCCGAGCATGCTCGGGCGCAGCTGGCCGACCAGCTTGAGGCGGTCTTTGTTGGTCTTGGCGCGGTTGGCGTCGAGCATCCACTCGCGCATGCCCTCGCTGACGCCGATCGGGGCGTCGGAGGTGGTATCGGTACCGCCGCCGACGCCTGCTTCGATCCGGCCCGCGGCGATCGCGTCGCCGACGGTGACGATCGCCTGCAGGCCGGTGCCGCAGGCCAGCTGCAGGTCGTGCGCCGGGGTGTAGGGGCTGAGCTTGCTGCCGAGCACGCTCTCCCGGATCAGGCCGTGCTCGCCGACTCGCTTGAGCACGGCGCCGCCGACGACCATGCCGAGCCGCTCGCCCTGCAGGCCGAAACGGCTGACCAGCCCGTCCAGCGCGGCGGTGAACATGTCCTGGTTGGAGGCGTGCGCGTACGCCTTGTCGGAGCGAGCGAACGGAATCCGGTTGCCACCGACGATCGCGACCGGGCGGGTGGTCCTACCGGTCTTGGCGGCACTCTTCGCCGAACGGGCTTTGCTAGTCACTCGAGTCTCCAAGGTCTCGTGGATGGGTGTCCCGGCGGCCCGGTGGAGCACGGATATCTCCGCGCTGCTCGGCGCCCCGTCGCGGTTGTTTACATTAAACTTACTCTGGAGTAAGTTTAATGTCGACACATACCCCCGCAAAAGTGCGCCAGCAGACCACGCCGGGGCGATACCCCAGACCCGAGAGCCAGAACTCAGAAAAGGTAGGAATAGTGGCAGCCAGCAAGAGCAAGGGTGCTCCCAACCTCTATGGATCGTTCGTACACTCCGCGCCTGGCGCGTTCCTGGCCGGCAAGCTCGGCCTTCCGAAGCCGGAGAAGCTGCGCCGCTACGTCAAAGGCGAGCCGCCGCTGTCCGGGCCGGTGCTGATCGGCGGCAAGGGCCGCGTCGCCGAGCCGGTGCGCGCCCTGCTGTCGGACTACACCTTCGCCGATGCGCTGAGCCAGGGCACCAAGTACGGCGCCCTGGTATTCGACGCCACCGGCGTCGGCACCATCGAGGACCTCTCGCAACTGTTCGAGTTCTTCCAGCCCGCCCTGCGCAGCCTCACCTCCTCCGGACGCATCGTGGTCATCGGCACCACTCCCGAGCTGGCTTCCGGCATCGACGAGCAGATCGCGCAGCGCGCACTGGAGGGCTTCACCCGCTCGGTGGCCAAGGAACTGCTGCGCGGCTCGACCGCCCAGCTGGTCTATTTGCACCCGGAGGCGTCCGCGGCGGCGACCGGCCTGGAGTCGACCCTGCGCTTCCTGCTCTCGGCCAAGTCGGCGTTCGTCGACGGCCAGGTCATCCGGGTCGGCAAGGACGACGCGAGCGCGCCCACCGACTGGGACCGCCCGCTGGACGGCAAGGTCGCGGTGGTGACCGGCGCCGCGCGCGGCATCGGCGCCACCATCGCCGAGGTGTTCGCCCGCGACGGGGCCCAGGTGATCGTGGCCGACATCCCGGCGGCGGGCGAGGCGCTGTCGCAGACCGCGAACAAGGTGGGCGGCACCGCGCTCGCGCTCGACGTCACCGCGCCCGACGCGGCGGAGAAGCTGGCCGAGTTCGCCACCGAACGTTTCGGCGGCATCGATATCGTCGTGCACAACGCGGGCATCACCCGGGACAAGCTGCTGGCGAACATGGACGAG
This sequence comes from Nocardia sp. NPDC051929, assembly GCF_044548645.1. NCBI lineage: Bacteria > Bacillati > Actinomycetota > Actinomycetes > Mycobacteriales > Nocardiaceae > Nocardia > Nocardia sp. NPDC051929. The sequence continues at coordinate 218,560 of NZ_JBIUCG010000004.1, read as the reverse complement.
GGCCGCTGGAACGCGGTCATCAACGTCAACCTGGCCGCTCCGCACCGGATCACCGAGGGGCTGGTGGCCAAGGGCGCGCTGAAGGAGGGCGGTCGCGTGATCGACGTGTCCTCGATCGCGGGCATCGCGGGTAACCGCGGGCAGACCAACTACGGCGCGTCCAAGGCGGGCGTCATCGGCATGGTGAACGCGGAGGCGCCGAAGCTGGCGGAGAAGAACATCACCATCAACGCCGTCGCGCCGGGTTTCATCGAGACCGCGATGACCGCCGCCATCCCGCTGGCCACCAGGGAAGCGGGCCGGCTGATGAGTTCGCTGCTGCAGGGCGGCCAGACCGTCGACGTCGCCGAGACCATCGCCTACTTCGCGAGCCCGGCGTCGAGCGCGGTGACCGGCAACGTCGTGCGGGTCTGCGGACAGAGCCTGATCGGAGCATGATGGCCCAGGCTCCGGCAGGCAAGGAGAAGACCCAGGTGATCGCCCTCACCGAACCGCCGAAGAACAACCGCCTGTTCGTCAAGGCGGCGCTCGGCGCGGTGCCGCTGCTGTCGGCGCGCAAGCCGACGCTGCCGGACCGGGCCGTCCGGCTCGACGGGCTGCGGGTGGACCCGGATCATCTGGCCGCCTACTGCCGCGCGACCGGGCTGCGGTTCGGCGACGCGCTGCCGCTGACCTACCCGTTCATCCTCACCTTCCCGCTGGCGATGCAACTGGTGGTGGCGCGGGACTTCCCGTTCGTGGCGGTGGGCGCGGTGCACGCGCAGAACGTCATCGAGCGCACCCGCGAGATCTCGGTGAGCGAGCCGCTGGACATCCGCACCCACATCGAGAACCTGCGCGAGCACCCGAAGGGCCTGCTCGTGGACGCGATCAGCGATGTGAAGGTGGGCCGGGAGCAGGTGTGGCACCAGGTCACCACGTTCCTGCACCAGCAGCGCACCTCGCTGTCGGGCGGGCCGAAACCGGAGCCCAAACCGGAGGAGGTTCCGCCGCCGCCGCTGCGCACCCTGCGGGTGGATCAGAAGACGATCACCCGGTACGCGGCCGCGTCCGGTGACCACAATCCGATCCACACTTCGGCATTGGGCGCCAAGGCGTTCGGCTTCTCGCGATCGATCGCCCACGGCATGTGGTCGGCGGCGACGATTCTCGGGGCGGTCGAGGGACGCATTCCGGAGCAGACCACGTACTCGGTCAAGTTCGGCAAGCCGATCCTGCTGCCCTCCGCCGTCAACCTGTATGCCGATCAGGTCGAAGGCGGTTGGGATCTGGCGCTGCTCCACCCGAAGAAGGGGTACCCGCACCTGACGGCGACCCTGCGCTGAACGTTCCGCGAAGCCGCATCCCGATTCCCACGAATCAGGATGCGGCTTCGCGCTTTTCAGCGAGGTCGGCCGTGCCTCTCGCACGGGAGCGGCCGGCTCGCCGCTCCAGCACGGATCAGCAGTCGCAACCGCAGTCGCAGCAATTGCAATCCCCGCAATCGCAACAACTGCAATCACACCCGCCGCAATCTCCGCAATCTCCGCAGTCGCAGTTCTTGATCCACGCGTCCTTGCGTTCGCCCGTACACGGTTGCGTGTGGTCGGCGCAGCACGCGTAGCCGGTGCAGTAAGCGCCCAGGATGAGCGCGAGAGATTCACCGATGCCAGGGCGGCGGGTCGGCGGGCGGTGGCGGGTTCCGTGCGCGTGGGCGCGGATGTCGGCCCCTTCGGGCGACACCGAGCAAGTGTGGGCGGCGAACGCGCCGAGCCCGCCGCCGAGCCGCCGCAGCACCGCGGTCAGCGGGTCGAGCAGCATCCAGCGTACGGTGGGAACCCGGCTGAGTTCGGCCGCCGCGACGGCCGCGCGCAGGCGCGAATTCGACTGCCGCATCAGGTCGTAGGCCTCGGGCAGGCTGGTTCCAGTAGCCGCGAGAGGGTTGAAGCGGTCGTGGGCGGCGTCATCGTCATAGTCGGTTACGGCGTCGGCTAGATGCGCGATCCGGCCGAACTGCCATCCCGCCTCCCGCAGCGCGTCGACGTTGTCCGTGCGGTCGGCCAAGACAGCTGTGTGGGCGAAGAACTCCGACGCGCACAGCTGAGTGGGTGCGGTCAACCGGTCGATCGGGTCGGCCGACGGCGACATCGCGGAACGCCAATGCGAGGAATGGGCAAGGGATTCCGGCGCGAAACCAGCCCCGCCCACGGCGACCAGCTCCTTCGCCTCCTGCTCCAAACGCACCTGCGCGGCGAGCGCCGCGACGAGCGGTTCGACGTCCAGACCGATCCGGTCCGCGCCCGCGCGAGCCTCGCGGTGCCATCGCGTCGCGGCTTTCGCCAGCGGCCCGCGCGCGAGCGCGACCACCTCACCGTCGTCCACGTGATCGCGAATCTTGGCCGCAGCCAACAACAACGACGCGGTGGTGGCGAGCTGGACGCCGGGCGCGCCCGCGGCGACCACCGACGCGCGGCGCATTCCGCGCAGCGGGCACGGCGCCGCGGTGGTGCGTGCCGCCGGTCCGGACTGGGCCTCGGTGAGCATGCTCAGCACCAGCGCGTCCTTGTTGGTGGTGGCGCGGGCGAGCTGACCGTGCCCGTCGCGCAAGCCGAGACACAAACCGCACAGATGCGCCCGCCATTCGGCCGCATCGATTCCATACTTCTGAGCGCCGTGCGCACACGGCCTGAGCAACCCGAACAATTCCGCCCCGTTTCTCCCCGGCTCTTCGGACGAGCCGGTCCGCGCTGTGCGAACTCACGCACTTTGGCAGGGGGGCGGCGCGGAAGCAACCGATCCGGGCGATGGGCGGGCTACTCGGTTTTCTTCCGGCCGGCGAGACCGCGCCAGGCCAGATCGTCGAGCAGGTCGACGGCCTCGGCGACCTCGATCCGGCCGCTGGCCAGCCGGTCGGCGATGGCCTCGCCCGCGCCGATCACGGCGACCGCGACGACGTCGAAGTTCGTCCCCGGCTCGGCGTGCTTGGCGCTGGACTCCAGCAGTTTTGCGGTCAGCTCGATGACGCGTTCGCGCGCGTTCTCGATCTCCGAGGCGAACGCCTGCTGGCCGATGGCCTGCCGGTAGAGCACTTGCCAGGAGCGCCGGTTGCGGTCGACGAAGCCGAGGAAGCCCTCCAGCGCGGTGCGCACCTGCTCGTGCGGCGTGAGCAGCGGGTTGCCCGCGGGCGCGACGGATTCGATGAACCGCAGCCCCTCGCGCTGGATGCAGGCGCGGAACAGTTCGTCCTTGGAGCCGTAGTACAGATACAGCATCGGCTTCGAGATCTTCGCCTCGGCGGCGATCGCGTCCATCGACGTGTCGTGGAAGCCTTTACGCGAGAAGACCTCCACGGCGGCGTCGAGCATCTGCTGCTCGCGTACCGCCCGCGGAAGCCGCTTCGTACCGCCCGCCATCCACACTCCTACCACAGGTGAATCTCATATATTACTCCAAGGTAAGTTCCGGCGGTCCGATTTGCTCACCAGTCGCCCGACCCGACCGTGCGGCGCGCCTCAGCAGCGCGGCAACGCACCTTTGTACGCGGCCAACCGCAACACCGAAGCATCCACCTGGGCCATCGGCAGTCGCCCACTCGAAACCGCCTGCTCCAGCCGGTCGAGCACCTGGGGCACCGCGTCGGTGGTGATCCACAAGGCGCTGTCCGCGCCGGCGACCAATGCGGCCTCGACGGCGTCCTCGATCGACATCCGGCTGGTGATCGCGGCCATGCCACCGAGATCGTCGGTGAAGATCGGTCCCTGGAACGGCGCGGCTCCGTAGCCGGTGCCCTCGCGCAGCAAACGCATCGCTTCCGGGCTGATGCTGGCCGGGACGTTGGGTGTGGTCAATCCGGGCACGTCGAGGTGACCGACCATGACGGCCGCGCCCGAGCCGATCAGGTTGCGGAACGGCACCAGGTCCGTGTTCTGCATCTGGTCCAGCGGCGGGGTGCGCACCGCGCCGGTGTGCGAGTCGCCCGAACCGGATCCGTGACCGGGGAAGTGCTTCATCACCGTGCCGACGCCGACCTCGCGCATGGCGCGGATGTAGGCGTCCGCGTAGCGGGTGACCACGTCCGGGTCGTCGGAGAAGGAGCGGTCGCCGATGACGGAGTCGTCCGGCTGGGAACTGACGTCGACGTCGGGAGCGAAATCCACCGTCACACCGAGATTCTTCAGCGCGCGACCCCTGGTCAGCGTCGCACTATAAAACTCATCGGGGCTCATGGTCTGCGCCGTCTGCCGCGCCGAGGGCGCCGCGCCGATCAGGTCGCGCACCCGCGAGACCCGGCCGCCCTCCTCATCGATGGTCACTATCAGCGGCACCTTGGCAGCCTGCTTCACCTGCTCGATCTGGCCGGAGGCGAGCAGCGCCTGGTCGGTCCAGCCGCCCACGAAGATGCCGCCGATCTGCTCGTTTCGCACCACGTTCGTGGCGTCGGCCGCACCGGTGACGCCGACCGTCAGCAACTGGGCGAGCTTCTGGCGGGTGGTGAACTGCGCGAGGTATCCCGCGTTGCAGTCCGGCGGCGCCGAGCTGGTGACGGGGACCGCGGCGGTGGTCGCGTCGGTGGTGGTGGTTGTGCTCGATGGGGCCGACTCGGTGGAGCCACCGTTCGAGCAGGCGGTCGCGACCGCGGCGAGTACGGCGAGGACGAGCAGAGGCGTCTTCCGCATAGAGGTCAACCGTACTCGCCGCGACGTGCGCGACCGCAGTCGCTACGTCCCTACCGAGCAGGCAACTCGGGTGCGGCCGCGAACCCGCAGGTAGACCCCCGAAAACAAGCGCTCGACGCGGGCCTCCAGGGGTAATCTCGAGGTGTCGCCGTGCGTCCTTTCCAGGAGGTCATCGTGCCCTGCGATCTGATGCTCATCGCCTACGACGGCTCCGAGAACGCCAAGCGCGCTGTCGAATACGCCGGGCGATTCCTCACCGCCGACCGGGCCATCGTGCTCACCGCCTGGGAGCCCATGGTGCGGCAAGCGGCTCGCCTGTCCGGGCTGTCGGGAGTGATGCAACCGGAATGGGTGCCGGACGACGAGATCGAGGACATCGCCTACGTCGACGCGCGCGCCATCAACGCCGAGGGCGTGCGGCTGGCCGAACTGGTGGGTCTCAACGCCGAGGCGCGCACCGCCGAATGCGCCACCACCATCTGGAACGCCATCGTCGACTGCGCCGACGAACTGGACGTCGACATCATCGTGGCAGGCACCCGTGGCGCCACCGGCATCCGCGCGCTGCTGCACAGCAGCGTCGCGGACGCCGTCCTCAAGCATTGTCACCGCCCGGTCCTGCTCGTCCCGCCCGGCAAGAACTCGTGATCGCACTCGCGTGAGATATGGATCGCTCCACCGCTGTGGGGCGCGGCGACGGGGTTACGCGTACCTCCGCCTTCGCTCCGGCCATGCGCGGGCTGAGGACGGACCACGTCCGACCGCACCCACTAGGTTGGGGGCATGGATGGGTTCCTGCTTGCCCGGGCCGACGGGGTTGTTCGTGGTCACGGGACCCGGGTCTGCTTCGACGACGCGCGACGAGCGCGGGCGGCGCTGCTGGACGGCAGTGCGCGGCTGGTCGTCGGCGCGCTGCCCTTCGATCCACGGGAGCCTGCCGCGCTGAGCGTGCCGGAGCGCGCCGTGCACACCGCTGGTCCATGGCGGCCCGCCGCGTTGCCCGAGCTGCCGCCGGTGCGCGTGGTGACCGAGGTCCCGAGCCCGGCCGAACATGTGGCGCGGGTGACCAAGTTGGTCGAGCAGCTCAACGATCCCGCACAACCGCTGCGCAAGGTGGTCGCGGCGCGGTCGGTGCTGGCCGAGGCGCAGTCCGCGCTCGACCCGGAAGTCGTCGCGGGACACCTGCTGACCCGGCATCCGCACGCGAACGTCTTCGCGGTCGATCTCACCCCCGCCGGACGCCCCGGTGCGACGCTGGTCGGCGCGACGCCCGAAGTGCTGATCGCCCGGCAGGGCGACACGGTGACGCTGCGCCCACTGGCGGGCACCGCGCCACGGCGAGCCGATCCGGAAGCCGACGCCGCTCAGGCCGGGGAACTGCTGGCGAGCACCAAGAATCGGGACGAGCACGCCTTCGTGATCGACTGGATCCGCGAGCGGCTCGCGCCGATCTGCGCCGAGCTGTCGATTCCGGAGAGCCCGGAACTGATCAGCACCCATGAGGTGTGGCATCTGGCGACACCCGTCACCGGGCGGCTGCGCGACAGCACGATCACGGCATTGGACCTGGCGCTGCTGCTGCACCCAACGCCCGCGGTCTGCGGCACCCCCACCGACCTGGCGCTGGACACCATCACGCACCTCGAGGACGACCGCGGCTTCTACGGCGGCGCCGTCGGCTGGTGCGACGCCGACGGCGACGGCGTCTGGGTGGTCGCGATCCGCTGCGCGGAACTCTCGGCCGACGGTCGCGCGGTGCGGGCGTACGCGGGCGGCGGCATCGTCGCGGCCTCCGACCCGCAGGCGGAACTCGACGAGACCACCGCGAAACTGCGCACCCTGCTCGGCGCGCTGCACTGCGCTCTCCCCGCCCGCTGACGCGGCCGCTTTCCGGGCAGTCCGTCGGGCGCTCCAGCGTCGGCCGGGGCGCGTTCAGCGGAGATTCGGCGGCCTGAACGCATACAAATACCGGACGCCCTGCTAGGTTGGCCGGGAACGTGCCTGCATCGACGTATTGGAGTACCGCGATGAAGTTTGCTGTCCCGGGTGTTGCGAGTGCCGTCGCGGGCGCCGTGCTGGGCGTGCTCAGCGTCTTCCTCATCACCATGGCGGTCCAGCAGAACTCGCGGCCGGAGATCGATCGCAGCGGCGACAAGGACTCCTCGCTGCTGAACAACGTTGAGTACGGCAGCCGCTGACCCGCTGACCTCCGCTTCACCCGCCGACTCGCTCGGATCGTCCGCGGCGCCGGGGCAGCACAGCACCGCGCCGCTGGGCAGACGTTGGTTCGCCGCGACCGTCGTCGTGGCGTTCCTGCTGACCTTCGTGCAGGCGCCCGGACTCACGGTCGCCGACACGAAATACGACCTGGCGCAGAATCCGCTCGGCTTCCTGGAACGCGCGAGCCATCTGTGGAGCAGCCAGGCGCCGATGGGTCAGGTGCAGAACCAGGCCTATGGCTACTTCTTCCCGCACGGCGCGTTCTTCTCGCTCGGCCATCTGCTGGGCGTGCCCGCCTGGGTGACGCAGCGGATCTGGTGGGCGCTGCTGCTGCTCGCCGGATTCTGGGGGATCGTGCGCCTGTGCGAGGCGCTCGGCATCGGCACGCGCGGCTCACGCGTCGTCGCCGCGCTCGCCTTCGCGTTGTCGCCGCGAGTGCTGACCACCGTCGGGTCGATCTCCTCGGAGACGCTGCCGATGATGCTGGCGCCGTGGGTGCTGCTCGCGCCCGCCGCGCTCGGCGTCGCCGGGCGCGAGCGGCGGCGGGGCGGGGCCGAGTCCGCCGCGGGCAGTGCGCTGGCGCTGGCTCTGATGGGCTCGGTCAACGCGGTCGCGACCGTGGCCGCCTTTTTGCCTGCGCTGCTGTGGTGGGCGGCTGCTTCGCCTGTGACCGGCCGTGGACGGACTGCGTCCGACGGCGCCCGAGCGGGCTTCTCTCGCTACAACCAGCGTTGGTGGCGCTTCACCGCCGCCTGGATCCCGCTGCTGGTGCTGGCCACCTTCTGGTGGGCGGTGCCGTTGCTGCTGCTCGGCAAGGTGAGTCCGCCGTTCCTGGACTACATCGAGTCCTCGGGCGTGACCACGCAGTGGGCCTCGCTCGGCGAGGTGCTGCGCGGCACCGACAGCTGGACGCCGTTCGTCTCGCCGGAACGCATCGCGGGCGCGGTGCTGGTCACCCAGCCCGCGGCGGTGCTGGCCACCGGGCTGGTCGCGGCGGCGGGCATGGCGGGGCTGGCCCTGCGGTCCATGCCGTATCGCGGCAGGCTCGTCCTGATCCTGTGTGTCGGGCTGGTCGGCATCACCGCCGGGTTCGTCGGTGAACTGAGCGGACCGTTCGCGGAGTCGGTGCGCGTCTTCCTGGACTCCGGCGGCGCCCCGCTGCGCAACGTGCACAAGCTGGAGCCGTTGATCCGCATCCCGCTCGTGCTGGGGCTGGCGCAGCTGCTCGCCCGGGTTCCGCTGCCCGCCTCGGTACCGCTGAAGTCTTGGCGGAGCGCTTTCGCGCACCCGGAGCGGGACCGCGCGGTCGCGATCGCGGCGCTGATCCTCACCGCGCTGGCCCTGTCCACCTCGCTGGCCTGGACCGGCAAACTCGCCCCGCGCGGCGCCTACGACCGGGTACCCGCGTACTGGCAGCAGACCGCGGACTGGCTCGAGCACAACGCCGCCGATACGCGCGCCCTGGTGGTGCCCGGCGCGCCCTTCGGCAGTCAGGTCTGGGGACTCACGCGCGACGAACCACTGCAAGCGCTGGCCCGAACGCCGTGGGCGATCCGCGACGCGGTGCCGCTGAACCCGCCCGGCACCATCCGCGCGATGGATTCGGTGCAGCGGCTCATCGCCGACGGCAGGCCATCGGCCGGACTGGCCGCGACGCTGAGCGCCCAAGGGATCGGCGTCGTCGTCCTGCGCAACGACCTCGATCCGGAGACCTCCCGCTCGACCCGGCCGATGCTGGCCCATCAGGCGCTCGACGGGTCGCCCGGGCTGCACAAGGCGGCCGAGTTCGGCAACCCCATCGAATCGGTGGTGATCGCCGACGACCTGGTGGCCGACGGTGACCTGCGCCCGCCGTACCCGGCGATCGAGATCTACCGGGTGGACGCGCCGGGCCACGGGACACCCGCGGAAGTGCGTAGCGGCACCGGCGCGCCCGAGGCTTTCCCCGGCGCGTACACCGTCCCACTCGGAGACGTCCCGGTCATCCAGGGCGGCCCCGAAGTGCTCGAGCGGATGCGCCGCGATCCCGGCCTCGCCCGGACACCCGCCTTGCTCACCGCCGACGCGACCGAGGCCGGGTTGCCGCTCGGCCCGGTGACGGTCACGGATACGCCGATGGATCGCGAAGCCGATTTCGGCCGGGTGGACAACCACAACTCCGCGTTGCGCGCACCCGACGACGCGCGCCGCACCTTCAACCTGGTCCCCGACTATCCGGTGTCAGGCACCGAATTGGTGCGCGGCGAGTGGTCGGGCGCCACTGTCACCGCGTCGAGCTCGGCCGCCGACGCCACCCAGCTCGGCGGCGCGGCCCCGGGAAGTTCCACCGCGGCCGTCGTCGACGGCGATCCGTCCACCGCATGGATCAGCAACGGCACCGAGCACGCCCTCGGCCAATGGCTCCGGCTCGATCTCGACCACCCGATCAAGGCCGGGCAACTGAACCTGACCACCAGTTCGGCCGCCATCGGCGACCCGGTCAAATGGATCGAGGTGCGCACCGCGAACGGCACCGTTTCGGTGCGGGTGCCCGAACCCGGTGCGCCGGTCTCGGTTTCGCTCCCCGCAGGCCGCACCGAGTGGCTGAAGATCACCGCGATTCGCACCGAGAACGGTTCCTCGGGAGGGCAATTCGGGATCAGCGAACTCACGCTGGACGATTACTCGACGCGCAACGCGCCCGTCCGCGTCGACATCAGGCATCGCACCGTGGTGCCGTCGGCTCCCGCGGGCGCACCGGTGCGGGGATGGGATCTCGGTCAGGAATTCCCCGGCCGCAGTGCCTGTTTCGACGCGCCCGACCGGGTGCGTTGCAGTAAAGGTCTCGCCTTGGCCCCGGAGGAACCGGGGGCGTTTCAGCGCACGCTGACCGTCCCGGAACCGATGTCGGTCGCCCCGGAACTGACCGTCCGAACCCGGCAAGGTCCGGCACTGGAGGCGCTGCTCACCGACCACGCCAGGCCGGTGGCCCGGGGCAAGGCCGACGTCGGCGACCTGCGCGGGGCCGCATTCGCCGCGACCGACGGCGATCCGCGCACGAGCTGGACCGCACCGGAGGACTCGGTCCGCGAGCCGACCGCAGGCAGGCCGACGCTCACCCTCGAGTTGCCCGAGCCCACGCTGGTGACCGGCCTCGAACTGACTCCCTCGCTCGGCGGTCTGCCCGCCGCGCCCACCTCGGTGACGGTCAACCTCGGCGACGGCCCGCAGGTGCGCGAGCTGGACGACGACGGCCGGGGCGCGCCGACGCGGATCTCCCTGCATCCCACGGTGACCGACCGCATCGAGTTGAGCATGCGGACCTGGCAGCCGGTGCTGGACAAGACCGCGCTGGGTTTCGTCCAGACCCAGCCGCCCGGACTGGCCGAGGTGACGGTCATCGGACCGGACTACCCGGAGGCCGCCGCGCTGGACCGCGAGATCACCGTGCCGTGCGCACTCGGCCCGACGATCGACGCGGGCGGCCGGACGCTGCGCACCACGGTCACCGCCACCGTCGGCGAATTGCGGTCCGGTGCGCCGGTTCCCGCCCGGGTGTGTACGGACGAAGCGGACACACCGGAGCTCGCGTTGCCGCAAGGCCGGGCCGACGTGGCGGTCGGTCCGACCGACCTCTTCTTCGTGGATCGCCTGCGCCTGAACCGAACCGGGGCGGAAGCCGCCGCCGCACCGCCGACGAACGCGGGTGACCGCCTGCTCGTGCTGCCGCTGAGCACCAATGTCGGATGGCGCGCGACCAGCGCGGACGGGCGCGTGCTCGAACCCGTGGTGGTCGATGGCTGGCAGCAAGCCTGGCTGCTGCCTGCCGATGCCACCGGCCCGGTGACGATCACCTTCCCGGTCGACCGGTGGTATCGCCTCGCCATCTTCGGCGGATTGCTGCTGCTCCTTCCGCTCGCGGTGCTGGCCGTTCCCCGCCGCGCGCGGCCTGCCGCGGGTATGCCTACCGACCAGGCGAATTCGAGCACCGAAGTGCCCGGCACCTGGGGCCGTCGCTGGATGGGCGCGATCGGGCTCACCGGCGCGGCCACCGTGATCGCAGGTCCGGTGGGTGGTGCCGCCACGGTGATCGCCTTGGCCGCAACGCGTTTCACGCGATTTGTCACACCGCGCGCGCTCGTCGTCGTCGCGGGCATGGGCACCATGCTGTCCGCTGCCGCGCTGTCCACGGGCCCGTGGCGTTCGCCCGACCGTTATATGGGCGGCTCCGTGCTGGTGCAGCTGCCCGCGGTGCTCGCGATCATCGCGGTGGGCATCGCGGCGCTGCCTCGGCCGAAACACGCCGATCGGCCCGGCGCGATCCGGCCGGACGAAACCGATCCGCCGACCGGAGAGCACTGACCCGCGGCCTGCGCGCCGGCCGGCGACCTCGGCCCGCGCGAACGCGCGGCGGCGCCGCTGGACAAGACGCCCATTCGCCGTGCGCCGCAACGGCACCCGTTGCTAACGTGACCACGCGTGAACACCTGTGCCGAATGCGGTTTCGTCTACGACTTGGCTTCGGCGGCCGACGTGCCGTCGCTGGCGCGGGAGCACGCCGTGGAATACGCCGACCTGCTCGGCGCCGACAGCGTCAAGTTGCGCGAGCGCGGCAAGCCCGATGTGTGGTCGCCGCTGGAGTACGCCTGCCATGTCCGGGATGTGCTGCTGGCCCAGCGCGAACGCGTGCTGGCCGCTCGCCGTTCGGACAACCCGCCCATCACCGCGATGGGCCGGGACGAACGAGTCGAGCACGACGGCTACGCCCAGCAGAACCCCGCCGACGTGGCCCGCCAGATCCGTGACGCCGCCCTGCTGTTCGCCAACGTGCTGGAGCGACTCGGCGACGACGATTGGGAACGCACCCTCGGCTTCCCCTACCCCGAACCCGCGGATCGCTCCCTGCGCTGGCTGGCGGTGCACACCCTGCACGAGCTGCGCCACCACCTGATGGACATCCACCGGCAACTCGACGGCTGACTTCGAGCGGGACCCGCCGATCAGGGCGCGGGCTCGGGTTCGGAGCTCCGTCGCACCCGGTCCCGGCGGCGAGCCCAGCGCCGCACCGGCTCCTCCACCAGCGCATAGCTGGCCGCGGCGACCGGAAGGGTGATGGCGACCGTGAGAACAAGGACGTAACCGAAGTCGCCCTGGAAGGGCAGGATGCCGAACACCGGGAAGACGATCGACAGCACCGCGAGGTGCCAGATGAAGATGCCGTAGGACCAGCGTCCGAGCGTCGCGGCCACCGGCGACTCCAGCCAGCGATGCCCGCGCGCGTCCGGGTCCCGCAGCACCAGCGGCGCGAGCAGCGCGAAGCCGATGATCGCGCCCAGCCCCATCTTCACCGCGTACTGCCATGGTTCGGCCCGGGTCAGACCCGCCGGACCGGCCAGATCGGTAGCCGCGAGCAGGAAGGCCACCGCCGCGACGGCCCACATCAGGGGCTGATTCCCGCCAAATTTCCACCAGCGTGATAGCCGAACGCTATGTTCGGCGAGCTCCGCGAGGAGCATGCCCGCGGCGAACCAGGGCAGATATCCGGGCAGCCAGTTGTCCGCGTGGATCGCGTCGGGTGTCGGGACCGGAATGAAATTCCAGCCGAGACTGATGAGGGCGACGGCGACCAGCACCGGCACCCGCCACCGCGCCGCCGGTCCGCGCAGGCGCACCAGCGCGAACGCCAGCAACGGCAGCACCAGATAGAAGGCCACCTCCACCGAGAGGCTCCACATCTGCGTAAGGCCGTCGGTGAGCGTCAGCGGCACGAATACCTGCAACAGCGCCAGGTTCGACACCCAGACCCGAAGGCCCGCGGTTCCGGCGGCGCTTGGCAGCAGCACCAGGACCGCGCACACCACCACCCAGTACGCGGGCAGGATGCGGGCGGCACGATGCCGCAGGTAGTAGCCCACGGGCGGAGCGGTGTCGAGTCCGCGCGCCGCCGCCGCGTGCGGACGCCAGAGCAGGAAGCCGGACAGTGCGAAGAACACCGCCACCGCCATGTCGAACCGGCCCCACACCCGTCCGACGACCGGCGTGCCCGCTGCGCCGGTCTGGAAGGCGACATGGGTCAGCAGCACACCGAGCGCGGCCATACCGCGCATGCCTTCCAAGGCAGGCACGAACGCGCGGGGGCGCACCCGTTCGGTCGCGGGCGCGGTGCTGGGCAGGGTTGCGGTCATCGGGCTCCAGTCTGCCTCGGCAGGTCCACAGTTGATAACCCGACGTTTCAGATTTCGCGCTAGACTCGGGCGATTTCTCGGCCGTTTCCGGCCTCGACGCCGCATGGTACGACATCGGACTGTTAGTGTCGGGGCTCACGAGTGCCGCGGCGTGCCCGCAGTACTCGCCGGAGCGACCTGTGTTCTACGACGAGGAGAGTTTGCATGGCACTGAGTGCCGGTACCAGAAGGACGGTGGCCTGCCTGCTCGTGGGTCTCGGCGCGTTGCTGATCGTCGCCGCAATCATGATCCCGACCTACACCGTCGACAAACTGGCGAAAACTCCCCTCGACTTGGAGATCACCACTATCGCGACGAACCAGCAGAATGAGGACAGCCTGGTACTCGACTCCAAGTCGCTGACCGCTCCGGAAGGCTCGGCGAAGGTCGACACCAACGTCCCGCTGGTCTCGCAGCGCTTCCTCACCGTCGAGGACCCGGCCGACGCCCACCAGATGACGGTGCAGGCGGGCCAGACGCTGCGGCGCATCGACAAGCAGGGCGACACCGGCCTGCTCACCGCGACCGTCGACCGGGTGACCATCGACCGGGTGACCGGTGAGCCCGTCAGCACCCAGCCGAACGGTTCGATCGCGGTGACCGCGAACCTGGAGGGCCAGAGCATCGCGGAGCCGGTGCAGCACACCGGTCTGCAGTACCGATTCCCGATCGGCACCGAGAAGAAGACCTACCCGTACTTCGATCTCAACGTTCGCAAGACCTTCGACGCGAACTTCATCGAAGAGACCGAGATCAACAACACGAAGGTCTACCACTTCCAGATGTCGGTGCCCGCCACCAGCCTCTGGGACGTCGTGCAGGCGCCGACCAACCGGCTGAGCCTGCCCGCCGCCAAGTGGGGCGTCGAGGGCGGCGATGCCCCGGTGACCATGACCCGCTACTACACCAACACCCGTGACCTGTGGGTGGAGCCGCAGACCGGCACGGTCGTCAAGGGCGGCGAGGCGCTGCACCTCTACTACTCGCGCACCGCGGACAAGCCGGAGGTCACCGCGCTGAAGTCGCACCTGATGTTCGACGAGAACACGATCGAGTCGCAGCTCTCGGTGGCCAAGGAGAACATCGACAAGCTGTCGCTGTACGGCCGGATCCTGCCGATCATCCTGGGCGTCCTCGGTGTGATCGCGCTGATCGTCGGTGTGGTTCTCGGCATTCGCGGCGGCTCGGCTCCGACGCCCGCGCGGGCGGGCGGGGCCCCGTTCCAGCGTCCGGGCGGTTCGGCTCCGACCAGCCCGGCCCCGCGCGTCAACCGCGGCGCCGACGACGCGCCGACCGAACAGATTCGGATCGATAAGCAGCCCTGACCGGCTGAGCGTTCCTGAATTCGGCTCCCCCGCCCTCCGGCGGGGGAGCCGAATTCGTTTCGGTCAGCCGACCGGGCGCAGCGGTTCGGGGCGCGCCGTGTGGTCGGCCGCGCGCAGGACCATGACGGCGACCACGACGGTGGTGGTGGCCGCGACCGATACCGCCGTGGTGATCAGCGCCGGAATCGAGCGGGCCAGCGACAGCATCAGGGTGACTTCGACAACCAGGCCCAGCCAGGTGACCAGTGCGAGGGAAGTGCGGTCGACGGCGATGGCCGAGAGCACCGCGCCTTGCAGCACGGCCAGCAGCGCGCCGTGCAACGCGAACAACCACAGCAGGCCCTGGATCGGGGCGTAGTCCTCACCCGCGAGCAGCGGGGCGAGCGGCGCGGCCAGCGCGGCCCCGAGCACGGCGACGAGACCGATGCCGCTGAGCACCGCCAGCGCGGCCCGGATCGCGCTCGCCGAGTGCGTCGGCTGCGCCATTCGCGGATAGAGCACGACACCGACCGCCTGCGGCAGCCAGAAGGCGATCTTCGTGGCGATGGTGCCGAGGGCGTAACGGCTGGCGTCCACGTCGTCGAGCACGATCCGGACCACGATCAGGTCCGCCGACGAGAGAGCCATCATCGCCGCCTGCACCTGGGCGGCCCGCAGGACCGGCAGCACTCCGGGCGCGGAGACCTCGCCGGGTTCGTTTCGGGCGCGCTCGGACGGCGCACCTGCGACGATCCTGGCCAGCACTGCCGCCGTCGCGATGCCGCATGCGGCGGCCCACAGCGCGATCGTCGCGCCGCCGCCCAGCGCGAGGATTATCAGCGCGGGCGCGACCCGGGCGACCCCGGCGGCGCCGAGCACGACTCCCAGCGCTCGAAACCGCTTGCTGCCCTGCAGCACGCCCTGCTCGCCGGACAACAGCACCAGCGCGGGCGCCGCGCCAAGTGCCGCCGCGGTGGCGGCCACTCCGGCATGCAACGTGACGGCGACCAGCGGCACCAGCACCGCGGCCACCAGGGCGACGATCACCGCGCAGCGCCACTGCAGCCCGCGCAGCGCCGCCGTTCCCGCGCCGCGAACGAGTTCCCTGGCCACCACGTTCTGCAACGCCAGCGCGGGCACCGCGCACAGCAGCTGGACGGCGAGCAGACTCGCGAACTCGCTGTACCCGGTGACGCCCAGCCACCGCCCGGCCAGCAGTTGCAGCAGATACCCGGCGACGTTCGCGGTCATCGCACCGGCCGTCACCCACGTCAGATCCGCCACCACAGGAAACCGACGGACAGCAGACACGCCGCCCATCGTCCCACTCGCACGGACCACCGCCCGTCGCGCCCCGCCGGACCTGGGACAGGCAATGCGCTCGCCGGCGTCCCGACAGTTTTCGGCCTCGACAGACTCGCGACCACACAGCACCCACCCTGGTCCTCGTCATCCTCGCGGCAGCACATCACCCCAGATCAGACGGTGCGCCCGCCAGCTGATACCGGAGTACGGCCGGCTGCGACGGCGCTGGTACACAGCACCCCCGCGGTCCCCCCGGATTCAGCCGTGACATTTCCGCGCCGACGCCGCTGGATCGGCGGCGGTGGTGGCCGGGACGTACAGTGCTCAGGCGTGAGCGGGAGCAGTCGGACTCGAGCGGTGGTCGCGGCATACAGCGCGGCCGGTGCGCTGCTCGTCGCGGGGCCGTTGCTCGCGCCGGGGTATCTGTTGTTGCGGGACGCGGTGAGCACGCCGCGCAACTATCCGACCGACGCGGCGCTCGGCCTCGGCGACGCCGCGCCACGGGCGGTGCCACAGGACGCTCTGCTCGCGGCGCTGACGTCGTTCGCGGACGGCGGGCTGGTGGTCAAGGCGATTCTGCTCGTCGCACTGTGGGCCGCGGCGTACGGAGCGGCGACGCTCGCGCGTGAATTGCTGCGCGCGTCGCTCGGCCCGCAACTGGTCGCCGCGACGGTCGCGTTGTGGAATCCGTACGTGGCCGAGCGGCTGCTCCAGGGACACTGGAGCCTGCTCGCGGGCTATGCGGCGTTGCCGTGGACAGCGCTGGCCGCTTACCGCCTTCGAGGTACGGCCACTGCGAAGCGACGCCGACGGATCCCTTCGAACACACCCGCCTCGGCCGACACCACCGAGTCCACCCCGCACGGCGATCCGCTGGGCACCCCGGACACAATCGATCACCCCAGCGAAGCGCCTGCTGACATCACCGGTAACGGCCCGCGTTCCGAAACAGCTGTCCCATGGGAAGCGCCGGCGACTACGCACCACGTGTCCGATCGTGCGAGCGGAGTCGCACCGACCGAGGGCCGTGAGCACACCGGGTCGACCGGCCGAGCCGAACCACCACTGGCTACGCGTCACCCACCCGGACACCCCGGCGGGGTAGCGGCAGCCGAGCCCCACTGGCAACCAGCCGCGCCCGGCTCCTCCCATCGTTCCGACGACACCGCTCCGGCCGATTCAGCCGAACATCCGCGCAACTCCGTACCAACCGGCACGGCGGGCGAAGGCGGGCCGAATCGGCTCAGCGTCACAGCGGCGCCGCGCGCGACCGTCCGAACGGCATCCACCTGGGCGGCCCTGGCCGGATCGCTCGCAGCGGCCGGACTCACTCCGACCGGAGCGCTGCTGGCGGGCGTGACCGCTTTCGCCCTGGTCCATCGACGTCAACTCGCCGCGACGTTCGTCCTTTGGCTGGCCGCCTCCGCGCCATGGCTGGCCGCGACCGCGCTGTCCGGCGCGGGCGCGGAGCCATCCGATCCCGCGGGTATCGCGGCCTTCGCCGCGCGGGCCGAACCCGGTCTGGGCACGCTCGGGAGCCTGGCCGGTCTCGGCGGGATCTGGAACGCCGAGGCGGTACCGGACTCGCGCACCACACCGCTGGCGGCGATCGGCACGCTGGTACTGCTGGCGATAGTCGTGCTGGGCGTGCGCTCCGTCGCCACCGGCGGCCCCGATCCCGACAACCGCCACGTCCGCCGGGCATTGCTGCTGCTCGCCGTGATCGCGATCCTATTCCCCGCGCTCGGCGCGACCACGTGGGGCATGCACGCACTGGAATGGCTGGTCGCCCACGTTCCCGGCGCGGGTCTGCTGCGCGACACCCAGAAGTACGCGGCCTT
Organism: Nocardia sp. NPDC051929; assembly: GCF_044548645.1. NCBI lineage: Bacteria > Bacillati > Actinomycetota > Actinomycetes > Mycobacteriales > Nocardiaceae > Nocardia > Nocardia sp. NPDC051929. The sequence continues at coordinate 201,031 of NZ_JBIUCG010000004.1, read as the reverse complement.
GGCCATGCCCGCTTTCGCGTTGTGCGCGGCGGCGGGGTGCGTGGTGACGGCTCGGCGTCTTTCCCGCGCGGACGCGACGACCGCCCGGCCCGCGACGGCGTCTCCGGCCACGACGGCAACGGTCACAGCGGTATTCGTGGCGCTTATGGTGTTGCCGCTCTACGACCTCGCCTGGGGCGTCGGTGGAGCCGTCCGGCCCGTGCACTATCCCGCCGGCTGGCAGCAGGTCGCCGCAAGGATGGACGGTCCGGGCGACGTCGCGGTGCTGCCGGGCGGAATGTTCCGCAAGTTCCGCTACAGCGGCGCGGCTCCCGTGCTCGACCCCGCCCCGCGCATGCTGCCCAACGACGTCTTGCAGACGGGCGAACTCCCGGTGCGCGGACGCACCGTCTCCGGTGAAGGCGCCCGCGCACGAGAAGTGGAGAACCTGCTGCTCCACGGCGGCGCGCCCGCGGACCTCGCCCGCCTCGGCGTTGGCTGGATCCTCGTCGAACGGACCACCCCTGGACCGGTCGGCGCATCGGCGTCGACTCTCGCCCAGGTCGAACAGGTCTACGAGGACGCGGACCTGGCGCTGTATCGCGTGCCCGGTGTCGTCGAGCGCGGTACCTCGACGACCACACAACGCTCCGTCGCCGCCACGGCCCACCTGCTCTGGGTCGCGGTGCTCGTCGCAGGCACACTGACCGCTCTCGGCGCACGATTCCGCTCGCGATCACGGAACTGACGCACGATTTCAGTCCGCTGTCCGCGGCGCGATCAACCCGCTCGTGTGCTCGCCGCGGGCGGCCGCCGCCAATACTTCGTAGACTCCGTTTCCGGTTTGCTCCCAAGAGAATTCGCGCGCGCGGGCGCGGGCCTTCTCCCCCATGACCGTGCGCGCGCCGGGATCGTCCAGCAGGTCGCCGACGGCGTCGGCCAACTGGGCTACGTCGTCGACCAGGATTCCGGTGGCGCCGTCCACGATGGAATCGGTGAGCCCGCGCGAGCTGCGATAGCCGACCGTCGGAACACCGTGCTGTGCCGCCTCGATCACCGCGAGCCCCCACCCCTCCTTCCGGGAAGGCAGCACATGCACCCAGGCGCGCGCGAGGAGTTCGTGCTTGCGGCGCTCGTCCACGTGCCCATGGAAGGTGACGGCGTCGGCGATACCGAGTTCGCGGGCGTTGTCCCGCAAGTTGTCCGCCCACCAGCCGCCGCCGATCACGTCGAGGCGCAGACCTGGGATGCGGTCGCGCAGCCGGGCCACGGCCGCGAGCGCGTCCTCGATCTGCTTGTGCGGCACCAGCCGGGACAGCACCACGACAGTTGGTGTGGGAGTGCGGGTTTCCGCGGCGCCGGTGGGTGCGTCCACTGGAACAGGTTCGGCCCCGTTGCGAACCACCGCGATTCGGGAGCGGTCCACACCGAGGGTGGCCAGCTCTTCCGCCGACGGCAGGGAAACGGTCAGATATTGATTGCGGCGGTGTACGCGGGGCGACAGCCACGACTCGATCCACCAGCCGACGCGGCCGACCAGCCGGCCCGCGACCGGCCACTGCTCCCGGTGACCGTGGTGCACCAGCACCACCGACGGGGCCGCGGTGACGGCGGTGGCGAAGAACGGTATGCCGTTCTGGGTGTCGATCACCGCGTCCGGCCGCACGCCGCGCAACGGGCCGAGACCGATCCTGCCCAGCAGGAGCGCGGCCAGCGCTCGCGGGTACACCGTGTAGCGTCCGCCCGCCCTGCTGATGGTGATGCCGTCCACGTGTTCGCGCCGCGGCGCCCCCGGATAGCGGGCGGTACGGAGGGTGACTCGAACCCCGCGTGCCGCGAGCTGCGCGCCGACCTGCTCGAGGTACCGCTCGCTGCCGCCGCCCTGTGGGTGCCCGGTGTCGCGCCAGCAGAGCAGGAGGACTTCGCGCACGGTGGAGCTTCTCTCGGTCAGTAGGTCCCGGTGGGAATGTCGGACGTCGCGCTACACCCTATCCCGAGCACCCGCCCGAGCAGGCCGGCATCCGGGTTGTGCGAGACTCGGCGCCGTGCTCAAAGCCGCGAAGACGCCGACACGCAGGAGTTCGCCTCGGTTCGCCCGCCGGGCGACCCTGCGCCGGTCGCTGCGACTGCTCGGCAGTTTTCGGTTCGAGCAGACCGACCCGGCCCTGTTCTACGGAGGTCTGGCCGCCGACAGCGCGGCGCTGATCGCCGACTTCTACGCCGATCTCACCGGCCGGTCGCTGGACGGGGCGACGATACTCGACGTCGGCGGCGGTCCGGGCTACTTCGCGGACGAGTTCGCCCGTACGGGGGCTCGCTACATTCCGGTGGAGCCCGATCCGACGGAGATGCACGCCGCGGGCCTTTCCGTGGCGGGCGCGGTCCGCGGGTCCGGGATGGCGCTGCCGTTCCGCGACGACGCGATCGACATCTGTTTCTCGTCGAACGTCGCCGAACATGTCTCGAAGCCGTGGGTGATGGCCGACGAGATGGTGCGGGTGACCAGGCCGGGCGGGCTGATGGTGCTCTCCTACACGGTGTGGCACGGCCCGTTCGGCGGCCACGAGACCGGGCCGTGGCACTACCTCGGTGGCGAGTACGCCGCCCGGCGGTATCGGCGCAAGCACGGGCGCGAACCCAAGAACAGGTTCGGCACGTCGCTGTTCGCGGTGCGGGCCGCTGACGGATTGCGCTGGGCGGCACGTACTCCGGCGGAGGTGCACACGGTCTTCCCGCGCTACCACCCCCGCTGGGCGTGGTGGTTGATCCGGGTGCCGATGGTGCGTGAGTTACTTGTGAGCAATCTGGTCGTGGTGGCAACCAAAAGTTAGCCGAAGTACGGCTCCAGCCATCCGCGGCGCCAGTGCCGCTTCCCACAGGGAGCGTGCACGGGCTCGCTCCACGGCGATTCGCGCATCGCCAACCCGACGGTCTCGAGCGTGGTGAGCCCGACCAGGTCGGCCAGCATCCCTACGGCGGCGACCGCCTCCGCGGCCTGCATAGCCGCCGTCGCCTGCTCGATTGTCAGGGTGCGTCCGGGTAGGAACGAGACCACCCACCCGCCACTGCCGACACTCTTAGCCTGATGCTCGGTTTGATCACTGGTCATCAGCGACCGGCCGATCACTTGCACCGCCATGACTCGGACTCCCCAGTTTGCGGTAACGATTCGGTAATGGAGCGAGCTGATATGTCGATACAGCATCCCCCTTCCAGCAACAGAACGCAATAGTGCGTTCTGCGAAAAGCGAACCGAGAGGTCGGGATTCAGACTGGCCAGGGCGCCGCCGGGCCGTAAAACTGGAACAGGTTACAGACAATGCGGAGGCAAAACTGTAACGTGTTCTCATGCACTACGACAGCTTGTTCATCGGCGGCCGCTGGACCGCGCCAGCCACCGCCGAGCGCATCCAGGTCATCTCGCCGGCCACGGTCGAGCCGGTGGGCAGCGTCCCCGCGGTGAGCCGGGCGGATGTCGACGCCGCGGTCGCCGCGGCCAGGCACGCCTTCGATCACGGACCGTGGCCCGCCACGCCCCCGAAGGAGCGAGCCGAGGTACTCACCCGCGCCGCCCGGCTGATCGAACAGCGTTCCGCCGATCTGCTCGCCGCGCTGACCGCCGAGGTCGGCGCGCCGCAAATGATCGCGATGACGCTGAACCAGCTGCCCGCGGTCGCCGCACTGGACGCCTACGCGGCCCTGGCGGAGTCCTTCCCGTGGTCGGAGACCCGGGTGGGCGGGTTCGGCACCACTCGGGTCACCCGCGAGCCGCGCGGTGTCGTCGCGGCGGTGACCGCGTGGAACGTCCCTCTGTTCCTCGCGGTCAACAAGCTCGCGCCCGCCCTGCTGGCCGGTTGCACCATCGTGCTCAAGCCCGCCCCGCTGACTCCGCTCACGGCGAACCTGGTCGCCGACATCTTCACCGAGGCGGGCCTGCCCGAAGGCGTGCTCTCGGTGCTGCCCGCCGAGCCCGACGCGGCCGAGTACCTCGTCTCACACCCCGGCGTGGACAAGGTGACCTTCACCGGAAGCACCGCGGTCGGCCGCAAGATCGGCGCCATCGCCACCGGTCAGCTCAAGAGCGTCTCGCTCGAACTCGGCGGCAAGTCGGCGGCGATCCTGCTGCCCGACATGGACGTCGCGGCCAATATCCCGGTGCTCGCGTTCTCCGGCCTGATGAACAGCGGGCAGGGCTGTGTCGCGCAGACCCGCATCCTCGCCCCGCGCAGCCGGTACGACGAGATTCTCGACGCGCTGGTCGAACACGTGAAGACGATGAAGGTGGGCGACCCGAACGACCCGAGCGTGCAGCTGGGTCCGCTGATCTCCGAACGCCAGCGCGATCGGGTCGAGGGCTACATCGCCAAGGGCAAGGCCGAGGGAGCGCGACTCGTGCTCGGCGGCGGTCGCCCGGAGGGGCTGGACCGGGGCTGGTTCGTCGAGCCGACGATCTTCGCCGACGTGGACAACAAGTCGACCATCGCCCAAGAGGAGATCTTCGGACCGGTGCTTTCGGTCATCCCGTACGAGACCGAGGACGAGGCCGTGGCCATCGCCAACGACTCGGTCTACGGTCTCGCGGGCTCGGTGTGGACGACCGATATCGAACACGGCGCCGAGATCGCGGCGCGGGTGCGCACCGGCACCTACGCGATCAATTGGTACGCGTTCGATCCGAGTTCGCCGTTCGGCGGTTACAAAGCCTCCGGACTCGGCCGCGAGAACGGCCCGGAGGGTCTCGATTCGTTCTGCGAGCAGAAGTCGCTGCTCATGCCGCTCGGCTGGACCGGCTGATCACTCCGGTGGCATGACCACACGCAGCAGCGGAGCACGGTTGCCGTAACGCCGGGGTGGTGCGTCGACGATCTCGACGCGCCACCCGGGCGGCAGCACCGCGCGCAGCCGTCCCGCGGCCCGGCGCAGCGGGGTACTCACGGTCTCGAACTCGAATTCGGCCACCATCGGGGCAACCGACATCGTCATCTCCGGATCGGCCATGCTCCATCCACCTCTCGCGTCGATCTCGCCGTGCGCCGCGGCATCGCGGGTCCGATATCGGTAGGGAAGTCGTTCAGTCGATCAGTTAACCGCCAGTAATCCGACTGGGTGATGCGGAAGGAAGAACACGCCAAGCATAGGTTACGAATACACGAAATCTCTCGACAAGATCATTACCCCCTTTCCCATCCGGCTAAACCGATCGGTCCGTGGGAATTTCGCGAACTAGAGTGTGACGCGGGACACCGATCCGACCGCCCGACTCCCGAGCGCCGAGGTCGGCACAACCGAATCATCTCCCCCGCAAGGTCATTCGCCGTACCAGGCACTTCACCCCGGTGCGTTCACCGGCCCAGCGACCGGCGATACGCGGCCGGTGTCGCGCCCGTCGCCGCACGCAGGTGCGCCCGGAGCGCGGTGACGCTGCCGAACCCGGCCTTTACCGCGACGACTTCCACTGGCAAACGCGTGGTTTCCAGAAGCTCGCGCGCCCGTGCGGTGCGCTGGGCATCCAGCCACCGCCGCGGCGTGGTGCCGACTTGCGCCTTGAAACGACGGATGAAGGTCCGCTCGCTCATCAGCGCGTGCGCGGCCAGCGCCGAAACGTCCACCGCCGCAGCTGGTTCCGCCACCGCCCAGGCCATCGTCGCGGCGAGACCGCCATCGGTACGCGCGGCGGGTGCGTCCGGAATGTATTGCGCCTGACCGCCTTCCCGGTGCGGCGCGGTGACGTTCCACCTGGCCAGCTCCGCCGCCGCGTGCGCGCCCAGCTCGCGGCGGACGATGTGCAGGCACAGATCGAGACCCGCCGACAGCCCGGCCGACGTCAGCACGTCACCGTCATCGACGTAGAGGGCCGTCGGGTCCAAACGCACCGCCGGATACAGTTCGGCGAACTCGTCGCAATAGGCCCAGTGCGTAGTCACGCGTCGTCCGTCCAGCAGCCCGGCCTCGGCCAGGACGAACGCGCCGACGCAGATGCTCACCATGGTCGCGCCCCGCGCGGCCGCGCCGCGCAATGCGACGAGCGCCTCCCGTGGGGTGGGCAGGGTCGGGATACCGATGCCGGGCACGACGACGACATCGGCTTCCGCCAACGCCTCCAGCCCGTGCTCCACGCGCAATTCGAAGCCGTTGGGTGTCCACACCGGACCGGGACGCACCCCACAGGTCCGCATCTCGAACCCGGACGGCTCGCCGGTCTTGCCCGGCCCGTGCCGGAACGCCTGAACAGCACAGGCCAGGTCGAAGGCCATCACCCCGTCCAGCGCGAGCGCCACGACTTGCTTCATCGTCCCCAGTTTGGCACGAATCCGAGCAATACTGTCATTTCCGCCACTCGCCGCGGATCCGGACACACGCTTGACTTCAGTGCACACCGAGTTCCGACCAGAAGGAGGAATCGTGGCCGCACCGACGGGCCTCGACTGGGCATGGGCCACCCGCACCGGGGGCGCTCTGTCGAAAGAGCAACGCCGCGCGTTGGCCGTCGCGACCGCACGCACGCTGCCCGCCATGGCGCCCAACCGGCTCCGGCTGGCACTGGGCAGGCGGGGACGCGGGCGGCTGGAGTTCGCCGGCCTGCGGTTACCCGACTCCCAGCTCGCCGTCGCGGCGGAGACCGAGGCGCGGGAGTCGCTGTCGCCGCACGTGCTGAACCATTCGCTGCGGACCTACTACTTCGGACGGGTCCTGGCGGATCTCGACGGCGCCGCCTACGACGACGAGCTCGTCTACGTCTCCTGTCTACTGCATGACCTGCAACTCGAACATCCCACGCCCGGAAGGTGTTTCGCCGTGGTCGGCGGCGAACGGGCGGCCGCCGTCGCACTGGGCGCGGGCGCGCCGCCGGAACGGGCCGAAGCGATCGGCGCGGCCATCGCCGCCCACATCACGCCCGGGGTCGCCGACGATCTCGGCGACCCCGGCGGCTTCGTCTCCGCAGGAGCCTCGGTGGACGTACTCGGGACGCGACTGGCGGAACTGGACCGCGAGTGGGTCGCCGAACTGCTGCGGCGGCACCCGCGACTGGAGTTCGCACGGCATGTCGTCGCCGCCTTCCGAGCGGAAGCGAAGGCGATGCCGAAAGGCCGGATTCATTGGCTCAACAGGGCGGGTTTCCTGGCCATGATCCGGATGTCACCGTTCGCCGAATAACCAAGCCGCCCCGTCAGACCGATCGGTATGCTCAACGTTATGAACGGTGTCACCGGCATCGCAAGCGCACGGCACAAGCTTGCTCGCGCGGGACACCACATCAATGACCTCGAACGCATGATCTCGGAATACCAGAACGCGAACCAGGTCGAAGTCCGAGTCGACCTTTCCCCGAGCCTGGAATACGAGAACGAGATCGATTGCCAGGTGGCCGCGGTGAGCGTATCCGAGGTGCCCGACGAGTGGGGACTGATCACCGGTGACGCGCTCACCAACTCGAGGGCCGCCCTCGACCACGCCGTCTACCCGCACGCGGAGCATTTCCCGATCTTGCTGAGCAGCACGGACAGCAGGGGTGAGGAGATATGCGTTCAGGAGATATTCGACGCCACGACCACAGCGATAATTCTCCGCCATCAGCCATATAACGATCCGCAGCCGACACATCACCCACTCGGACTTCTCCGCGAACTCGTCGACCGTGACGCGCACCGCCGAGTGCTCGTCACCAACTCGTTCAGGACCGAGCTGATTTTCGCACCATCGGATGACTACGAAGTCGTGGATATTCCAGGACTGGCAGTCCACGAACTCGTGCCGGGAGCTGTTTTCAAACATTTCCGTTTGAAGCTTCGCCCTGGGTTCACACAATCTCAGCTCACATACAACAACCGACTCGTGGCGACTGTCGTAGTCAATGTTCCGGATACCGATGACGATGTGCCGCTCGTCGCCTGCATGAGATCGATTCACACACGAGTGTCGGAAATTTTAGATCAGCTCGAAGCCCTCGGGATTCTATAACCGACACGGTGTCGCCGTTTCCGGCAGCCATGATCCGCGATCTCCGCGCGGTAGAGCGACGACCACGCTGGACGACAAGCCATGGTTCGTGGAGGGCGGACCGCGCGGAGTGGTCCGGCGAGCTCCACGGCCGACCGCGATGCTCGAAGGGTGCTTCCGGACCGCGCTGAGCACGGAAACGTTTGTCTCGCAGAACAAATCGCCCGCACCATCTGCCGGATGGTGCGGGCGAATGCTACTTTGGGTGGAGTGTCAGCCCAGACGCTGCTTGAGCGCCTCGAACTCGTCACGCACGCCGGAAGGCAGCTTGTCGCCGACGAACTCGAACCACTCTTCGATCAGCGGGATCTCCTTGCGCCACTCGTCGGCGTTCACGACGAGCGCCTCGTCGACGTCCTTGGGGTCGACATCCAGCCCCTCCAGGTCGAGCTGCGCGGCGGTCGGCACGTTGCCGATCGCGGTCGCCTCCGCCTGGGCGGAACCCTCGATACGGCCGATGATCCACTCCAGCACGCGGGAGTTCTCACCGAAGCCCGGCCACAGGAAGCGGCCGTCGCCGCCGCGGCGGAACCAGTTCACGTAGAAGATCTTCGGCAGCTTGCCCGCGTCGGCGTTCTTGCCGACGTTGATCCAATGGCCCAGGTAGTCCCCGACGTGGTAGCCGAGGAACGGCAACATGGCCATCGGGTCGCGGCGGACGGTGCCGACCTTGCCCTCGGCGGCCGCGGTCTGCTCGGAGGACAGCGTCGCGCCCATGAACACACCGTGCTGCCAGTCGAAGGACTCGGTGACCAGCGGGACGGTGGTCTTGCGGCGGCCGCCGAACAGGATCGCCGAGATCGGCACGCCCTGCGGGTCGTCCCACTCGGGCGCCAGGATCGGGCACTGCGCCATCGGCGTGCAGTAGCGGGAGTTCGGGTGCGCGGCCAGCGTCTCGGTCTCGCGCTGGTACCAGTCGTTGCCCTTCCAGTCGATCAGGTGATCGGGCTCGCCTTCCAGGCCCTCCCACCACACATCGCCGTCATCGGTCAGGGCGACGTTGGTGTAGACGGTGTTGCCCGCCTCCACGGTCGCCATGGCGTTCGGGTTGGAGCTGCGGTTGGTGCCCGGCGCGACGCCGAAGAAGCCGAACTCGGGGTTCACCGCGTAGAGACGGCCGTCCTTGCCGAAGCGCATCCAGGCGATGTCGTCGCCCAAGGTCTCCGCGCGCCAGCCCGGCACCGTCGGCTGGATCATCGCGAGGTTGGTCTTGCCACAGGCGCTGGGGAACGCGGCGGCGATGTAGTAGGCCTTGTTCTCCGGGGAGATCAGCTTCAGGATCAGCATGTGCTCGGCCAGCCAGCCCTCGTCGTGGGCCATCGCCGAGGCGATCCGCAGCGAGTAGCACTTCTTGCCGAGCAGCGCGTTGCCGCCGTAGCCGGAGCCGTAGCTCCAGATCTCCCGATCCTCGGGGAAGTGGGTGATGTACTTGGTGTCGTTGCACGGCCACGGCACGTCGGCCTGGCCGTCGGCCAGCGGCGCGCCCACGGAGTGCAGCGCCTTCACGAACGGGCGGTCGGCGCCCAGCTTCTCCAGGGCGGCGGCGCCCATGCGGGTCATCACGCGCATCGACACGACGACGTACTCGGAGTCGGTGATCTCGACGCCCAGCTTCGGGTCCTCGGCGCCCAGCGGGCCCATGCAGAACGGCACCACGTACATGGTGCGGCCCTTCATCGACCCGCGGTACAGCTCGGTCATCGTGGCGCGCATCTCGGTCGGGTCGACCCAGTTGTTGGTCGGGCCCGCGTCGGCCTCGGTCTTCGAACAGATGTAGGTGCGCGACTCCACCCGGGCCACGTCGGAGGGATCGGAGAGGGCGAGGAAGGAGTTCGGCTTCTTCTTCTCGTCCAGCCGCTTGAACGTCCCCGCCGCGACGAGCTGCTCGGTGAGCCGCTCCCATTCCTCGTCGGAGCCGTCTGCCCACACCACTCGATCCGGCTGGGTGAGTTCGGCGACTTCTTGTACCCAGGCGAGTAGTTCGCTGTGCTCGGTCGGCGCCTTGCCGTCGGATCCACGAAGACCAGGAATGGTCGCTGACGTCATGAAAACTCTCCTGAGATGGGCGGCTGTTCGATGCTCCGCCGCCTGGCCCTAGGCCCATGACCAGCGCGAATGCACCGAGCGCCACCGTTGGCGGGAAGGCGCCCGCTCCGACCGGTCGAACGCGCACCCCAGGAGGGCGGCAGATCAGGACTTAGCGGACGCCCAAGTTCCTGAATAGAGGTTAACGCGATGTGACGGCCGGTACGGTATCGGGTTCCTCACTGTGTACCCAATTGGTCGTTCGTTTCAACAGGCGCGATCCAGCGATCGAGGATCCGGACGTCGCGCTCGCATGCGGCGAGCTGCCCCGGCTGCTCGGCCGCCATCCGGCGCAATTCGGCCTCCAGCCGGGCCACCCTGCGATCCGTCTCGACCATTCGCGCGGTGCTTGCCTGGACCACGTGATCGGCCAAAGTGGTCTCCGCTTCCACGAGTGCGGTCACCACGCGCTGCTCGAGCTGCGCTTTTACGTTGACCAACGCGTCGGCGACCCATTGCCGAATGTGCGCTCGATCGGCCAGCTGGCGCCGTGCTCGGACCACCCACGCCGCCGCACCGCCGCCGAGCAGCAACGTTACCGGCACGCTCGCGACGTCGAGGGCCGATACCAGGGAGAACGGAGCAACCAGCAAGCGACCCAGACCGACACCGGCCGACGCGCCGAGCGCGATCATAAGGTGATCTTCGACACCCCGATGGCGTGGCTCGGGATCCGGGCCGACCCGAGGGGCCTGGTCGCGCCGCCGCGTAGGCGAACCCCGATCCGTGCTCTCGATCCGGGCGCTCAGTTCGGCGATGCGCTGGTCGATGACGTGGTCGAGGGCGCCGGTCAGTTCGGTGACGGACTGCTGCAGCCGAGTGGGGTAGCCGCCGAGCTCGGCGGGCCGCAGCCGGTCCAGCTCGGCGCGCACGGCGGTGTGCAGCGCCCGGATGCTCGCGCCGATCTCGGTCATCAGGTCCACCCGGGCCAGGTGCAGCTGCCCGCGCAGGGTGGACATCGCGGTGGCGCGCCCCCCGTCGCGACCGGCCAACAGAAGGGCGCGCTCCTCGCGCAGCCGGGCCGCTTCGACGCCGGAGCGCAGCACCGCCACCTGTTCGGCCACCCGTCGACGCGTGTCGGCGAGGACCCGGCCGGTCACCGCACCCGGCCGGTCACCGCCTGCGGCGGCTGCCGCGGTGAGCCGCGCGTGCAATGCGCCGACACCGGAGCGATCGAGCAGTCCGGCGTCGCCCGCGGCGCGTGCGGCGGCCGCGAGCCGCGCCGAGACCGGCACGATGTCCAGATCGCCCGCGCCCGACGCGGCGAGCAACTCCAGGTCGCGCTCCCGCACGGCGTGCCAGTCCCGGTGGGCGTGGACGCCGTTCATGGCGAGCAGCAGGCGGGCGCCGTCCGCGCGCAACCGATCGACCACCCCGAGCGTGTCCGCGCCGATGATGGTGCCCGCGTCGAGCAGGATCAACGCCACCGCGGGCGGGGCGGACTCCGATACGGCGTCGGCGCGGGGTTCCGACAGCGTGAGGCGCGGTTCGAACCGGGCCAACTCGGTGCGCAACAAGGTCGTGTTGACGTCGGCGGGGCCGATCACCGTGACCGCACGAGCGCCACCGGAGTCGTGCACCGCGCGCAGCAGCGCCATACCTTGCGGATTCCATCGCTCCACCACGGCCGCGAGCTCGGGGACGAGCGCGGCGGGACGCTCGGCTTCGCCGTCGGCGGAGTCGCCCGCCGTGTGAGAAGGCGGATCCACCGCGGCAGCCGCACCAGGCGACGCCGATTCCGGCGGCTCAGAGACCGGCACTGCTCATCCGTTCCCATAGTCGGACGTACCCGTTGTGCACCCGCAACGCGGCGCGGCGGGCGGCCGGGGGCATATCGCTGGTGACGACCGCGTGCCAGCGCGTGGCGCGGGCAAGCGCATCGTCGGCGTCGGAAGGAGCGGGCGCGGAATACCCTGCGGCGAGATGGGCCACTTCGGGCCCCGCCAGGCCCGCGCAGAGTCCGAGCCAGACGGCGTCGTCGCTGTACAGATAGGACTCCAGGAGGTCGCGCGCCCGGCCGCCCTCCTCCGGGACCGCGCGGGCGGCGAGCCGGGCCAGCTCGTCGAGCAGCTCGCCGCCGCGCAGCGCGGACACTTGTTCGTAGCGGCGGTGCAGCAACTGGTGGAGCGCGTCGATGCCGCTGGCCGCGTGCAAGATCTGCAGCAGCGCCTGCGGAGCGAGATCCGGATCGTGCCGTAGGGCCGTGCACGCGCAGGCCACGCCGTACAGATCCCAGCGGCGCAGCAGTTCCTCGCGCTCGGCGGCATCCGGCCCCGGTGCGACGAACAGGTCCGGCGCGAGGAGCAACGCGGGGTCGGCTTCGGTGGCGAGTTTGCGCAGCAGGTCCAGCTCCGCGCCGGTCAGCGCGCCCGCTCGGGTGCGCATCGCGAGCGCGGCGACCACCGGAACCACCGGAAGCCGCAGCTGACTGCCGTACTGCTGGGCCGAGGCCACGGCATCGCCCCAGCGAGAGCCGATCGCGTCGGCTTTGTTCAGCACCGCGATCGTGCGCTGCGGCGGCAGCGTGGCCAGCACCCTCCGATCGGCCGGCGTCGGCGCGGCCGACAGCACGTAGACGACGATGTCGGCGTCGAGGTCGGGGTCGGGCGCATCCGGCCGGTCCACCGGATCGGTCTCCACCGCAGACATGAGCGCGAGCGCGTGCAGCACCGTTGTCCGCCCCGCGTGCGCGCGCCCGGTCACCTGGATGCGCGGCGGCTTGCGCCACGCGCTGACGGCCGCCGCCGCGGCGTACCCGATCTGCGGATCCCGCCCGGTGCCGAAGCGCAGCTCGGCGAGCAGCTTGTCGAGCTGATCGTGCGCGGACGTCGGCACGCCACGCTCCCGCAGCGGCCCATCGGAATCAGTGGCTGTCGGCATGCTGCACCCACCCCCTTTTACGGTGCGCAATTGTGTCAGAAGTCGGCTCGCCGGGCAGGTTCGACGGGCTCAGCTGCCACTGAAGTATTTGTTGGCGGTGCGCACCATCCAGTTCGGCGCGTATTTCCCCACCGTCGCGAGCACCTTCGCCTGCGCGCCGATCTCGTAGTGCACCTTCGGCAGCCGGGCGCGCTTGCGGGTGGCCTCCCAGATCCCGGCCGCGACGTCGTCGGCGGTCAGTCGTACGCCCAGCGATTTCGTCGTCCCGGTCGTCACGCCGTCCACCATGGCCGTGGCCACGAACAGCGGCCAGATCGCGAGCACGCGGATGTCGTGGCGCTCCCATTCCAGGTCGAGCGCCTCGGTGAAGCTCTTGACGGCGGACTTGGTCGCACCGTAGCTCGCGAGTTCGGCCTGGCCGTAGATCGCCGAAGCCGAGCACAGGTTGACCACCTGCGCGCCCGGCGTGTCGCGCAGGTAGCGGAACGCACTGTGTGTCCCCGTGAGCACGCCCACCACGTTGACCTCCACGATCGCCCGATGGGCGGCGATGTCGATCTCTTCGAACGGCCCCGCGCGCAGGATCCCGGCGTTGTTGACCAGGATGTCCAGTCGTCCCGTCGCGGCGTGGAACTCCGCGAGCCGCTCCGCCCACTGCGTGGCGTTCGTCACATCGAGCACTCCTGTGTTAACTACGCCACCCTTGGCTGTGATATCACCGGAAAGCCTGGTCAGCCCGACTTCATCGATGTCGTAAGCCCCGACTTGGTATCCCTGCGCAGCGAAAAGCAAGGCCGTGGCCCGCCCGATGCCCGCCGCCGCGCCGGTGATGAATACTGTCGGTCTGCTCATGCCGGGGAGTCTAGTGCCGGGAATGACGTGTATCGCGGGGTTCCCACACGCCCGGTCGGTCACTTACCCTGCAGAAGTGGTCGGCACCATAACCGGTGCGCAGCTTGAACTTTCGCATGCGGCAACCGACCTCGAAGATGAGGAGGTTGCGATGACCGCGAATGTCATCGGCGCTGTCGACCGGGAGCCCGCCTGTCCCGCGGACCGCAAGCCCTTGCTGCCCAGCACGGACCCGTTCCATCGACCGCCGAAAGGGTTCGCGGCCAAGGCGCCGGGCACCATTCTGCGCAGCAGGAAGATCGAAGTGGCGCTGTTCGGAATTGTCCCGCAACAGGTCTCGGCCTGGCAGTTACTCTACCGCAGCTGTGATCTGCACGGGGCGCCGGAAGCGGCGATCACCACCGTCCTGCTTCCGATCGGCGCGGAACCGGACCAGGATCGCCCGCTGCTGGCCTTCCAGACCGCGATGGACGCGGTGACCGAGAAATGCTCGCCGTCCTACGCGCTGCGTCACGGCTCGCGGGCGCTCGGTTCGATCACCCAGTTCGAATGGCTCCTGGTCGCGAACGCGCTGCGGCGCGGCTGGGCCGTGAGCATCGCCGACCACGAGGGACCGCACGGTAACTTCGGCGCGCCGCGCGAGCCCGGCTACCGCGCGCTCGACGGCATCCGCGCCGCCCTGCGCTTCGACCCCCTCGGGCTCGGCCCGGAAACCCGCGTCGCGGTGTGGGGCTACTCCGGCGGCGGCATGGCCAGCTCGTGGACGGTCGAGATGGCGCCGACCTACGCCCCCGAACTCGACATCGTCGGCGCGGTGCTCGGCGCCCCGGTCGGCGACCCGCGCCAGGTCTTCGACCGGCTCAACGGCACGCCCTTCGCGGGTCTGCCCGCCATCGTCATCGCCGCCCTGCGCAGGCTGTATCCCGCGTTGAGCTCGCTGATCGACAACGAGCTCAGCCCGGACGGCCACCGGTTCGTCGTCCGCGCCGAGAACGCGACGCCGGTCGGCGCGATCCTCGGGCTGGCGGGCAAGAAGGTGGACGACTTCCTCGACCGCCCGCTCGCCGAGGTGCTCGACACCCCGGAGCTGCGGGCGATGTTCGACGATCTTCGGCTCGGCAATACGACGCCGGCCTGCCCGCTGCTGGTGGTGCAACCCATCCACGACCAGGTCATCCACATCGAGGGCATCGACGGCCAGGTGGCCCGCTACCGTCGCGGCGGCGCCGCGGTGACCTACGTTCGCGACCGGCTCAGCGAGCACTTCTCGCTGCTGCCGCTGTCCACGCCGATCAGCCTGGACTGGCTGGCAGACCGGTTCGCCGGGCAACCGGTGAGCGACGCGGGCGACAGCACTGTCTGGTCGGTCGCCGCCTCACCCTCGGGCGTGCGCGGACTGCTGGAGATGGCGGTGACCGCGGCCAAGGTCGCGCTCGGAAGACCGCTGCGTCAGCAACGGCCGACCGAGCCGAGGATCGCGCCCGCGCGCGCCGCCTGACCTCCTGCTCAGCGGCCCGTGCACAACCGCTTGCCGCACTGATCGCCGGATGCTGGACAATGGACGCCGTGAACGACGCCGCGAACCATACTGCCGAGTCAGTTCCGGGCCCGCCGTCCACAGCTTCGGCTCCGGCCGAGGGCGGGCCCAGGCACAAGACCGGCTCCCGCCTGTACCCACGAGTCACCAGCTTCCGGTCGCGCAGGGGCGCGCTGACCGCCACCCAGCAGCAATCCTGGGACCGGATGTGGCCCTCGATCGGCCGCGAGGTCGCCGACGAGCCGCTGGACGCCGCCGCCTGGTTCGGTCGCGACGCTCCGCTGGTCATCGAGATCGGCTGTGGCACGGGCACCGCGACGGCCGTCATGGCGCAGGCAGAACCGCACCTGAACCTGATCGGCATCGAGGTGTATCAGCCCGGCCTGGCGCAGTTGGTGCAGCGCATCGAGCGCGAAGGGATCGAGAACATCCGCCTGCTGCGCGGCGACGCGGTCGACGTACTGGAAAACATGATTGCCGAGGAGTCGCTGACCGGCGTCCGGGTGTTCTTCCCCGACCCGTGGCCGAAGGCGCGCCATCACAAGCGGCGGCTGCTGCAACCCGCAACGGTCGCGCTGATCGCCAACCGCCTGAAGCCGGGCGGTGTGCTGCACGTCGCCACCGACCACGCGGGCTATGCCGAGCACATCCACGCGGTCGGCATGGCGGAGCCCCTGCTCTCGGGTCTCAACGAGGCGACGGGCGGCGTCAGCGCGGAGCATCGCGCCACCGCGCCGATCGGTTTCGAGCGGCCCGTCACGAAATTCGAGGGCAAGGCACATCGCGCCGGTAGCGCCATCACGGAGCTCATATGGGGGAAGATCGACCGATGAGCGTCAGTGAAATGGCCCACGAAGTGGTCGATGTTGCCGGGGAGGTGCACGGCGGCGGAGCGGAAGGTCTGGGCAGCTCGGGGCCGGACGTGCGCCGCGTCCTGTTGGTGTGGGACGCCCCGAACCTCGACATGGGCCTCGGCGCCATTCTGGGCGGTCGTCCGACCGCCGCCTACCGCCCGCGGTTCGACGCGCTCGGCCGCTGGCTGCTGGCCCGGACCGCGGAACTGTCGGTGGGCGCGGTGCATCGGGTGGAACCCGAGGCCACCGTTTTCACCAACATCGCGCCCGGCACCGCCGACGTCGTGCGGCCCTGGGTGGAGGCGCTGCGCAACGTCGGCTACGCGGTCTTCGCCAAACCGAAGATCGACGAGGACTCCGACGTCGACGCCGACATGCTGGCGCACATCGCCTTACGCAGCCGCGGCGCGGGCTTGGCGGGCATCATGGTCGCATCCGCCGACGGCCAGGCGTTCCGCGAACCGCTGGAGGCGCTCGCCGCCAAAGGAGTGCCGGTTCAGGTGCTCGGCTTCCGCGAGCACGCGAGTTGGGCCGTCACATCCGATACTCTCGAATTCATCGACCTCGAGGACATTCCGGGCGTGTTCCGTGAACCGCTGCCCCGGGTGAGCCTCGACTCGCTGCCCGACGAGGGTGCCTGGCTGCAGCCGTTCCGGCCGCTGTCGGCACTGCTCACCTCTCGCCCCGCCCAAGGAGTCGCTTAGTGTTCACACGCTGGGGCGATCTGGTATACCGGCTGCGATTCGCCGTCATCGGCGTGGTCGTGGCCGGTCTTCTGGCTCTCGGTGGCTACGGCCTCGGGTTGGAGGACCACCTCAGCTCCAGCGGGTGGGATGATCCGACCTCGGAGTCGGCGCGCGCGGCGAGGATCAAAGACGGTGCCTTCGAACGGGATCACAAATCCGACGTCATCGTGTTGTACACGGCGCCGGACGGCAAGACCATCGACGATCCGGAATTCAGCGGCAAGATCCTCGAGAATCTGGGAAGTCTACCCCGCGAGCATCCCGACGAGATCACCCAGATCAACGGTGTCTACTGGCGGAACAGCGCGAACATTCCAGTCCAGGCCTCCGTTTTCGGCTCCAAGGACAAGAAGTACGCCTTCGCCTCCATCGCCATCAAGGGCGACAACGACACCGAGATGGTGCGCAACTACCGGAAGGTGAAGAACGTTTTCTTCATCCCCGGAGTGGATGTGCAGGTGACGGGTCTGCAGGCCGTGGCGGGCACGCTGAACGACACCATGGCCGACGACCAGAAGCGCATGGAGATCCTCGCCATTCCGGCGGTGGCCGTCCTGCTGTTCTTCGTCTTCGGCGGCATCGTCGCCGCCGGATTGCCGCTGATCGTCGGTGGTCTCACCGTGATCGGCGCATGGGGCATCGTGCGGTTCATCACCGAGTTCACCGAGGTGAATTCGTTCGTCTCGCCGGTCGTCTCGATGATCGGCTTGGGCCTGGCCATCGACTACGGCTTGTTCATAGTGAGTCGTTTCCGCGAGGAACTCGCCGAGGGATACGACACCAGGACCGCCGTCCGCCGAACGGTGATGACCTCGGGCCGCACCGTGGTGTTCTCCGCCACGATGATCGTCGCCAGCCTCGGCGGCATGCTGCTGTTTCCGCAGGGCTTCCTGAAGTCGGTGGCCTACGGCGCCATCGCGACGGTCACACTCGCGGCGCTGACCTCGATCACCGTGTTGCCCGCCATGCTGTCGGTGCTGGGCAAGCGGGTCGACCTGCTCGGCCTCAAGCGGTTCCGCCAGACCAAGACCGCCGATGAGGTGGAGAACGGTATCTGGGGGCGCTCCACCCGCTGGGTGATGAAGCATCCGCTCAAGATCGCGATCCCGCTCTGCATCCTCTTGCTGCTGCTGATCATCCCGGTCAAGAATCTGAGCTTCGGTGGTATCAACGAGCGGTATCTGCCGCCGGACAATCCGACCCGCTTGGCGCAGAAAGAGTTCGACACGATCTTTCCGCTGCGCAAATCGGATCCGATCGAACTGGTTTTCGTAGTCGACGATCCCAGCCTCGCTCCCCAGGTAGCCAAGGTGGTGAAGGAGGCGAGCAAAGCGCCCGGGCTGGCCGGCGAATTCGCTTATCCGCCCAGCACGGCTCCCAACGACAAGACCATCTACAACACGTCCGTCACGCTGACCAATTCGCAGGACGCCGATCCGACCATCGATTACCTCCGCTCGCTGCCGTTGCCCGACGGCGTCACCATGCTCGTGGGCGGTCAGCCGACGATCCAGAAGGACAGCATCAACGCGCTGCTGGGCCGGATGCCTTTGATGATCGCGCTCGTCTTGTTCGTGACGACGCTGCTGATGTTCCTGACCTTCGGCTCGCTGGTGCTGCCGATCAAGGCCGCGCTGATGAGCGCCCTCGGTCTCGGATCCACGCTCGGCATCCTCACCTGGATCTTCATCGACGGCCACGGCGCGGGACTGTTGAATTTCACTCCGCAGCCGATCATGTCGCCCGTGCTGGTGCTGATCATCGCGATCATCTACGGCCTGTCGACCGACTACGAAGTCTTCCTGATGTCGCGCATGGTCGAGGCGCGCGCCCAAGGCGCGAGCACCACCGAGGCGGTGCGGATCGGTACCGCGCAGACCGGCCGGATCATCACCGCGGCCGCGCTGATCCTGCTCGTCGTCACCGGTGCGTTCGCCTTCTCCGACCTGGTGATGATGCAGTACATCGCCTACGGCATGATCGCGGCGCTGTTCATCGACGCGACCGTGCTGCGCATGCTGCTCGTCCCGGCCACCATGAAGCTCCTTGGCGACGACTGCTGGTGGGCGCCTGCCTGGATGAAGAAGGTGCAGGAGAAGGTCGGGCTCGGTGAGCCGATCCTCGATGACGAGCGCGTCGGCGGTAGCGATGTCGTCGACCTGGTGAAGACCACGCCGATCACCGATCCGGTGACCATGCAGATCCCCGCCGTCACCGCCGCCAACAAGGTGCCGCGCAGGCGCAAGCCGCGCACGGTCGCCGAGATCGAGGCCGAGGCGCCGACCAGGCGGCTGGACCGGGTACCGCCGTCGCCCGCACCGCAGCCGACCCCCGCGCCGCCGCCGCTCGATCCGGCCAGGCCACGCACGGAACCACCACGGAATCCCACACCCCCGCAGGGTGAACCGATTCGCCCGCGGCGGATTTCGCAGGTTCCGAACGATCCTCGCTCGCCCGGCCAAGCGGAGCAACGGCCGCCGGCACCGCCCGTGCACCCGCCGCGACCGGCGCCGCCCCCCGGCCTGCCGCAGGACCCGAACGCATCGCACGCCGGTGTGCCGTCGGTGACCCTGCCCGAGCACAGCCCGCGACCCGCCGTCTCACCGATCACGCCACCCGCCCCGCGCCCGACCCACGCACCGGAACCACGCCCGCTGTCGGGCATCTCGCAGGAACACACCGTCGATCTCGCACAACAGCGCCCCGACGCGCCCGGTCCGGCGCACCACCTGCCGCCCGATGCTCCGGCCGCTTCCGACGTCCCCGCGCACCGCGCACCCGAACCCGAGATCCCCGCGGAGCCGTACAACGGACCGGACACCACCAACCGCAGCAGCATCGAGAGCTGGATGGCCGAACTGCGCTCCTCCCGCCGCCACATCGGCCGGGCCCCCGAGGAGGGCAGGCACCACGGCGGCGACGGCCGCACGGTGAGCGTGAACGAACTACTGCGCCGCCGCGACCGCGAGTGAGCCGACGCCACCGCTGACGCGAAGCCGCCGCGCCGTAGTCGTTGAATCCACCATGGCCCAGCGGTTCCCGCTCAGCGCATTGCGTAGCACCATCGGCCAGGCCTGCCGACCGAACTGTCCTGCGAGCAGAGCACGAAGGCGGTCGAGCACGCGTTCGCCTGTTCGTAGCCGCGCGACACCCGGCCCGTTCGCAGACCACTGTTCGGCGGCGAACGCGGTGCCGACCTCGCTCACGCGGCGCAAGCGATCGCGCAGCGACCTCTCGCTTTGAGTGCGTTCCCGGTGAGCGTGGCGACGATCTGGCCACCGCGACCGGGTCACGGGTAAGTCAGCTCGCTCGACCGGAGTCGTCGGGCTCCTCCGTTCGCTTCGTGACAGTCGTTGCGGTGCCATCAGGTGCGTTCCCCGTTCCCGCGTCGGCGAAGGCGCGCGCATAGCGGGTACCTGCCAAGAGCAGCAGAATGCCGACTACGAGGAAGGCGACGACGCGGACCAAGCCGTCCAAGGTGGCCAGGTCGAAGAGGAACAGTTTGGCCAGTGCGGCTGCCGTGACCAGTAAACCGGAACCCAAGGCGAGTTTGGCGACCGCGGGTGCTTCGGCGAGTGCGCGAAGTCCGAACAGGAGGGCGCTGGTCGCGGCTGCCATCCAGAGGATGGTCGCGGCGCTGTGGCCGAGGAGGAACCCGTTCGGCGTTCCGGTCGCGACGCCGAGGGAGACCGTCGTCGTGGTCACCGCGTAGAGTCCGGCGACGCTCGCGGCGATCCATGGCCACGCGCTGCCCGCGGCAGGTCCGGGCAATCGCCGCGCGCACCACATCGCCACCGCGATCACCGCGAGGGCCAGCGTCGCGCCGAGCACGGTCGCCACGCCGAGGTTCGCCTCCGAA
Organism: Nocardia sp. NPDC051929; assembly: GCF_044548645.1. Classification (NCBI taxonomy): domain Bacteria; kingdom Bacillati; phylum Actinomycetota; class Actinomycetes; order Mycobacteriales; family Nocardiaceae; genus Nocardia; species Nocardia sp. NPDC051929. The sequence continues at coordinate 180,241 of NZ_JBIUCG010000004.1, read as the reverse complement.
AGATGTCGCGAGGCAAGCACTTCCGGGCTCGCGACATTCAGCAGCGCCAAGCCGCCGAGCACCGCGAACGCCGCGCCGAGGCCCGCCGCCGGGCGGGACGTCCGCTGGCCCGCGACGCCGAGGAAGACCAACGCCACCAGCAGCAGAGCCGTGGGCAAGGTCCGCGTCTCGGTAACGCCGACACATGCCTCGAGCGCAGCGATCGAGCCCGCGACGGCGGCCACGAGGGCCGTGTGCCCCGGGATCCGTACCAACTCGTTCACTTTCGGCGCCATGCTCACCGCGGCGACGAGCAGGAGCACCGCGGCGGCGATCGACGCTACCGACACCGCGATGTGCCGTTCGGAATACATCCCCGGGGCGAGCAGCAGCGGCACGAGCGCTGCCGCCATCGTCAGCGAGGCGGTGAGATCGGCGGGCCGGTGCCGGACGACGACGATCGTCCCGGTGATTCCGACCAACGCGACCGCCACCGCGGCCACGAGCACCCAGGTGCGCTCTCCAGCGGCGGGAGTTCCGAGAACCACACCCGCGACGAACCCAAACGTCGCCAGTACGGCAGGCAATGTGCGCGCCACGTGCAGATATGGCCAGTTCCGCGTCAATTGCACCGGCACGCAGACCAATTGCAACACGATCAGGAACGCGAGCAGTACCACCCGCGTGGTCACCACCGGAGACAGCGCCGCCGCGGCGAGCACCACCAGGACCGCGAGTGGCTGCGAGCGCCACCGCATCGCCAAACCGACGCCCGCGGTGGCGACACCGAAAGCGACGGCGAGCCCGAGTACCGGATGCAGCCAGTGGTAGATGGCGGTCACCGCGACGACATCGAGATAGGCGCCCGCGATGCCGGTGGCCGCCAGTGCGATACCGCCGACCCGCCCTCCGGTCCGCTGGAAGACTCGTACTCCCGCAGCCAACAGCCCAGCCGAGAAAACCGCTCCCGCAATGACTCTCGGCACCGGCCCGAAGAATCCCGCCTGGGCAGCCAGAACTAGGAGCATCGCGACGCCGATCAACGTCACCGCGACACCCGCCAGCGCCAAGAGCCGGCTGATCACCCCGTCACGTTGCCACCACGGCGTATGCGGCACCGGTGGCCCCGCGCGCGGTGGGACAGGCGGGCAAGGCGGCACCGCCCCTGGCATCGGTCCCCGCGCGTTGGGCGGCCACGGAGCGCCACCCCACGCACCGCCGGGCGGTGGGGCGAAACGCGGAACGTATGCGGGCTGCGGAGGGGGAACTGGCACACCGGCCGCCGACGATTGTCCCGGCCAGGGCGGCGTAATCGGCGGTATCGCACCGGAGGCCGCGTACCCCGATCCCGCGAAACCGCCGCTGGCAAACGTATCGGCCGAACGCGACGACGACCCAGTGAACCCACCGCCGGCGTGGGCATCGGCCGCACGCGACGACGATCCAGCGAACCCACCGCTGACAGACCCTCCGATTCCACTCGACGACCCCGCGACCGGGCGTGCGGGCGCACCGGGTTCCGAGGCATCGCCGAACGCCTGTCCGCCGGTCTCGCCGTATACCGACGGTTGCGCAATCGAATCGCGCGCCTCGCCGGACGCTGCCCCGCGCGGTACCTCGTTCCCGGGCACACCCGGCGTGTCGGATGAGGCCGGACGCACCGGGACACCCGCATCCGCGACGACCTGCTCATGTAGCACACGCAGATCCCGGCCGAGCACGCCCAACTGCGTCCCCAGCGTCGTGAACTCGCCGGAGAGACGCGCGAGCAACGCCGGATCGATGGAGGTAGTCATGACTTCATGCTGGTCACCGCGACGCGCGCGAGCATGAGTAGTTACCCCTGGTAGACAGGCGGGTTCTACCCGCCCGACCGGCCCTCACCCAGGGCAGTCGGATGAGGACCGGTCGCGCCAAGTGGTCAGTAGGTGCGCAACCCGACGACCTCGTGCACGGCCTCGATCACCGCGGTGCGCGGCGGCATGCGCAGGACGCCCGGCGCCGGTTCGCCCGCCCAGTGCCAGCCCAGTGCCGAGTCGGAGCTGGGGAGCAGGATGATGCGACCGCCGGGGACCACGGTGACCCCGTGACCGGCGAGACAGCGCCGGACCGCGACCTCGACCGGCCGAGCGGGGCTCGGGGGCGTGACGAGAAAGGTCCATGTGCGCTCGCCCGGATCGGCGATGACGGGTGCGGTGTGGTTGCGGTCCAATTGGACGAGCACCTTGCGACCCAGTTCCGGCGGCATGACGATCGCGCCCATGATGGAGCCGGTGGTTATCGTCGGGCGTCCGGCCAGCAACTGAACCGGAAGCCCGTAGGTATGCCGCAGCAGATGCGCGACTTCCTGGGGGTCGTGACAGCCCTCGAACATCGCTTTACTCCGCATCGCAGTAGCCGAATTCGGTCGAAACGAGAGGCTTTCGGGGTAGCAACCCGCGCTGGTCGCGCATCCGTGTTCCGGCGTTCGCGGGCAGAGCGCTGACCTGGCGTAGCGGTCGAATCGCGCGGTGGCGCGCCGGTCGCGTGGTCTGTGCACCAGGCCGCCACGCGCGATCGGCGCGCCCGGCCTGCAAGGTGTTCTTCGGCATGGTTTTCATTGCCGCCGCCCTTTGCATTCAAAGTTGCAGAAAGGCAACGGTATTCCAACCAGCAGCGAACGAGTCGTACGCAATGTCCCACTTCGGTAGTCCCAGATAACATAGCGTCGTACTCTGAAACCCAGATTTAACAAAAGGACTTGGGTATGGACGAATCGTCGATCGGAGTTCGGATCCGCCAGTTCCGCGGGAAGGCGCTCACGCAGCGCCAGCTCGCCGATCAGGCGGGTGTCAGCGTGGATCTGGTGCGCAAACTCGAGCAGGGTGGCCGCCAAACCGCCTCCATCGCCAGCTTGCAGAAGATCGCGCGCGCCTTGGACGTGGATATCGCCGATCTGATCGGCAAGCGCCAAGGCGTGCCGTCCACCAATCCGGACGCGGGCATCGTGGCCATCCGCCGCGCGCTGACGCCGGTAGACGACCTGCTCGGCGAGACAAGGGAAGACGAGGCGGTCAGCCTCGACGACGGCCGGCGCTCGGTCGAATACGCTTGGGGCGCTTACTGGTCGGGCCGCTACGAGCTGCTGACCTCGATCCTTCCGCCGGGATTGACCCAGCTGCGCGCCACCGTGCACGCCGCGCGCAACGGTTCGGTCGCACCCGCCAACGAGTTGCTGGCCCGGATGTACTGGGTAACCGGATGCACGCTGGTGCATCTCGGCCAGACCGATCCGGCGTTCCTGGCCATCCGGCAGGCGCTCGCCGCCGCCGAGCTGGGCAACGATCCCCTACTGCTGGCCACCATCCGCGGTTCGGTGGCCTGGCAGTTGCTGGTGCAGGGCCGCTACGACGAGTCGCGCGGCGTGGCGCTGAACGCGGCCGCGACCCTGGAGCCCTCCGGCGACGTCACGCCAACGCATCTGTCCGCCTACGGCTCGCTGGTGTTGCAGGGCGCGACCGCGGCGGGCCGGGCCCAGGACGTGCACGACGCCTTGTCCCTGGTGGAAGCGGCGAGCGAGGTGGCCCTGCGGATCGGCACGGACCGGCAGGACTACGAGACCTATTTCGGCCCTTCCCAGGTCGTCATGCAGACGGTCGATGTCAACATCTCCTCCGAGCGCTACCCGGAGGCGCTGGCCGCGGCCAAGGACATGCCGGTCAACGGCAGTCTCCCGCAGGCATCCCGGGCGCGGCACCTCGCCGACACGGCGGTCGCGCTGACCCGCACCGGCCGGCACCAGCGCGCGCTGGACGCCTTGCTGACCGCGGAACGGGTGGGCGGCGCGGACTGGCTGAAATACCAGTCGCTGCCGCGCCACATCGTGTCCGAACTGCTCGACCACGACCGCAAGGTGCCGCTGCGCGCGTTCGCCCGCCGGATCGGGGTCAACACCTAGCCCGCCGGTCGTTCCCCGGCTCGTTCGATCACCTCGTCCAGCACCTCGCGCGAGCGCAGGAGATCATTGATGGTGCGGGTGATCCGTTCGCGCTCGGTGTGCAGCTCGTCGACCAGCGCGGGCGTGGCGTACTCGTTGGGACCGCCGTCCGCATCGCGCATGCAGGGCAGGATTCGCGCGATCTTCTTGCTGGTGAGTCCCGCCGCGAGCAACTCTTGGATGTGGATGACCCGGTCCACCGCGCGCTCCGGATAGTCGCGGTGACCGCCGCTCGTGCGGTCGGAGGCCAGCATGCCCTGCTCCTCGTAATAGCGCAGCGACCGTTCGCTCACGCCGGTGCGCTCGGCGAGTTCCCCGATTCGCATCCTCACCTGGCCTTTCGCCTTCGGGCTTGAATCTCACATTGATGTCAAGTTTTACCGTACCAACATGACGAACGCAGCGGCTTCCGATCTCTTCCAGCCCACGACCCTCGGCTCCCTCGCGCTGCCGCACCGCCTGGTGATGGCGCCGATGACCCGTAACCGCGCCGCGGCCGACGGCACGCCGTCCCAGATCATGGCGACCTACTACGCACAGCGCGCGAGCGCCGGCCTGATCATCGCCGAGGCGACCACGCCGAACCGGGTGGGTCAGACCTACGCCGACATTCCCGGCATCTACACCGACGCGCATGTGGCGGGCTGGCGAGCGGTGACCGGCGCCGTCGCGGCGGCGGGCGGGCGAATGTTCCTGCAACTCCAGCACGGCGGCCGGGTCGGCCATCCGGACAACAGCGGGCTGCACCCGGTCGCGCCCTCGCCGGTTCCGTTGCCCGAGCCCATCCACACTCCTAGCGGCGCGCAGGATGCCGTCGTCCCGCTGGAGATGACCACCGCCGATATCGAGGCCACCATCGCCGATTTCGCGTCCGCGGCGGAAAACGCGATCGCGGCGGGATTCGCCGGAGTCGAGGTGCACAGCGCGAACGGCTACCTGCTGCACCAATTCCTGGCGCAGAACACCAACCAGCGCACCGACTCCTACGGCGGGTCGGTGGCCAACCGCATCCGATTCACCGTGGCGGTGGTCGAGGCGGTCGCCGACGCGATCGGCGCCGAGCGCGTCGGCGTGCGGATCTCCCCCGGAGTGTCCGTCAACGGCATCGATGAGGGCGACACCGAGGACATCTACCCCGCACTCGTCTCGGCGCTGGCCGGCAAGGGCCTCGCCTACCTGCACTACGTCTTCGCCGACTCCGAACAGCCCCTGTTCCAACGGGTTCGGGCGCTGTGGCCGGGGGCCCTCATCGCCAACCCGAATCTGGGCTGGGGCGTCCCGCTGCCCGAGGACGGCGGCCGGGAAGCCGCGCAGCGCCTGCTCGCAGGCGGTGCGGACGCGATCTCGCTGGGCCGTTCCTTCCTGGCCAACCCCGATCTGGTCGAGCGGCTGCGCACCGGCGCACCACTCAACCCGGTGCGCGACGCGCATCTGATGTACGTGGGCGGCGCGGAAGGCTACACCGACTACCCGACGCTCGACCTGACTCCCACGGCGGGCTGACCAGCCGCTCAGCGCCCCATCAACCGACGCCACTGCGCCATGAACGGATGCTTCGCGGTGACCGAGCCGAATCGGATCTTGCCGTGCACCACCAGGTGCAGGGCGCCCAGCGGCGGCCCGGTGCGGACCTTGTTGTTCACGCTGGAACCGATCAGCTCCAGCCCGTTCAGGTCGACGGTGGCCTCCGCGGGCACGATCAGATTGATCGAACCGGCGAAGTCGTCGACCCGCAGCTCGACCACCTGGGTCGACATGATCGCCTCGGTGAAGTCCAAGGTGACCCCGGACAGCCAGTTGTTCAGATACAGGGTGGGCGGCACCTGCCACGGGCCGCGGCGGCTCACCCCGGACAACCGCGAACGGATCACGTTGCTCGCGCCGTTCGAGCCGGACGCCTGCCTGGTGAAGGCGGGCGAGGAGTTCACGAACGTCGACGGCGGCGCGGCTGGCTGCCCCACCAGGCGGACGCCGGGCAGATCGATGAGGACGGCGTTCAATTCGCCGCGGGTCTTGGCGGCCAGCGCGGTGTCCATCCGCTCGGTGAACTCACCGAGCGAGAGCATGCCGAGGCCGACCGCGCGCTGTAGCAGCTGACCGACGTGTTCCCGCTCGGCGTCCGACACGCGCAGTTCCCGGTCGCCCACCGCGCCGCCGGAGCCGACCGCATTCGATACCGATTCGGGCCCACCCATGCGATCGAGGTTACCCAGCGGACAGCCACGACCGCATCAGGGCGATCCCTGATTCGAGAGCACCTTCCGGACTACTCGAGCCCCTGTTCGATGGCGTACCGAGTCAATTCGACCCGGTTCGCCAGCTGGAGTTTGCGTAACGTCGCCTGCACATGGTTCTCCACGGTGCGGTGACTCAATCCCAGCCGCGTCGCGATCTGCTTGGCGGACAGCCCTTTCGCCACCATCCGCAGCACCTCGGTCTCGCGCTCGGTCAGCGCGGGCCGGTGCGGCTCGTCGGGACGCACGGGCGTGGTCGCCATCCGCCGGTACTCGCCGAGCACGAGTCCGGCCAGCCCCGGTGTGAACACCGCTTGGCCGGCCGCGGTGGCGCGCACCGCGTCGATGAGCTCGGCCGCCGACGCGCTCTTGACCAGGTAACCCGAGGCGCCCGCCTTGATGGCGTCGAGCACGTCGTCACGCTCGGCTGATGCCGAGAGCACCAGCACCCGGCTCTGCGGCGACACCCGCAGCACCTCGGCCGTCGCCTGTGCCCCGTTGCCGTCGGCCAGCTGCATGTCCATCAGCACCACGTCCGGCCGCACCGCCGCGGCGCGCCTGCTCGCCGCGGCGACACCGTCGGCCGTGGCCGTCACCCGGAATCCGGCTTCGGAGAGATCGCGGGAGACACCATCCCGCCACATCGGGTGGTCGTCCACCACCATCACCGAAATGGACCCGGCCGTCTGGTCCGCCATCAGCGCCTCCGTCTTCGCTCATGCCCGCGCCTCGCCAACGCTCGCTCATCTGGGCACCCGGAATTCCCATTCGGTGCCGAATCCGACCCCGCCATCGATCTCGGTGAGCAGGTCCGCACTGCCGCCGAGTGCCGCGATCCGCCCCACGATGGACCGGGAAACTCCCATGCGCCCTTCGGCTTCCGCCTCGGCCAGCCTTCCTGGCGGGATGCCTACGCCGTCGTCGCGCACGCTGATCACCACTTCGTCGCCGGTGTCCTCCAGCAACACATATGCTCTCGCATCCGGCCCGGCGTGCAGCTCCACATTGGACAACGCCGTGGCCACGGCAGAGGTGATCTCGTTCGCCATCCAGCGGCCGACCCGCACCGGATCGCCGGGCGTGGACACCGACACCGTCGGCGTGGACTGCGCGGTCAGCAGTGGCCGCAGGTCGACCTCGGCTCCGCCCGCGTCCCGGTGATCGGCCTGCTCGGTGATCAGCACGCGCAGCGCCACCTCCTGTTCACCGGCGCGCAGGGCCAATTCCTCCGTGGGTCCGCCGATTTCGCTGCCCCGGCGCTTGATGTAGCTGAGCACCTGCAACACGCCGTCGTGCACCTCGCGCGACAGCCGTTCGCGCTCCTCGGCCGCCGCGGTCAGGCGCACGGCCTGCTCCAGCTGGTCCTGGGCGCGGCGCGCGGTGTTGGCGGCCAAGCCGAGTGCGAGACCCACCGAGACGAGCACCGGCACCGTCGCGTCCGCCCACACGTCCTCACCCCACTGATCGCGCACCGTCAGCGACACCGCGGCGATCAAGGCTCCGGACAGCACGCCCGCGAACGGTCCGCGCAGGATCGCCGCGCCGATCACGGCGTTGGTGGCCCACAGCGTGGTGGGCAGCGTCTGGTGCCCGTGATACCAGTCGTAGTCGGCGACCAGGCGGGTCGCGGCCATCAGCCCGATCACGACCACGTGATCGCCGATCACCACCCAAGTGCGCAGCCGCGCCACCTCGGGGAAATGCCACTGCGACAGCATGATCGCCGAAGCGCCCGACCACACCGCCATCAACGCGATGAGCACCCAGCTCAACCGCTGGTTCGTGTAGTACGGCACCGAAGCGATCTGCTGGCCGACCGCGTACAGCAGCGTGACCAGCCGCAACGCCTGCGCGGCCCGCCACAGCGGTGTGGTCGCCACGTCGGCCGAGCGCAGCTCAGCCCTTCGTCGTGCCGTCGCCGGCTTGCGCGCCGTCATCGGACTCCGCCTTCCGCTGCGCCGACTCCGTGGCCTGCTTCTTGGTCGCCTCGATCAGCGTCGCGGCCACGTCGAACCGGCCGGGCTCGGGCCGATCCGGTTCGGCCGAATACAGCCCGTGATGGTCCTCGCCGGTCTGCAGCTCCCCGTACAGTTCCTCGGGGCCTTCCAGCAACGACCGGATCGCCGTGTTCATCACGGCCACGAACGGCACCGCCAGCAGACCGCCCGCGATCCCGCCGATCACCACGCCCGCCGTGATCGCCAGCACCACGGCCAGCGGGTGGATACTGACCGCCCGCCCCAGCAGCAGCGGTTGCAGCACATGGCCCTCGAGCTGCATCACGGCGATGATGATGCCGAGCACGATCAGGGCGGTGACCAGCCCTTTGGTCACCAGCGCGATGAACACCGCGATGAATCCGGCCAGGAACGCGCCGATGATCGGGATGAACGCGCCGATGAACACCAGCGAGGCCAGCGGCAACGCCAAAGGCACACCGAGAATGGCCAGACCGGCGCCGATGCCGATGGCGTCCACCGCCGCGACCACGACCGTCGCGCGGACGAACCCGACCAGCGTGCCGAACCCGAGCCGCCCGGCGGTGCGGACCCGCTCGCGATGGTCGGTGGGCACGATCCTGGTGACGAACTCCCAGATCTGATCGCCGCCGTAGAGGAAGAAGATCAGGATGAACAGCGTCAGGAAGGTGCCGGTCAGCAATTCGCCGATCACAGTGGCGGTGGTGAGCGCCCCGCTGGTCAGACTGTCCTGATTGGACTGGATCGCCTTGACGATGGCGTCGCCCACGTTGCGGATCTGCTCGTTGCTCAGATGCAGCCTGCCGTTGATCAGCCAGTCCTGGATCTGGTGGATGCTGTCGGTGAACTTGTTCGACAGCTGCGGCACACCGGCGACGAACTGTTCCACGACGAAGGTCATGATGCCCGCGACCACGCCGATCGACCCGACCAGCGCGACGAAGACACCCACCGAGCGCGGCACGCCCAATCGCTGCATCCAGTCCACCAGCGGCGCGAGCAACGCCGCCGCGAGCAGCGCGATGGCCAGCGGGATGACCACGGTCGCCAATTTCTGCACGATCGCCGTGACCGCGAGCCCCAGCGCGAACAGCACCAGCAGCCGCCAGCCCCACTCCGCCGATACCCGGACGATCGGGTGCACCGTCTCCGCCGCGGGCCGCGACAGCGTGATTTTCCGCTCTGGACTTGGCTTCGGGTCGGTCACCTCCGTGAGCCTAACGGGTGCTGTCGGACGTAGTCCGTCTTCAGCTCGCGCATGGCCGGAGCGAAGGCGGAGGTACGCCTAACGGGTGCTGTCGGACGTAGTCCGTCCTTCGCCCGCGCATGGCCGGAGCGAAGGCGGAGGTACGCCTGATCGGCCCGGCCGTAGCCTGTCGGCCTTCACCGGCGGTCAGCGCCGCGGACAGGCCGACGGGACCGGAACGCTAGATTGGACCCCGTGTCGGCGCCTCTGGAAGCGGTCAAACAGACCATGCGAACGCGCTGGCCGCTGTACCTGACATCGATGCTGCTGGCGAACGCTTTCGGCGCGGTTCTGGTGTGGGCCTTCATCCAGTACGGACTACCCGTCCCCGAGGGCGAGCCAACCGGTGCCAGGAGCACCGGCCTGCTGATTCCGGCCGTCGTCTTCGTGGCGGGCGGCCTGCTCAGCATGGCCGCGTCCGCGCTGATGCTGCGCCCGGTGATGCGCTGGCAGATGCGCGGCGGACCGCCGAGCCGCCAGGAGCAGATGGCCGCGCTGCACGCACCGCTGCGCCAGGCGATCCTGCACCTCGCGCTGTGGCTGATCGGCGGAGCCGTGCTGGCCGCGCTGATCATCAGGGACACTCCCGCGCTGGCGGGCGCGGTCATCGTCACCGAGTGCATGGCCGCGACCATCGTGTTCGGCTTCACCTACATGCTGGGTGAGCGCATCCTGCGCCCGGTGGCGGCCCAAGCTCTGACCGAGGGCACCTTCGACCACACCCTCACCCCCGGCGTCGGCACCAGGATGGGGATGACCTGGGGTATGGGCACCTTCGCCCCCACCATCGCCATCGTGCTGTTGTGCGTGACCCAGATCTCCTCGGACGTGAAGTTCTCCGCCCAGTCGCTGGCCATCTCCATCCTGCTGCTGTGCGGCGTGGTGATCATGCAGGCGCTCGCTCTGTCCATGCTCACCGGTTCGAGCATCTCCGACCCGGTGCGCCAGCTCAGCCAGGCCATCGACCGGGTCCAGGCCGGGGCGCGGGACGTGCAGGTCGAGGTCTTCGACGGCAGTGAGATCGGCCTGTTGCAGGTCGGCTTCAACCGGATGATGGAGGAGGCGGCCAAGCGCCGTCAGCTGCAGGAACTGTTCGGTCAGCACGTCGGCGAAGAGGTGGCGCAGCGGGCGCTGGACTACGGCACCGAACTCGGCGGCGAGACCCGGTTCGTCGCGGTGCTGTTCGTCGACATGGTCGGGTCCACCGCCACCGCGGCAGAGCGGCCGCCCACCGAGGTGGTGAGCCTGCTCAACGAGTTCTTCCGCATCGTGGTCGATGTGATCGACCGCCACCACGGCTTCGTCAACAAATTCGTCGGCGACGCGGCGCTGGCCATCTTCGGCGCGCCGCTGGACCGCCCGGACGCGCCGACCGCCGCGCTCGCCGCCGCGCGCGAATTGCGCGAGACCCTGCGGGAAGTTCCCGGCCTGGACATCGGCATCGGTGTTTCGGCGGGACTGGCCGTCGCGGGGAACATCGGCGCGGCCAACCGCTTCGAATACACGGTGATCGGGGATCCGGTCAACGAGGCGTCCCGGCTCACCGAGCTGGCCAAAGAACGTCCCGGCCGGACGCTGGCCTCGGGCAGCGCGCTGTATTTCGCCGAGGAGAGCGAGCAGGACCAGTGGGAAACCGGCGACGAGGTACAGCTGCGCGGCAGACGCAGGAAAACGCTTTTGGCCTGGCCACGAGAACGGGCCGACGCGCCCGACGATACCGATGTCGAAACGGCGCGTTCGTTAGGCTGACCGCGTGACGGCCGACGGGGAACGAGCAGACGATCCTGCGCCGCCGCCCACGGCGGGTTCCCGCCGTGGCAGATTCCGCTGGTTGAAATGGGTGCTCGGCGCCGCTCTGCTGGCCCTGCTGATCGCCGAGGGCGTGTACCTCTGGCCGCGGCTCCACGAGTCCTGGCGCAAGCTCACCGAGATCCACTGGGGTTGGCTGGCGGCCGCTATCTGGCTGCAGGCGCTGTCGATGAGTGGATTCGGCGGGGTGCAGAAGCAGTTGCTCAACGCGGGTGGCGTCTCGGTGAGTCAGCGGAAGTCCGTCGCCGTGGTCTACGGTGCGACGGCGATGTCGGTGACCCTGCCGGCGGGCCAGGTGTTCTCCACCACGTTCACCTACCGGCAGACCAGACGCTGGGGCGCCAGTCCGGTCGTCGCCTCCTGGCAGCTGGTGTTCTCGGGCGTGGTGGCCGCGGTGGGGCTAGCGCTGCTCGGCGTCGGCGGCACGCTGCTGGCGGGCGGGCAGATCGGCCCGCTGAAGCTGATCCTCTCGCTGGCCGCCGTCGTCGCGCTGGTGTGGGCGGGCAATCATGTCTCACGCAATCCCGGTTCGCTCGACGCGTTGCTGCGCAACCTGCTGGCGCTGGTCAACCGGCTGCGCAAACGCCCGCCCGAGCACGGCGCCGCCAAGATCGAGGACATGCTCGGTCAGCTGGAGTCGGTCGAGCTCGGCAAGCGCGACGGCGTCTTGGTCACGCTCTGGGCGCTGGTGCATCGTTTCGCCGACGTCGCCTGCCTGGGCGCGGCCTGTTACGCGGTCGGCGCCGATCCGCGCATCGCCGGTCTGCTGCTCGCGTTCGCCGTGGGCAAGGCTGTCGGGTCCATTCCGTTCGCGCCGGGCGGCATCGTCTACGTCGACGCGACGCTGATCTACGGCCTCACCGCCGCCGCGGGTCTGTCCGCCGCGCAGGCGGTCGCCGCGGCGTTCGTCTATCGGATGGTGAGCTTCATCCTGGTGGCTATCGCAGGGTGGATCGTGTTCCTGTTCCTGTTCCGTAGGCCGCAGGCCGACGACGCGGAGTTCGAGAAGGAGTTCGAGCAGCGGCGGCTGTGACGGAAGCCGCGTCCTGGCTGCCGTTACGCTGGCCCGCGTGAGGAAACTGGTGCCCTTCGTGGTCGATGCGCTGCTCGTCGTCGTCTTCTGCGCGATCGGCAGGCGCAGCCACGACGAAGCGGTGCTCGCCGGGCTGCTGCGCACCGTGTGGCCGTTCGCGACGGGATTGGTCGTCGGCTGGCTGGTCGTGGCGCTCCGGTGGCGCGCCGCCGCGGGCGACGCGCGCTTCGACATCACCCCGCTGTGGCCCGCCGGAGTCGTGATCTGGGCGTGCACCTTGGTCGGGGGCATGCTGCTGCGCGTGGTCAGCGGTCAGGGCACAGCGGTCAGCTTCGTGCTGGTCGCCGGTGTGGTGCTCGCGGTGTTCCTGCTCGGCTGGCGCGCGGTGTACAAAGCCGTGCGGTGATCACGGCTCCGGAGTCGCCAGCGCCTGCAACATTCTGGCCGCCATCCGCGCGGTCGCGTCCTTGCTGTCCACGTCGTTGATGTGGATCGCGAAGACCAGATCGCCCATCGACCCGATCAGCCACCCGTCCGGACCCGCGGTCGCGGCGAACGCGGCGACGTCGCGGTAGCGGCGCACGCTCGCCAGTTCCGGGGCGTTCGTGGCGTCGCGCAGCATGCCGCGCAGCCGGTCGGCGGTCTGCGGCGGCAGCGGGTCGAGCCGGGCGTCGGTGGCGCTCGGGCGTCCGGCCTCGATCATCGGCGGCGGCACGGCCCCGCGCGCGATCGCGGCCGCGGCGATGGCCATGCCGTACGGGCTGGCCAGGACAGCGTCCGAACCACCGCCTTGGAGCACCTGCTCGGCGCTGCGCCCCGCGATGGCCAGACGACCGGTCACCTCGTCGAGGCCGGGCACCTTGAAGTCGATGCCGACGCCGAGCGCGGTCGCCGCCTCGGCCGCGTCCTGCACCGAGACATCTTGCGGCGCCTTGTTCTTCGCCGACGCCGCGACGGCGCGGAACAGGTCCATGTTGCCGCCCACCGGATACAGTCCGGTGAACGCCACCGAGCCGTGCTCACTGGCCTGGCTGTTCTGCGCGACCGCCACCACCGCCCCCGTGGACGGCTGGATCGCCACGATCGAGGCCTGCGTGGGCACGCTGACCACCGCGTCCTCGGCGGCACGTTGCAAGCGCTGGTCCATCGTGCCCGCGATGTCCGGTCCCGGCGGACCCTGCTGACCGGCGAGTTGCGTGATGAACCGCCCATCCTGCTCGAACAGCTGCACGCCCCAACCGGAATGCGCTTCCTGACTCTCCTGCTGCACCTTGCGCAGCGCGTCCAGCATCGGCGACCAGACCCGGCGGTCGGCGGAGATCAGCCGTGGCTGCTTCTCCATCACCACGCCGGGTATCGGCGCCATCCGCGGCTCCAGGATCGCGAAGTCCCCCTCGCGCAAGTTCACCGCGATGATCGGCTTGCCCTGCGAGGTGGCCAGCTGCTGCATCAGCGCAGGCCCGGTGATCAGCGGCGCGACCGGCTCGATGGCCTTGGCCAGCGCGTCGGTCGACGCGACCGGGTCGGGCATCTTGGCGGGATCGAGCTTGACGACGTTGATGGTCTGCTCGGTCATCAGCGGTTCACCGGCGATGTCGTTGACCCGTGGCGCCGGCGTCGGATAGGTGCGCACCAGCCGCACCGTCCGGTTGTGCGCCAGCTGCGGCATCACGACCGCGGGCTCCCAGGAGATCCGCCAGCCGATGGCGAGCTTGCGCACGTTGCCCTCGAGACTGTAATTCCAGGTCTTGCGCTCGCCGAAGCTCCACTCGACGTCCATGCTGAAGATCGCCGACTGCGCGTCCAGGCCGATGAACTGGGTCTTGCGGTAGTCGACCTTGGCGCCGTGCAACCCCTCGAACATTTGCTTCAGAGTTGCTGTGGCCGCGATGGGGTACGACGTCAGGTCTGCCGCCTTGGTGTAGTCCTGATCGTCGAGCAGGTCCGTGAAGCGCTCTACGACCGCTTCCGCTTCATTCTGCTTCTCGTGTATCCCGCACGACCCGATCCCGAGCGCGAGCGCCGCCACCCCCATGAGTGCCATTGCGCCGCGAACACGAAAGCGGCGGGATCCCCACACGTCCATGTCGCCCACTCTTCACTCTTGTCACTCCAGTAACAAGACCACCGTACCCGAAAAAGACCAGACCGCGATGCCTCCGTAGCGCGGACGTTACCCATGCTCAGCATCCCAATTCTGCCCCGGGATGACGCATCTCGGGGGGCCTTTCATGATCATCGTCCAGCCCGTTGGCGGCAACCGGCGCCGCTACCGTACCGGCCTTCTCGAAAAGTCGCGCGGTTACTACCCGACTCGACGTTTCGTATCAATAAATACCCCGACGGGTCCGGAGCGAAGCAACCGGACCCTTGTTCGCACTGAGCGCAACTCCCCCGCGTGGTTTGCGACGTAATCTTGTAATCACTGAAAGCAACGCACCACAGTAAGTAGGTGACCCGCCATGAGAAACGCACACCGCGGCCGGGGTTTCGGTCGAACGGGCGGTTGGCAGCAAGCCGACCTGCCGGACCCGTCGGACGTACCGGATTGGTTCGCCGGAAGATTGCCAAATGACTGGTTCACCGGTCCGCCGGTGATCGAGATCGACCGGGACGAGATCGTCGTCATCGGTGAGCTGCCGATTCCGCAGCCGGAGAAGAAGCCGGACGCCGACGATTCCGAAGCCTCGACCGAAGACGTTCCCCGCGCGACCAAGGAGGGAGCGGTCGCCCGGTTCCGCGAGTCCACCCGGCCCGCCCGGATGCAGATCGCGAACGAAGCGCAGCACCGCTACCGGCGCAATGTGGCCTGGGGCGTCTCGGTGGACGGGGAACGGATTCTGTTCACCCACCTGGCCGTGCCCGTGATGACCCGGTTGCGTCAGCCGGAACGCAAGGTGCTCGACACCTTGGTCGACGCCGGCGTCGCCCGTTCCCGCGCCGACGCGCTCGCCTGGACGGTGAAACTGGCGGGCAAGCACGCGGAGACGTGGCTAGAGGAATTGCGCGAAGCCATGCGCAAGGTCGACGACCTGCGTTCGGAAGGCCCGCAGGGGCTGTAGCCGGTCGGGCCCGGCCGGGCGGCGCGGTGTGACGCGGTATCTTGCCGTGCATGGCTGTGACCGCGGACGCGACACCGGGCCCGATCCTGGTTCTCAACGGCCCGAACCTCAACATGCTCGGCACCAGGCAGCCGGAGGTGTACGGGTCGGCGACGCTGGAGGACGTCGTGGAGTTGTGCGAACGGACCGCGGCGAAGTTCGACCGGAAGATCGTCGCCTTCCAGTCCAACTCCGAAGGCACGCTGATCGATCGCATCCACCAGGCGCGCGGCGCCGAGTCGGGCATCGTGATCAACCCCGGCGGCCTCACCCACACCTCGGTGGCGCTCCGCGACGCGCTGGTGATCCCGGAACTCCCGATCGTCGAGGTGCATATCAGCAATGTGCACGCACGCGAGGAGTTCCGGCACCACTCCTACATCTCTCCGATCGCGACCGCCGTGGTCGCGGGAATGGGCATCCAGGGTTACGCCGCCGCCATCGAATTCCTGGCCCGCTCGCGCTGAGCTCACTTCAGCTGGAAGACCGGGAACCCCGGCGCGATGGCGGCGAGTTCCTCATCGGTGGCGTCCTTGGTCACGCCCTCGAAGAACTTGCCGACCTCCCAGCCCCACTTCCGCAGGTAGAGGCGCAGCAGGGGCACCTTGTCGGCATCGGGCACCTCGGTGGCGGTGAACACCTCGACCTTGCGGCCGAGCCGCAACTCGCCCCCGCCCGCCACGCGCAGGTTGCGCACCCACTGCGTGTGCCCGCGCGGCGCGACGAGGAAGCGCTCGCCGTCCTCGCGCACCATCAGGTTCACCATCGTCGTGCGCCATTCCCCGCTCTTGCGCCCGCGCACCGCGAGCAGCCGCGACCCCATCACGCTGATGCCCAGCTTGGGCAGCAGGTTGGCGATCCGGTTGAAGACCGCGTCGAATCCGGCGGGGCCGACGTAGCGGGTGTTGAGGTCCATGACTACTCCCTGTTGTGAGCACTGCTCTCTATAGAGAGAAGTGTTCCACGAAGGGCGCGACAAGTCAAGAGCACTGCTCTCTTCGTGCTTCCGAAGGGCCTATGGGGCCGGGAGGGGTTCGCCGGTTTCCAGGAGGGTTTTGAGGTTGGAGAGGATGCTGGGCCAGCCGGTGGTGATTCCTTCGAGGACTCGGCTGTTCGGTTCGAAGCCGTCGTGGATGACGGTCAGCTTGACGGTCTCGCCCCGAGGCTCTAGTTCGAACGTCACTTTCGAGCGGGGCTCACGGGACCAGGCAGCGACGTCGTCGGGGTTCATGTCGAACGTCTCGGCGAAGGCCGGGTCGAAGGTGTGCCAGGTGTAGGACAAGCGGCGGTACGGTTCGGCCTCCAGCACCACTTGTTCGGGATCCTTGCTGCTCCAGTTCTGTTGGTGCCAAGTCATTTCCGATCCGGGACGCCAGTCCGTGTCGAAGCTCGCGCCCCAGTAGCGGTTGGTGAACGCCGGATCGGTCAGCGCTTGCCAGAGCTTTTCGGCGGTGGTCTTGATGTAGGTCGTGTAGACGAATGCGTTGTCGCCCATGGGTTGTTCCTCCAGTGCTCTCTTCAGGTCGGCGAGCGCGTTCACGCGCTCGCGGTCGTACCGGTCGATCCAGCGTTCGGCGATGGCGTTGATGGGCTCGGCATTGAGGTAGTGCAGTTTTTCCCGGCCACTGCGCCGGGTCGTGATGAGGTTGGCCGCCTCCAGCACCGCGAGATGCTTGCTCACCGACTGGCGGGCCATCGCCAGCCCCGCGCACAACTCCCGCAGTGTCTGACCGTTGCGGGCATTCAGGCTGTCCAGCAGCCGCCGCCTGCTCGGGTCGGCCAGCGCCCGAAACACCTCGTCCATCGCCCACCTTTCCAACATGCAGCCTTGCGGCTGCCTATTTACACCATAGGCAACCACAAGGCTGCATATCAACCCCTGGGAAGCAGAAGACCCCGTCGGGTCCTCGCGTCGACAGTGCGAGGACCCGGCCGACTCCGCGACGTCAGGCGGGGTCGCGCAGCAGGGCGTAGGTGGAAATGGGGGTTCCGGCCCGCTCGCTGGCGGCGATGGCCTTGCGCCACAGCCCCTGGGCGGTGTGCGAGAGGACGGCGTCGACGCCGATTTCCTCGCTCGCGTCGATAACGTGCTGCGCGCCCGCGTCCATCATCTTCAGACTGGCCAATGACGCCCAGCCGCCGTTCTTGTTGGCGACCGAGTGCTCCTCCATGAAGTAGGGGAAGGCGGCGGCCGAGCGGATCGCGAACGGGACGAACGCGGCGACATCGTGACCGGACCGATCGATCATCGCCGTGGCCTGGTCGAAGGCGAGCAACCAGGGATGGAAGATGGTCAGCAGCCCCTGGTAGAAGATCTGGGCCAGGCCGTCGTCCGCGCCGAGGTACTCCTGCGGGCTCAAGGGGCGCAGCAGCTCGGCGTGGGCGTCGAACACCGCACGCGGGCCGCTGTAGAAGATGTAGGACGCCGGATGCGCGATGTTGTCCCCCGCCGACATGACGCCGCCGGAGAGGAACTGCGCGCCGTGCGAGCGGACCCACGCCGCACCCTTTCGCGCCTGCTCCGGCGAGTCGGAGGACAGGTTCGCGATCACCTTGCCGTCGAGGTGGCCGGTCGCCGGACCGAGCACGTCGTACATCGCCGCGTAGTGGGTCAGGCTGAGCACGGTGACCTCGTTGGCATCGAGGGCGGCGGCGACGGTCGCGGCGCGCTTCGCGCCGATTTCGACCATGGCGTCGACTTTCTCGGGGCTGCGGTTCCACACCGTCACCTCGACGCCCGCGGCCAGGAAGGCCCGGACCATCGCCTGCCCCATCGGCCCGAGGCCGACGACGGAGACAGCGCGGGCGGTGGTCTGTTCGGACATGATGTGTCCCTTCGGTTCTCGTCGGTTACTTGCGTCGGCGCCGGAATTCATCGTCGTTCCCGCAGGTAGAGTCGGGAAGACCGAACGTGGAGGTGCGGTTGCTTACCTCGAGGTTCGAAACGAGGTCAGAGGAGCGCGGTGGGCATGAGCAGTGACGCGGATCACGAAGTGTGCGGCATGACGGTCGCGATCGATGTCGTGGGCGGCAAGTGGAAGATGCACCTGATGTGGGTCCTCGGCATCGGCCCCCAGCGCTTCGGCCAGATCCGCAAGCTGCTCGACGGAGTCAGTGAGAAGGTGCTCGCCGAGAACCTGCGTCAGCTCGAGGCCAGCGGTGTGGTGCACCGCGAGGTCTATCCCGAGGTCCCGCCCCGGGTGGAGTACTCGCTCACGCCGCTCGGCGAGGAGTTGGCCGCGGCACTGCGCCCGCTCGAGGAATGGGGCGAACGGCACAAGCACCAACTGGCCGCGAGCACGCTGGCGTCGGCGAGCTAATCCAGCCGGTCGGCGGCGATCCGCGCGCCGACGCGTCGGAGCAGCGACGCCGCCTCGGCCATCGACCGTTCCGGGTCGGGCTCCAGAGCGGCGAGCGCGTAGCAGTCCGCGAAGCCCGCCGCCCGGATCTCGTCGGGCGTGAGCAGCGTGCGGCCCGCCACGGCTATCACCGGGACGTCGGCCTTACGCGCGGCCGCGCACACGCCGACCGGCGCTTTGCCGTGCAAGCTCTGCCGATCGAGCGATCCCTCACCGGTCACCACGAGGGTGGCGGTAGCGAGCAGGGCGGGGAAATCGAGCAGTTCGAGCACGACCTCGATGCCGCTGCGGACCCGCGCGCCCAGCACGGCGAGCGCGCCGAAACCGGTACCGCCCGCCGCGCCCGCGCCGGGCAGCCGCGCGAACTCCGGGCCGACGAGTCGCGCCCAAGTGCCGAGAGCGGATTCGAGGACATCGACCTCGGCGGGCCCTGCGCCCTTCTGCGGCCCGTACACCGCCGCCGCGCCGGTGGGCCCGAGTAGCGGATTGTCGACGTCGCAAGCCAGCGTGAACGTCGTTTCCGCGACGCCGGGGTGCAAGCCGGAACGGTCGAGACGC
This sequence comes from Nocardia sp. NPDC051929, assembly GCF_044548645.1. Classification (NCBI taxonomy): domain Bacteria; kingdom Bacillati; phylum Actinomycetota; class Actinomycetes; order Mycobacteriales; family Nocardiaceae; genus Nocardia; species Nocardia sp. NPDC051929. The sequence continues at coordinate 160,967 of NZ_JBIUCG010000004.1, read as the reverse complement.
GCGGCACGGGTGAGGACCGCTCCGCCGCGCGGCAATTCCCGTGCGTCGGCATCGAGCACGCGGACGCCGAGCGCCTGCACCATGCCCGCGCCGCCGTCGGTGGAGGCGCTGCCACCGAGACCGAGCACGATATCGGTCGCGCCGTGCTCCATGGCATGCGCCAGCACGACGCCGAGCCCGTATGTGCTCGCGCCCAACGGGTCCAGTCGACGCTCGGGCAAAATCGACAGTCCGACCACGGATGCCAGTTCGACGACCGCGGTCGCACCGTGCCGGGCATAGGATGTGCGACGCGGAACCCCCGTCGGCCCCGGAGCCGTCACCTCCACCCGCGCCCAACCAGCCGCGACGAACGCCTCGACCGTGCCGTCACCGCCGTCTGCGACCGGCAGCTGCCGGATCTCGGTCTCCGGCGCGCTCCGCCGCAAACCGTCAGCCAGCGCCGCCGCCACCTCGGGCGCGGCGAGCGACCCCTTGAACTTGTCCGGAGCGAGGATGACTCGCGCAGCGGGTGTCATCCCCACATTCTCGGACGCGACCGGGCCGGTCGCACCACGACACATCCGCCACAGCCGTCGTCTTCGCCGACCTCGGACAAGCGTGGACTCCGCACACGAAAGCGGTGAACAGTGTCCTGACCGGCGGATATCGCTGAACTGCGCGACGTGAAATCGCACCGGCGTCGACGGGCAAGGAACATCCGGACCTGCACGCCGGTCGCCGCACTCCGACCGACCCCGCGGGCCGGATCGACAGCGGGCGGGGACAACGTCGGCCCGATCGAGATGACGAGTTGCTTTTGCGCCGCCATGAGTCCCAGCTCGCGATGTCGGACAGCGGTCACGAACCACTTTCGTGGGGTCGGACTTTCAGCGTGTGGGCAGCGGAGCCTCGTCGGCCCGTGTGATGCCGACCTTTCCGGTGCGCAAGTAGGTGAGCACGGCCTCGTCCACCGCCGGATTGCCGCGACCGAACGTGCCGTGGTCGCCGCCGTCCACGACGACCAGCGCGCCGCCCAGCGCCGTGGCCATGGCCGGGCCGCCTTCGTACTTGGTCAGCGCGTCGTGGCGGCTCTGCAGTACCAGGGGCGGGGCGCGCAGCCCGGCGCCCGTGATCGGCACCGGTTTCGTCACGGGTTTCCAGGAACCACAGGCCATCCCCGAGCGCACCAGGTCGGCGCGCGCGTCCATGGCGTTGCCGCCGGAGGCGATGGTGCCTGCCGCCGCGCCGAGCAGTTCCGGCCTGCCTGCCACGGCGTTCTCGTTGCAGGTGATGGCACTGAACACGAACCGCCCGGTGGGGTCGGTCGAAGTCGCGCCCTCGATGGCCCGCAACCGCTGCACGTTCGCCGGGTCGGCAGCGGCGTCGGCCATCGCGCGGGCGAAGGTGGGCCAGAAGGTGCGGGTATAGGTGGCCACGGTGGTGGCGCCGAGCAACGGAACCTGCGCGGATACGCCGCCGCTCACCAAGGTGCGCAACAGATTCTGCAGTTTGCCGAGTTGCTCTACGCCGCCGGTGTAGCCGTCCCGGGCGATCTCCGCCAACGGCTCCGGCAGCACGCCGGGCAGGTCGGCGATGCTCGCTGGCGGCGGTGTCAGGTTGGCGTACCAACCGCCGCCCTGTCCTGCCGCCAACCGGACCCAGGTGCGGTAGACCTGCAACGCCGTGTCGCCGAGGTGGTATTCGCCGTCGTGGTCGGCGATCCAGGCGAACAGATCGTCCAGGCGCTGTTTGCCCGCGACCTGCTGCTGGGCGAACTCCTCGGTCCACACCCAGTCCGGGTTGACGTTGGAGTCCAGGATCATCCGGTCCACGTGGTCGCCGAACAGTGCCGCGTACACCGCGCCGAGGTAGGTGCCGTAGGACGTGCCGAGGTAGTCGATCCGTTCGAAGCCGAGCGCGGAACGCACGGCGTCGAGGTCGCGCGCGGTGCTCTCGGTGGTGATGGTGTCCAGGTAGCCGGGCTGCGCCGCGTCACAGGCTTTCTTGATCTCGTCGCGGTTGCCGCCGCCGAGCGAGACCTGCTGCCCCTCCCCGTTCTTCGCGCTCGTGCCGCATTGCAGCGGTGTCGCCCAACGCAGTCCGCGCGGCTGGACGGCGATCCGGTCGTAATGCTCGGCCAGCGCGGCGGGGAACACGTCCAACCGGCGCGCCCAATAGTCCAGCGCATCCGCGCCCGGCCCACCGGGATTGGCGAACAGCACACCTTCCCGCTCGCCGGTAGCCGCGATGCGGCTGACCGTCAGCTCGATCTTCGCGCCATCCGGGTCGGCGTAGTTCATCGGCACGCTCACGACGGCGCACTGCACGCCGCGATCGGCGGGCACGGAACCCTCGGGGCACTTGCCGAACGCGACACCCGGCGCGGCGTCCGCCACGCCCGCGACGATCGATCCACCGAGCAGGCCCACGGCGACGACGGCGGCCGCGACCCGCGAAACGCGCGGTGTCCTCAACATATTCCGGTACCTCCCCGAGCCTGCCCGCTCGCGCGCGACGACGGACCCGACCAAGAGCATTCTGCGCAGGCCCGCCCGGACAGACAAGTCGGTGGCGGGATTCCGCCCCGCCGCGTGCGTGATTTACCGGGACACCGGCGCACAGAGTAGCGTCGAGCCATGTCGACCGAGGTCAGCAACAACACCGCACTGGAACGTTTCGAGATCTACGTCGACGGTGCGATCGCCGGCTACGCCGAATACCAGGACACGGCCTCCGAGCGCGCGTTCGTGCACACCGAGATCTATCCGCGCTACGAGGGGCAGGGCTATGCGCGGCTGTTGATCGAGACCGCGCTCGACAGCACCCGCGACGACAAGCTCGGCGCGCTGCCCATGTGCCGGGCGGTCCACCATTTCATCGAGACCCGCCCCGAATACCTGGTGATGGTGCCGCACTGGGCGCGCGACCGGCTGAACCTGCCTCAGTAGGCCGCGACAGCGCCGTCGAGCGCCTGTTGCAGATCGGTGCGCACCAGCCGGGCGATGTCGCCGGGCCGGGGCGGCAAATCGAGCACCGGGACATTGAAGTAGAAGCTGGCTCCCTTGGCCTCCTCTTTCGTCGGCTGCACCGCCGGGTCCGTGCGCGGACCGTAGCTCAGCGCCATCGACACCAGCACGGGCTCGGCGCCGAGTTTCATCGCCCGGAAGGCGATGTGCCCGATGCCGCTGCCAACCGCCTGCACGCGGGAGGGGTCCACGTCGTTGCAGGTGCCCTCGGGGAACACCGCGATGCCGTCGCCACGGGCCATCCGCTCCGCGCAGACGTCCATCATGAGTTGTCCCGCGGCGTTCACCGCGCGAATGCCGTGATCCTTGCCGCGGAACACCGGGATGCCGCCCATCATGTCGATCTTGCGCCGCTGATCGGGGTCGGCGAACAGTTCGTCCTTGGCCAGCACGCGCACCCGGCCGATCACCCGGCGTAGTCCGCTGCGCCACGCGGCCGCCGCCACGGTGTACGGATCGCTCTCGGAAAGGTGGTTGATCGCGATCAGCAGCGGCCTGTTCTGCCTGATCACCGTGCGGAGCGCTTCGCGCGCGCCCTCGGCGTAGGTGACGCGCGGATGGTAGCGGCGGGCGAGAATGGCGTACGCACCCCATGCCTTCAGACGGTTCTGACGGTGCTCGCGATAGAAGTCGTACACGGCGTCGTTGTTCTCGAGGCGCACCTCGGGCAGTTCCATGACGTGGACTCTACGATGTGGCGGCGGTGGCGCAACGTGACGTCCGGCGCCCGGTCCGCGACCCGTTCGGCAAATCCGGAACACACAAGTGGGCCGCAGAAGGCGCATTGTGGGCGAACAGCTGCGATGATGTCGGAGTGGCACGCGCAGAAGACCCGGACGATCGGAAGACTCGCGGCGGGCACGGCGACCGCAGGCGACGCGATTTCCGGCACGGTGAGCAGGTGGTTCGTGCCGGGACGCTGCTGGTGTCGGCCACCGAACTGGTCGAGCCGACCTTCCGGCGCACCGTCGTCTACATCATCGAGCACAACGAGGCGGGCAGTCTCGGTGTCGTGCTGAACCGCCCGAGCGACACGGCCGTGCACGAGGTGCTGCCGCGCTGGACCGACGCGGTCGCGGCCCCACGCACGCTGTTCATCGGCGGCCCGGTGAAACGGGACGCCGCGCTGTGCCTGGGCACGGTCCGGGTGGGCGCCCGGATCGATGGTGTCCCCGGGCTGCGCCGCATCGACGGACGCGTCGTGCTGGTCGACCTGGACGCCGACCCCGAGCGGGTCGGCCCACTGGTCGAGGGCATCCGGATCTTCGCGGGTTACGCCGGCTGGACCTTCGGGCAGCTGGAGGGCGAGTTGGAGAACGACGACTGGATCGTGGTATCGGCCCTGCCGTCCGATCCGATCAGCACCGGCCGCCCCGACCTGTGGGCGCACGTGCTGCGCCGCCAGCCGCTCCCGCTGTCCCTGCTCGCGACACACCCGATTGAACTCGAACGCAACTGAGCACGTGTACTCCTCGAAAGGATCGAAGGAGACACGGCATGAGACACGACAACTGAACCGGCGAAAGCATGGGTGACGCATCGGGTGCGCCCACCGACCGGCCCCGCAACTCGAGCGGAGAGGTATCCAGTTGTGCGCAAGAAACGTGGCGAGACGGGACAGCCCGACGATCAATCCGAATTGATGCGGGCTCTCTATCGCGAACACGCCACCCCGTTGTGGCGGTACACGCTCGGCCTGGTTCGGGACCCGGGACGGGCAGAGGACATCGTGCAGGAAACGTTGCTGCGAGCATGGCAACGCCCGAACGTCTTGGATCAGTCCACCACGTCGGCGCGGGCGTGGTTGTTCACCGTGGCGCGCAATCTCGCCGTGGATGAGCACCGCAGCGCCCGCAGCAGGCGCGAATTCCGCACCGACAACCCGCCCGAGCGGGCGACCCCGGACCAGTCCGACCGCGCGCTGGACGGCTGGCTGGTCGCCGACGCGCTCGGCAGGCTCAGCGCCGATCATCGCGAGGTGATCGTGCGGGCCTACTACCGGGGACTGTCGACCCACCAGATCGCCGAGGAACTCGACGTCCCCGCGGGCACGGTGAAGTCCCGGATGCACTACGGCATGCGCGCATTGCGCCTGGCATTACAGGAGATGGGGGTGACAAACCAGTGACAGATATCACCGACGATTTCAGCACGTGGGACGCCCCGTACGTGCTCGGGTCCCTGACCCGCCACGAGCGTTTGCAGTACGAGAGCCATCTCTCGAGCTGCCCCGACTGTCGGGCGTCCGTGGCCGAGCTGGCGGGCTTGCCCGGCATGCTCGCCCTCGTGGATGCCGACATCGCGACGACGATGATCGAGCCGCCCGCGCACGCCGCGCCGGAACCACCGCCGCCGCCGATGCCCGAGTTCCCGCCGCCATCGCGGTTGGCCGACGCGGCCGAGCGGCGGCGCCGCCGCAGCGGGTGGGCGTCGGTCGGCATCGCGCTGGCCTCGGCCGCGGCCGCGGTGGCGATCGCGGTTCCGATCGCGGTCACGGTGTCCGGAACGCACAACGCGCCGGGGCCGGGCACCAGCGAGCAGGCGTTCGCCGAACGTCAGATGACGCCGGTCGAGCCGACTCCGGTCTCGGCGAGCTTCAAGCTCATCCCGGCGGGTGACCAGACGCGACTCGTGATGACCTGCAGCTATCCCCCCGGCGAGCCATTGCCCTACAACCCGAATCTCGTGCTGTACGCCACCCGGATCAACGGTCTGCAGCAGCAGCTCGGCCAGTGGCCCGCGAGCCCCGGCACCGAGCTGACCATCGATCAGACCATCGAGGGCCCGCCCGACCAGATCCGCTCGGTCGACATCCGCGCGGCGAATACCGGAAAGGTTCTGCTCACCGGCACGGTCTGAGCGACGAGCGATCCCCCGCCAGGCGCTGCCCACGGGGGATCTCTGCGTCGGCGACCGGTTCAGCGCGTCTGCCGCCGGAAGATCGAGGACGACCACAGGTACCCGACCGCCGCGAGCCCGACGCACCAGGCGAGCGAGATGATCCCGTTGGCGCCGATCTCGGTACCCATCAGCAGGCCGCGGATGGTCTCGGTGAACGGCGTGAAGGGCTGGTATTCGGCGAACTGACGCAACCCGGCGGGCATGGTGTCGGTGGCGACCAGGCCGCTGCCGAGGAACGGCAGCATCACCAGCGGAAAGGGCGAGTTGCTGGCGCTCTCAGGGGTCGGCGCGAGCAGGCCGAGCGCCACCGACAGCCAGGTGAGCGCGAACATCACCGACGCGAGCAGCGCGAACACGGCGAGCCACTCGACCGGGTTCGCGTTCGGGCGGAAGCCGATGAGCAGTGCGACGCCCGCCATCGCGGCGATGCCGATCAACGCCTGGATCAGCGCGCCGACCACGTGACCGGTCAGCATGGCCGACTGCGCGATGTCCATGGTGCGGAACCGGTTCACGATGCCCTTGGTCGTGTCGGTGGCGACCGCCACCGCGACCGAGACCGTCATGTACGCCGGAATCATCAGCAGCATGCCCGGCGCGAGATAGTCGATGTAGTTTCCGCCGGACGACTTCTCCAGCGCGCCACCGAAGACGAAGTTGAACACCAGCAACAGCACCGTCGGCATCACGATGACGCCGAAGGTCATGCTCGGATAGCGCTTGGCACGCACGAGATTGCGCCGCAGCATGGTCGCCGAGTCGGCGAGGGCGTAGGACATGCTCATCGCACGGGTTCCTTTTCGGTCGTGGGGTGGCCGGTGAGGGTGAGGAAGACGTCGTCGAGGTTGGGGGTGTGCACGGCGAGGCCCTCGACCTCGATTCGCTCGTCGTCGAGCCGGTCCAGCACGGCGCGCAGGGACTTCACGCCGCCGTCGCTGGGCACCGCGAGGGTGAGGTCCTCGTCGTCGTCCGGCGCGGCGCCGAGCGCGTCGGCCGCCGCGGTCAAGGCGGCTCGATCGGCGAATTCCAGACGGATGTGGCCGCCCGGCACCAGCCGCTTCAACTCCGCCGCGGTGCCTTCGGCGACGAGCTTGCCCCGATCGAGCACCGCGATGCGGTCGGCGAGCTGGTCGGCCTCCTCCAGATACTGGGTGGTGAGGAAGACCGTGACGCGGTAATCGTCGACCAGCCCGCGGATGATGTCCCAGATCGCGCGCCTGCTGCGTGGATCGAGCCCGGTGGTCGGCTCGTCGAGGAAGATGATGCGCGGATCGCCGACCAGCGTCATGGCCAGATCGAGGCGCCTGGTCATGCCGCCGGAATAGGTGGACGCCGTCTTGTCCGCCGCGTCGACCAAGTCGAAGCGCTCCAGCAGATCCGCCGCCAGCCTGCGGTTGTCCCGCCGGGACAGATGATGCAGATCGCCCATCAGCAGCAGGTTCTCCCGGCCGGTGAGCAGTTCGTCGACCGCCGAGAACTGCCCGGTCACGCCGATCTGCGCGCGCACCTGCTTGCGCTCGGCGGTGAGATCATGGCCGCCCACCCGGATTTCGCCCGCGTCGGGAGGGATCAGTGTGGTCAGGATCCGCACGGTGGTGGTCTTGCCCGCGCCGTTCGGCCCGAGCAGCGAGAAGACCGTTCCCTCCGGGACGGTGAGGTCTATCCCGTCGAGCACGACTTGCTCGCCGAACGATTTCCGCAGGCCGCGCACCGAGACGGCGGGCACGCGATGGCCGTTCACCATGGTCTTTCCTTTCTGACATACATTTCACTATGCGCATATGGGCATGTGTTATCCACACCGCACCCTTTTGGGGCGCGGCGTCAGTCGATTCGGTTGCGGCGGTTAGATATCCAGGTCCTCGATCTTCGGCCCTTCGGCCACGTCGACCACCCGCCGGTAGAGCTTGTCGGGCAGTCGGTCCTTCAACTCGTCGAGGGAATCCACCACGACGAAGATGAAGTCACCCCAGTCCTGCTGCCCGACGCCGAGCAAACGCCGCCAGCTTTTCGGGTCTCGCCAGTCCTTGAGCCAATTCGTGCCCGCCTCGGCGGGATACTCGTCCCAGTTCGAATACTGGGCGTGCATCACGAATTTGCCCTTGCGGCTGCGATACACCTGGACGTGCTCGATGCGCGTATCGTTCACCTCGTGCCACTCCCCTAGCAGGGTCCCGGAGAAGCGGACCTGTCGCACACCATCGCGACCGACCTTGAGCACGATCTCGTCATAGCCCTCCAGCCGCCCCTCCTCGAGTTCGATGAACCGGCGCAGCGCCGTGACCACCGCCCCCGAGAGGTTGCCGCCGACCAACTCCTGCGCGCGCTGGAAGAGCGGGAGGTCGTCATCGGCCACGTAGATCGTCTTGTTGGGCATGTCCCAACTATACGTAGATGTATACGTACACGCAAGGTTGGTCGGCACATCTTCTGATCCGCCGTTGAACCGTTCGGCGACCAGGTCCGTATCACTCGTGTACGCAGTCGAAATTTCGTCAGCGGAAGGGAGTGCGGATGCGGACTCGAGTCGTGGACCATCTGGTGCAAGCGGTTTCGGCGTTGGGCGTGCGCCACATCTTCGGAGTGGACGGCGCCAATATCGAGGACCTGTACGACGCGATCTTCGATGCGCCGGACCACGTCACCGGCGTGGTCGCGAAACACGAGTTCTCCGCGGCGACCATGGCCGACGGATATGCCCGTGGCACAGGCGGATTGGGCGTGGTCGCGGCGACCTCCGGCGGCGGCGCGATGAATCTCGTCGCCGGGCTCGCCGAATCGTTCGCGTCGCGGGTACCGGTACTCGCCCTGGTCGGGCAGCCCCCGACCGCGCTGGAGGGCAACGGCGCCTTCCAGGACACCAGCGGACGCGCGGGCGCCATCGATGCGGTCCGTCTGTTCGGCGCGGTCAGCACCTATTGCGCGCGGGTGGAAACCGCTGCCGACCTGGCGGATCGGCTGGATAGAGCGGTGCAGGCCGCCCGCCGGGGCGGCCCGGCGGTGCTGCTGCTGCCCAAAGACGTGCAGCAGGCCGACGCGGGCCCTATCGCGCCGCTCTGTCCCGCCGCCAGGACACATCGGTCCGACCGGGCCGGACTCGCTCGTGTTCGCGCCGCGCTCGCCACGGCCCGGCACACCGGGAAGATCGTGATCATCGCGGGCGATCAGGTCGCGCGCGACGACGCGCGCGACGAGCTTGCCCGCCTCGCCACCGCCTTGGATGCCGCGGTGGGCGTCGCGCCGGACGCGAAGGACGTCTACGACAATGCCGATCCCGCCTTCTGCGGCGTCGCGGGCACCATGGGGCACCCGGAACTGGCGGCGGCCATCCGGTCCTCGGCCCTGTGCTTGCTGGTCGGCACCCGATTGCCGGTCACCACCCGCGCCGGCTCGGAGGCCGCGCTCGCCGAGCGAACGGTCGCGAGCATCGGCGTGGCGCCACCGTATCTGCCCGCCATCCATGCGACCAGTACCGATCTGTCGCGAACACTCGCCGAGCTCGCCGACGAATTGGACGACGGCAGTACCGGATCCGAACGCGTGCACGCGACGCAACCGCTGACTTCGCTGCGGGTGCCCGACTCCTCGGGCCCCGGTCTGCGGTACCGGGATGTGGTCGAGGCGATCGATGCCGCATTGCCGGAGGGCACCGACGTGTTCGCCGACGCGGGCAACACCGGCGCGTCGGTCGTGCACCACCTCAGGGTGCCGCGGGACGGGCGGTTCGTGGTCGCCCTCGGGATGGGCGGAATGGGTTACGCCTTCGGCGCGGGCATCGGGTCCGCGTTCGCGCGGCATGCGCGGACCGACGGTGTCCGGCGGACGGTGGTCATCGCGGGTGACGGCTCGTTCTACATGCACGGCATGGAGTTGCACACCGCGATCGAGCACGCCCTTCCGGTCACCTTCGTCGTGTTGAACAACAACGCGCACGCCATGTGCGTGACCAGGGAGCAGCTGTATTACCAGGACCGGTACAGCTTCAACCGATTCCGCCCGGCCGACCTCGGCGCGGGCATCGCCGCGATGTTCCCCGGTCTGCCCGCGTTCTCGGTGCGCACCGTCGGCGAGCTTGCCGCCACACTGCGTCGCTGCCTGGAAACCGAAGGACCGTCGTTCCTTTCGATCGAATGCGATCCCGACGAGATTCCTCCGTTCCTGCCCTTCATTAACGCCGTGGAGCAATCCCGCGATCTTCGATGAACCCCACGCGGCGGCGCCCGCCGACGCCTACCCGAAGGAGTATCACCGTGACCACCAGTTCCCTCCCCGCCCTCAGCGATATCCCGGAACAGGCCGTGCCCGGCGTGCTCCGCATCGAGAACTCCGACAAAGACGCGACCACGCCGATCATCATGGACATGCTGCGGTCGGTGTATCCGCACGAGCAGATCTTCGGCGAATACTGTCCGGTGCAGGCGTACATCGACGCGCCGCCGCGCGAGGTCTACGAATACCTCGCCGACACCAGGTCGCTGGAGGAGTGGACCTACAGCCTGCGCGGGTTCGTGGAGACCGACGAACCCGGACTCTGGCTGGCCTATGACCGGCTGGGCTCGGAGACCGAGATCTTCACCCGCACCGTCGCCAACCCCGACGCCATGACCGTCGACTACCACTGTGCCTGGGACCAGGGACAACACCTGTGGATGATCTACCTGCTGCGCGTGGTCGACGCGCAATTGGTGTTCCACAAGCCGGGTTCGGTGGTGTTGTGGGTCAACTGCAAGCACCCCTTCTACGACGACAACCCGTACCCGGAGTCCGCTCCCCCGAACCGGCCGGTGTGGGTCGGCGACTTCTGGGAGATGTTCTCGGCGGGGCATCAGCTGGAGATGGACAACCTCAAAGCCATCTGCGAGTACCGGGCCGCGCACGGCCTGCCGATCAAGCCCGACTGGATGAAGTGAGGCTCGAGTGACCACCACGCAACAACATCTCCCTGAGGTCAGTCTCGTCGACGTGGCCTCGTACCTACCGGGCGAGCCGGTCGGCACCGAGTACTTCACCCAGTTCTCGCGCTCGGACCGGATGGCGAAGAACGTCATGTTCCGCTCGCCCAAGGGCCGCCACCACGTCGCGCGCGACGAGACCGCGGTGGACATGGTCGAGCGCGCCGTCGCACCGCTGATCGAACGCAACGGCGCCGACGCGATCGCCGAGGTCGACGTCTTGATCACGCACACCCAACTGCCGGACAATCCGGTGCTCGGCTGCGGGCCCGAGGTGGCGCGACGGCTCGGCATCCGTCCCTCGTACGTCTACGACGTGCACAACGGCGGGTGTGCGGCGTTCGTGCACATGATGGCGATGGCCCGGATGATCCTGCAGACCACGCCCGCCCGCACCGCGCTGATCGCGGCGACCCAGAACTGCGCGGGACCGGTGTTCACCCAGACCGATATCCGCAAGCTGGCGCAGGCTCCGGTGCCCGGTGACGGCTGCGGTGTCGGACTGCTCCGCAAGGACGACAGCGCGCCGATTCTCGACATCGAATGCCGGACCTATCCCGAATTCGCCGGCGACATGGACTTCTCCACCAACGGCGAGCGCAAGTACTGGGAGCCGGGCGAGGGCCAGGGCTGCGTCAGCTTCACCGAGTCCAAGATCACCAAGGTGTTCGCCAGGGGCAATCGGCTCGTTCCGGAAGTCGCCCTGGCGGTGTGCGACCGGATCGGCGTGCGGGGACGCGACGTCGACACGTTCGTCACCAACCAGCCGAACCGGCTGTTCCTGCGCAACTGGCACGACGCGCTGGAGCTCCCGCCGCACCGTCACCCCGACACCTTCGATTCCTGCGGAAACCTGTTCGCCGCTGGCATCCCGGTGACCCTGGACGTGGAGAACCGGGCGGGACGGCTGCCCAACGGATCGCTGGTCCTGATGTCGGCGTTCGCGCACGCGGGCGACTTCGCGGGCGCGGCCGCCGTCCGCTGGGGAGCCGCGCGATGAGCGTGCGCGTCGTCGACGGCACCCGACCGTCGCACCGGTACCGGACGCACCGGGTGCCACCCCGCTTCGACCTCGCTCTGAGCGAGAATCCGTTCCCGCCGCTGCCTTCGGTGTTGCGAGCCGTGCACATGACGCTGGCTCAGGCCAATCGATACCCGGAGTTCCTGCCGCGCCGCCTGCCGACGCTGATCGCCCAGCACCTCGGTGTAGGGGCGGACCAAGTGGTGGTCGGGTCGGGGGCGACCGGCGTGGCACTGCAGATCCTGCAGACCCTGACCACGCCGGGAGACGAGATCGTCTACAGCGCACCGACGTTCGACGGGTATCCGATCATGGCCGAGATGGCCGGCGTCACCGCGGTGCCGGTGCCGCTGGATTCGGCGGGGAACCAGGATCTGCGGGCGATGCGGCGGGCAGTCGACCGTCGCACCGCGCTGATCGTGGTGTGCCGTCCGCACAATCCCACCGGAACGGTCATCCCGGCCGACGAGCTGAAGGCATTCCTGTCCGACGTTCCCAGCCGGGTCCCGGTCGTTCTGGACGAGGCGTACGTCGAATTCCTCGGCGCCACCGCATACGTCGACCCACGGGCGCTGATCGCGAAGCATCCCAACCTTGTTGTGCTACGTACCTTTTCGAAAGCGTACGGCTTGGCCGGGCTGCGTATCGGCTACGCCTTCGGCCGGGCCGAGTTGATCGCGCGAATCGGCACACTGCAATTGCCCTTCGGGATGAGCGCGGCGGCGGTGGCCGCGGTCGCCGCCTCGTACGCCGCCGCACCCGAACTCGCCGCGCGCACCCTGCGCATCGCCGAAAGGCGCGACGCACTCCGCAGCGCACTACTGGCTCATGGATTCGCGATACCGGAAAGCCACGCGAACTTCCTGTACGTACCCGGTCCTGGTGCGAACACGGCGCTGCGGCGCGCGGGCATAGCCGCGAAGTCCTACGCCGACGGCAGCGCACGCATCGCCGTCGGCGACCCGGCGTCCGACGACGCGGTACTCCAGGCCCTCACCGCCGATCCACCGCGCGTGACGACCTGATCGGAGTTGCTACCCAGAGCGGGCGTGCTGCGCACGCCCGCCATGCGGGAAGCGTGTGCGTTCGCGTCCCGCTTGCGGTTCGCAGTCCGGAGACCGGTCGTTGCTGATGTCGCCCCGCATCGGATCGCCGAGCGCGGCGCACGTGTCTCGGCCGGATCGAGTGGACCCCGGCGCGGAGAGTGGTTCGATCGAAGCGTGTGGTCCGATTTCGAGGTGAACGCGGCGCCCGCTCATGGGACGGCCAGTAGGGTCCTGTTCCGGTTCGCTCTGGGACGGTGGGCGGTCGTGCTGCGCCAGACGCTCATCGAGCCGGGTGGCAGCAGCGGGTGGCACTACCACGACGGGACATTGTTCGTGCTGGTCGCGCGGGGGACGCTGGATCATCCCGGTGCGGACTGCGCGCCGGTCACCTACCGGCGCCCGCGGATCTTCCGGGAACCGAGCGGGCCGCGCTACCCGCACGTGGCGCGCAATCTCGGAACGGTGCCGGTATTGCTGTGTGTGCTCTACTTCACGCCGGTCGACAGTCCGTTGTCGCGCAGCGTCCCGCCGCCGGAGTGCGCCGACGCGGGGTGATGGGCCTCAGCTCGCGGATCGGCAGGCGTCGCGGAGTGGGCGGACGCGGGCCATCGGCCTCGACTCATGGCCGACAGACATCGCGCAGTGCGCGGACGCGGGGTGATGGGCCTCAGCTCGCGGGCTGGCAGGCGTCGCGGAGCGAGCAGGCGCCACAGGAGTTGCCGCAACCACCGGTCTGCGGCGGCGGGGCGATGGCTTCGGCCGCCTGCGCGGCGGCGTTCGCACCGGCGCCGAGGGTGAACAGGGCGACGACGGCAGCGCAGGCCGCGACGGCCAGCGCGACGAAGCCGCCCGCGACCAGCCCGACGAGACCACCGGCGAACAGCAGCGCCCCGGCCGCGATCGAGGTGGGAGCGGCGACCCGGTTGGCGACGCGGAACGTCTCGTCCGTGGACAGCGCGGCCTCGGTGTGGACACCGAAGAAACGATTCCGGGGCAACCGGCCGGTCAGCCCGAGTGCTCCGGTTGTGACGGCCACGACAGCCAGCACGAACAGGACGAGAGCGACGACGAACACCCATGCAGGCTAGCGCATCGTTGCCCCGCGCCCGCCGACGGGCGCCTCGTCCGGCGAACCCGGCCGCAACCGCAGGCCAGCCCGATTTTCGGTCCTGCCGATGCGACGTTCTACCCTGATAGACGAAGTTTGTCGGGGATCGGCGACCACAAGAAGGCAGGACCGTGCAAGACACACGCGCAACCGAAAGCGATGTACCTGAGCACCGGTACAACGCGGAGCTTGCCGGCCGCATCGAGAGCCGGTGGCAGCGGACGTGGGACGAACGCGGAACCTTCCACGCGCCGAACCCGGTGGGACCGCTGGCCGGTCCGACACCGGCCGACAAGCTGTTCATCCAGGACATGTTCCCGTACCCGTCGGGCGCGGGCCTGCACGTCGGACATCCGCTCGGCTACATCGCCACGGACGTCTTCGCCCGCTACCACCGCATGCACGGGCGCAACGTGCTGCACGCCCTCGGCTACGACGCGTTCGGCCTGCCCGCCGAGCAGTACGCGGTACAGACCGGCGCGCACCCGCGCGACACCACCGAGTCGAATATCGCCACCATGCAGCGTCAGCTGGACCGCCTCGGGCTCGGCCACGACCGGCGTCGCTCGTTCGCGACCACCGATCCGGAGTACTACCGCTGGACACAGTGGATCTTCCTGCGGATCTACAACGCTTGGTACGACACGGAGCTGAACCGGGCCCGCCCGATCGCCGAGCTGGCGGCCGAGTTCGCGTCCGGCGCACGGGCCGTGCCGGAGGGCAAGTCCTGGGACACGATGCCGCCCGCCGAGCGCGGCGCGCTGCTGGATTCGTATCGCCTGGTGTACCAGACCGATTCGATGGTCAACTGGTGCCCTGGCCTGGGTACCGTGCTGGCGAACGAGGAGGTCACCGCCGACGGTCGCAGCGAGCGCGGCAACTTCCCGGTGTTCCGTAAGCACTTGCGGCAGTGGATGATGCGCATCACCGCCTATTCCGATCGCCTGGTCGACGACCTGGACCGGCTGGACTGGCCGGAGAACGTCAAGGCCATGCAGCGCAACTGGATCGGACGATCCCGGGGCGCGCAGGTGAAGTTCGACGCCGACGGCGAGCAGATCGAGGTCTTCACCACCCGCCCCGACACCTTGTTCGGCGCCACCTATGTGGTGCTCGCGCCGGAACACGAGCTGGTCGACAAGCTGACCGCCGCCGCGTGGCCTGCGGGCACCGACCCCAGGTGGACCAACGAGGGCGCCGCCACACCGGCCGAAGCCGTGGCGGCCTACCGCAAGTCGATCGCGGCCAAGTCGGATTTGGAGCGTCAGGAGAACAAGGAGAAGACCGGCGTCTTCCTTGGCAATCACGCGATCAACCCGGCCAACGGCGCGGCCGTGCCGATCTTCATCGCCGACTACGTGCTCAGCGGCTACGGCACCGGCGCCATCATGGCCGTTCCCGGGCACGACCACCGCGACTGGGAATTCGCGTCCGTCCTCGGGCTGCCGATCATCGAGGTGATCAGCGGCGGCGACCTGGAGCAGGGCGCCCACGCGGGCGAAGGCGCGCTGGTGAACTCTGATTACCTCGACGGCCTGTCCGTCGAGGAGGCCAAAGCGGCGATGATCGCCCGGCTCGAGGCCGACGGACACGGCAAGGGCACCATCCAATACAAGCTGCGCGACTGGTTGTTCGCGCGCCAGCGCTATTGGGGCGAGCCGTTCCCGATCGTGTACGACGAGCAGGGCGCACCCCACGCGCTGCCGGAATCCATGCTGCCGGTGGTGCTGCCGGAGCTGGACGATTTCGCCCCGGTGACCTTCGATCCGGACGACGCGAACTCCGAACCCTCCCCGCCGCTGGCCAAGGCCACCGACTGGGTGGAAGTCGAACTGGATCTCGGCGACGGGCTGAAGCGCTACCGCCGCGACACCAATGTCATGCCGCAGTGGGCGGGCAGTTCCTGGTACGAGATCCGCTACGCCGACCCGACGAACACCGAGACGTTCTGCGCCAAGGAGAACGAGGCGTACTGGCTGGGCCCGCGCGCCGACGTCGGCGGGCCGAACGACCCGGGCGGCGTCGACCTGTACGTCGGCGGCGTCGAGCACGCGGTTCTGCACCTGCTGTACGCCCGCTTCTGGCAGAAGGTGCTGTTCGATCTGGGTGACGTGTCCGCGAGCGAGCCGTACCGGCGGCTGTTCAACCAGGGCTACATCCAGGCGCACGCCTACACCGACGAGCGCGGCGCGTACGTGCCCGCCGCCGAGGTGGTCGAGCGCGACGGCAAGTTCTTCTGGACCGACCCCACCGGCGCCGAGATCGAGGTGCGCCAGGAGTACGGCAAGATCGGCAAGTCACTGAAGAACGCCATCTCCCCGGACGAGATGTGCGATCTGTACGGCGCGGACACCTTCCGCTTCTACGAGATGGCGATGGGTCCGCTGGACACCTCGCGCCCGTGGGCGACCAAGGACGTCGTCGGCGCGCACCGGTTCCTGCAGCGCGCCTGGCGTCTGGTGGTGAACGAGGAGACCGGCGCGGTGCGGGTCACCGACGCCGCCGCGAGCGAGGAGACGTTGCGCCTGCTGCACAAGACGATCGCGGGCGTGGACGAGGATTTCGCCGCGCTGCGCGACAACACGGCGGGCGCCAAGCTGATCGAGCTGACCAACCACCTGACCAAGAGCTACCCGGACGGCGCGCCGCGCTCGGTGGTGGAGCCGCTGGTGCTGATGCTGGCGCCGCTGGCCCCGCACATCGCCGAGGAGCTGTGGGACCGCCTGGGTCACACCGCCTCGCTGGCGCACGGCCCGTTCCCGGTCGCCGATCCGGCGCTGCTGGTCGAGGAGTCGGTGGAGTACCCGATCCAGGTGAACGGCAAGGTGCGCAGCCGGATTCAGGTGGCGGCCGACGCGGACAACGCGGCGATCGAGGCGGCGGCGCTGGCCGACGAGAAGATCGACGCGCTGCTCAACGGGAAGGCGCCGCGCAAGCTGATCGTGGTGCCGGGGCGCCTGGTGAACATCGTCGCCTGACGGCGGGTCAGCGCGGCGGGAGCAGCACGTCGTCGAGCGTGACCATGGACAGGTTGCGCTCCTTGATGATGTCGACCAGCTGTCCGTAGCAGTGGGTGACGGCGGGTGCGTTGGCGTGCCCGATGACGATCGTCTGCGGCTGGAAATACCGCCGCGCGCATTCGATCAGATACTCCTCGGTGATCACACCGGAATCGGACAGTGAGCCGTACCACATGGTGGGCACGGTGTAGCCGAGGTCGGCGGCCACCCGGTCGACCGTGGCGTTGTGCCTGCCGAACGGCGGGCGGAAGTACGGGGTGCCGTCCACCCCGAAGTTCTGGCGCAGGTAGGTCTTCGCCCGCTCCAGCTGCCCGGCAACGGCCGACGCGGACAGCTTGGTCAGATCCGGGTGATCCCAGGTGTGGTTGCCGAGCTGGATCTGCCCGGATTCGACCAAGGGCCGCAAGGCGTCCCGGTGGATCGCCCACGAGTCGTAGTAGGCGGTCACGAAGAAGGTGAACCGCGCGCCGGTGTCCTTGGCGAATCGGATGTAGGCGCCGACGACCTCGGGACTGGCTCCGTCGTCCACGGTGAGCGCCATGCTGCTGCCCGGCCCCGGCAGCGCGGTGATCGTGCCCGCCGGGATCGGCGTCTTCGGTCCGCCGGGCGGAGGCGGCAACAACGGCGGTGCGGGCGGCCGGGGCACGCCGCCCGCGGAACCGCTGTCGATCGGGTCGCCCTCGGCCACCGCGCATCCGGTCAGCGCGACCGCCGCGCCCGCTGTCAGCAACGCCAGCATGCGACGTCTGTCCACAACCTGATCCCTCTTGCTCGCTCGAACCTCCCCGCGACGAACCCTCGGGGATGGGGCCGGACGCTAACGAGCGAACTTGACGGGAACCTGAACCCGCGTGGTCTGTTGAGCAAATCACAGGGACGAGAGCACGGCGGTGAGCTACAGCGCGTCATCAGGTCGGTGGCCACCCGTCTCCCCGTCGATCAGCAGGTCGATCGCACGGGCGACAAGCCGATCGGCGACGTGCGTGCGACAGTCGCGAGGGGAACGCGTGGGCCGAGACAGCGCCGTCGGACCCGTACGGGATCAGTACCGACGGAACACGCCATCGGCGATGTGCGCGCCGACAGCCGAGCGAGCGCTTCGGCCGAAAGAGCGCCGCCGGGTGACTCCGGGATCAGTACGGCCGGAGCACGACCTCGGTGGGGTGCGCGTCGCGCGGGGTGTCGATGGCGGAACGCACCGTGTACGCCACGGTCTCGGGGGCGAGGAAGTCCTCGGCCCGGTACTCGCGCCCCTCGCCCGCGATGATCGCCCGCTGCATATCGGTGTCGATTCGGCCCGGATGGATCGAGGTCACCCGCAGCTCCGGCTCCTCCTGGCGCAGCGCGTCGCCGAAGGCGCGCAGGCCGAACTTGCTCGCCGCGTAGGAGGCCCAGCCCGCATTGGCGCGCAGCCCCGCGCCCGAGTTGATCAGCACCACGTGACCCTGGCCCGCCCGCAGCGCGGGCAGCAGCAGCCGGGTGAGTTCGGCGACCGCGATAACGTTGGCTTCCAACGTGTTTCGCCACTGTTCGACGGTGGATTCCGCGATCGTGCCGAGATCGGCGATGCCCGCGTTGTGCACCAGCACGTTCAGGCTCCGGATCGGCTCGACCGCCGCGGCGACGGCGGCGTAGTCGGTCAACTCGACCGGCCAGCCCCGCGCGTCGGGCAACTCCGTCAGGATGCCGCGCAGCGATTCCGCCGACCGGGCGCCGAGCAGCAGGTCGTGGGTCGGCGCGAGCTCCCTGGCGATCGCGGCGCCGAGGCCGCGACTGGCGCCGGTGATCAACGCGGTCCGTTTCGTGGTCGCGGTGGAAGTCATGGGCCCCACCGTAACCGGCTGGGTGAAGAAGGCGTAAAAACCCGTAGCACTGGACGAACGACTAGCGATGCAGGCTGGTTCGGGGCGAGAATCTCGAGCAGCGAATCACGGACGGGGCATGCGAAAGTGAGAACCGCCGAACACGAAGCGGCCACAGGCCGATCTGATGGAGACGAAACGAACACCGCTGAGCGGGCATATCTGCGGGTGACATCGCAGAATAGGGGGATGGCACATCCGGGCTTCACCCCCACTCAGCTCGCGGCCCGCGCTGCCTACCTGCTGCGCGGCAACGACCTGGGCACGATGACCAGCGCGGCGCCCCGGTTGTACCCGCACATGTGGAGCTGGGACGCGGCGTTCGTCGCGGTCGGGCTCGCGCCGCTGAGCGTGGAGCGGGCCGTGGTCGAGCTGGACACCCTGCTGTCCGCGCAGTGGAAGAACGGCATGATCCCGCACATCGTCTTCGCAAACGGCGTGGACGGTTACTTCCCCGGCCCGGCCCGCTGGGAGTGCCGCAAGCTGGCGGCCAACGCGCCCGACGGCCCGGACACCTCGGGGATCACCCAGCCGCCCGTGCACGCCATCGCGGTGCAGCGGATCCTGGATCATTCCCGCAGGCACGGCCGCAGCACCAGGTCCGTGGCCGAGGAGTTCCTCAACCGGCGCTGGCCGGATCTGGTGCGCTGGCACCGCTGGCTGGCGCATGCCCGCGACCCCAAGGAGACCGGCCGCATCACGCTGTATCACGGCTGGGAGTCCGGGATGGACAACTCGCCGCGCTGGGATCGCGCTTACGAGCACGTGGTTCCCGGCGATCTGCCGCCCTATCGCCGTGAGGACGTGCTGGTGGTCTCCGATCCGACCCAGCGCCCCACCGACCGCGAGTACGACCGCTATCTGTGGCTGGTCGAGCAGATGCGCCGAGCGGGTTATGACGACTATCAGCTCGCCTCGACCATGAGCTTCGCCGTCGAGGACGTGTTCGTCACCGGAATCTTCGCGCTGGCCTGCGAGGTGCTGGCCAATATCGGCGAGGAGTACAAGCAACCCCACGCCGACGTGCGCGATCTCTACGCGTGGGCCGACCGGTTCCGCGCGGGCGTCGTCGCGACGGCCGACGCCCGCACCGGCGCGGCCCGCGATTTCGACGTGCGGTTGCAGCGGTGGATCAACACCGAGACGCTCTCGATGTTCGCGCCGCTGCTGTGCGGCGGCCTCCCCCGCGACACCGAGCGTGCTCTGCTGCGCCTGTTCGAGGGCCCGCGCTTCTGCGGCCATCCGGATCTGCGTTACGCGCTGCCGCCATCGACCTCGCCGGTGTCCAAGGACTTCCGTTCCCGCGAGTATTGGCGCGGGCCGGTGTGGCCGGTGATGAGCTGGCTGTTCTCCTGGGTCTTCGCTCGGCGCGGCTGGGCCGAGCGGTCGTTCATGCTGCGCGCCGAGGGCTTGCGCCAGGCCAGCGACGGCAGCTTCGCCGAGTACTACGAGCCGTTCACCGGCGAACCGCTCGGCAGCATGCAGCAGTCGTGGACGGCGGCGTCTGTACTGGATTGGATGGGGTGAAAGTTCAGAACAGTTCTGACACCCCAGTGGTCACACTGGTAACGGCCAGAGCGAATGGCTATCGTCCTGCGGCATGGACATCTGGAGGTCGACCACTCGCCGCGGCGCGGCGCTGTCACTGATCACGCTGTCCGGCATTCTCGTCGCCACGCTACCCGCGACCGCCGCGCCGACCGGTCCGGACGTCTCCTCGTGGCAGCACACCGACGCGACCGTGATCGACTGGTTCGCGGTCAAACGCTCCGGCCACGACTTCGCCATGGTCAAGGCCACCGAGGGGCTGAGCTACGTCAACCCGTACTTCGTGCCCGACAGCCTGCTGATGCGCGCGGCCGGAATGGCTCGGGGCACCTACCACTACGCCCGGCCCAACCTGCCCCCCGAACCGCAGGCCGCGCTCTACGCGGCGGTGGCGCTGGGACAGAACGGGCCGCTCGATCTGCCGCCGGTGCTGGATCTGGAGAACACCGGCGGTCTCGGCCCCGCGGCGTTGATCGACTGGACCCGCCGCTATCTGAACACCGTGGAAATGCTCACCGGCCGCGTCCCGATCGTCTACACCTACCCCAACTTCTGGCGTACCGCGATGGCCGACACCGACGAGTTCGCCGAGTACCCGCTGTGGATCGCCGACTACCGGGGCAACCCCCAACCCGAGGTCCCCGGCGGCTGGTCCACCTGGACGTTCTGGCAGACCACCGACAGCGGCGCCATTCCGGGCATCGCGGGCCGCGTCGACCTCAACGTCTACAGCGGCGCCCAGGGCAGTTTCGCCGGTTACGCCAACATGAGCGGCACCGGCAGCGGGTAGGAGCGGAGCCGCTACCCGCCCAGTCGAGTAGCGGCTCCACTCGCGGGAAAGCCGCGGAGGGTGGCCGTGGTTGCAGGGGGCCGGGGGTGCCGCGGCTGTGGTATCAGACCCCGATGCGGCCGCCGGCCTTCTTCCAGACCGCCACCACCGAGGGGCGGGGCTGGGCCGTACCACCGTCGGGCCAGTGCGACAACGGGTTCTCCGGAGTGGCGTCGTCGGCCTCGCCGGGATGCTGCACACACACCATGACCCGCGCCTCGCTGACCACCGGACCGCAGGTCTCCGCACCGCGCGGGACGGTGAGGAATTGCTTGGTCCGGCCGCGATTCGGGCCGTCGAGCACCACGGAGAACAATCCGTCGTTCGACTTCAACGCGTTGCCGTCGGTGGCGATCCACAAGTTGCCGTACGGGTCGAAGGCCAGGTTGTCCGGGCAGGAGATCGGGCTGACCTTGGACTTGTCGTACCCGGCGAAGTAGGTGTCGGCCGCCGCGGGATCGCCGCAGACCAGCAGCAGCGACCAGGTGAACGTCGTGCCGGTGTGGTTGTCGTCGATCTCCAGGATCTGGCCGTTCTTGTTCAGCTTGCGCGGGTTCGCCTCGTCCGGACCCTGCTTGCCGTCCGCGCCGCGGTTGTCGTTGTTGGTCAGCGCCACATACACCTTGCCGGTGTAGGGGTTGGCCTCGAAGTCCTCCGGGCGGTCCATCTTGGTCGCGCCCACCTTGTCGGCGGCCAGGCGGGTGAAGACCGCCACCTCTTCCGCGCTCATGCCCTCGACCAGCGACTTGCCCTTGCCGTCCGCGCCGGTCTCCAGCAGCGGGATCCACTGGCCGGTGCCGGTGAAGCCCTTGTCGGACGGCTTGGCGCCGGTGCCGTCGATCTTGTCCGCGTGATCGCCCGCGAGCTTGGCGACATACAGCGTGCCCGCGTCCAGGATGGTCAGATTCTGCCGCATGCTCGCCGCGCCGGTGCCCGGCTGGATCTTGCGCGAGGACACGAACTTGTACATGTAGTCGAACTTCTCGTCGTCACCGGTGTAGGAGACGACGTCGCCGTTCTTGGTGACGTAGATGGTGGCGGCCTCGTGCTTCACCCGGCCCATCGCGGTGTGCTTGATCGGCGTCGAGTTCGGATCCCACGGGTCCACCTCGATGACGTACCCGAATCGGTTGGCCTCGTTGGGTTCCTGCGCCAGATCGAAACGCTTGTCCGCGCGCTCCCACAGGTTGGTGGTCTTGCCCGCGGCGAAACCGTAGCGCTTCAGCCGCGCAGCGGCGGCCGACTCGGTCACCTTGTCCGCGTTGGCGAAGTAGCCGTGGAAGTTCTCCTCGCCGGACAGCACGGTGCCCCACGGCGTCAGGCCGCCCGAACAGTTGGCGAAGGTGCCGAGCACCTTGGTGCCGGTCGGATCGGCCGAAGTCTTCACGAAGTCGCTGCCCGCGGCCGGACCGGTGAGCTTGAACTCGGTGCTCGCGGTGATCCTGCGGTTGTACTTGCCGAAGGCGGGAACGAGCTTGCCGGAACCGGCTTCGCCTTTCACCTCGACTACGGTCAAGCCGTGCGCGGCCATGGTGACCGCGATCTGCTCGTCGGTCGGCGCGTCCTTGTTGTAGCCGCGGAACATGTGCGGGCTGGTGGTGTACTCGTGATTGACCACCAGTAGGTAGCTGTTGGCTTGGCCCTCGATCGGCAGCAGGGCGGCGAAGTCGTTGTTGTAGCCGAACTGCTTGGCCTGCGCGGCGGCGGTCTGCTTGTCGAAGTCGAAGGCGGGCGCGTCCGGGAACAGCGGGTCGCCCCAGCGGATCACGACGGACTGCTCGTAGCCGTCCGGGATCACCACGGCGTCTTCCTTGTTCGGCGCGACGGCGGCGAAGTCGGTGCCGGTTCCGGGCGGGCCCGCGGGCGAGGTGGAGCCCACTGTGGTCGGCTCGCTGTCGTCGCCGCAGGCCGCGAGGACGCTGCCCGCACCCACCGCGAGCACGGCGGCCGCACCGCCCTTGATCAGTCCGCGCCGGTTCATGGAGCTGACGATGTCACCGAAGTAGGCGCCCGAGGAGGTGTTCGGCGCCTCGTGGAAGCACGCGTTCGCGCACTTGTACTCACATGTCACGGCAGCGCGCGACGACTGTCCGTCGTGCTTCACGAAAAGGGCGAGTGGCTGAAGACTCACGGTGACTCCTGGGTTTGGCCGATGGCCGCACGGTAAACCATCCGGACAATCCGGAAGGGACGGCAAAGTGAACAACCGCCCAATTAGGTAACCCTCAAATTGCCGGGCCGCCAGAGCTGGGAACAAACGAATGCCGCGTCGATTCGATGATCTCGAATCGACGCGGCATGGGTGTCGAAAGGCGGCTTCGTCCGGCTCACCCATCAGGCGTTCACCGGAAGGGCGATGACGACCTCGCTTTCGTTCTCGGGAAGGTAGTGCGCCCGCAGTACCCGGCCCACCTGCACGTGGCCGACGCTGGCCGGTGCGAGGAACTTCGTCACGCGGGTCGCGAAGCTCGAGCCATCGGGCCGGGTGACGACCAGTCCGAGTTCGACCTCGGAGTGTCCGTCGCGGATATTGCCGGTGACCGACAGCGACTGCACCACCGCCTGGGTGGCGATGCCGCGCTCGGCGATGTCGAGCTTGTGCCGCGTGGTTATGCCCTTGCGGATCAGGGACTCGTTCATCGCGTGCTGCGCGGCGGCCGCGTCGCCGGACAGGTCGACCTCGACCTTGTCGGTCCGACCGGGCAGGTAACGCACGGGCAGCACCACCCCGGCGCGCAGCAGGGCCAGTTCGGTGAGCGGCACGATCATCTTCGCGGAGGAATGGAAGATCTTGCCGTCCGAGCCTTCCACGCTGAACTCGACGTGGACCTGCGGCTGGTCGTTGACGGTCACGCCGGTCTGCCGCACCGATCGGACGGTGCCGAGGCCGGTGAGCCCGTCGCGGAACTCCGCGCTGTTGCGTCCGGTCAGCGCGCTCAGGATGCCTTCGCCGGTGAACGCGAACACGATGGGGATCAGGGTGAGCGCGATGATCGGCAGCGCCATTTCGACGCCGAGCCAACCCATTCCGGCGGGCTCCCATTCGCTGGTGGGGACGTAGGTGACGGCGTGGTAGACGTAGTAGCCGATCGCGGCGGCGCCGAGGGCGAGGGCGGTCGAACGGATCTTCTTCATGGCGCTTCCTTTGTGAGAGTCGAGATTTCACCGCGCCCCGTCATCCCGGTAGGTCGCCAGGATGACGGGGGCGGATCGGAGGGCATGCGGCGATCAGGCGCCGACGATGGACGAGCAGGCGAAGGTGATGTCGAACTTCGACGTCTTCGGCCCGGCCAGTGGGTTGGTCAAGTCGGGGGCGCCCACGCCCTCGCCGGTGACCTTGAAGGTGTTGCCGTCCTTGACGACCTTGGCGGAGCCGCCCGGCATGCCGTTGCCGAAGCCGACCGCGTAGGGCAGACCGTTGTCGCCGCCCTTGCTGCCCGCGATCGCGACCGCCTGCACGGTGTTCGCGTCGGTGATGGTCGCGCTCACCGAGAGGTTGCCGTAGGCGGAGTTCGCGATGTCGGTCAGCGCGAGCGCCAGGGTGCCGCCCTGCTTGGCGCAGGTGGTGTCGAACTTCGCGTCGAAGGCCTTGCCGTCGACCGAAGCGACCGACTTGCCCGCCGGGGCCGCAGGCTGCGCCGAGGAGGGCGCGGCGGGCGAGCTGCCCTTGCTGTCACCGCATCCGGTGAGCACGCCGACTGCGGCGGCAGCGGCGATGGCGGCGGCGGCGATGCGGAGCGAAGTGGTGTTCATGGTCTGTGTCCTTGTCGTTCGAGGGGCGGCGCCCCTGGTTCGGTTCCTCCGGCCTCCTGTCGGGCCGTTGAGAAAAAGGTAGGAACGATTCGCGCCCTACCGATCCCAGGTTTTCGGCGTTTACGCAGGTAGAGGACGTGCGACTACCCGCTGCTGATCACGAAGCGACGTGGAGTCACGCACGAAACACTTCGGAGTACCGACGGTCGGCATCCTCGACTTGCCCTGTCGGACCTAGCCGTGCGTCGTGAAAGAGTGGTGTCCATTCGATGCAGTCGGGTTCTGCGATTACCCGATTGGGCGGCTGGTAGGAATCTGAAGCGAGGAGCGGCTTGGTGGAAGCGACATTCGATGTGGCCGGGCAGGTGGGGCACCACTATCGCGTCGATGACTATTACGAGGTGGGTCGGGAGAAGATCCGCGAGTACGCGCGAGCCGTGCAGGACTTCCATCCCGCGCACTGGAGCGAGGACGCTGCCGACGAGCTCGGGTACGCGGGCCTGGTCGCGCCGACCACATTCATCTCGATCGCCGCGATGCTCGCCAACCGCAAGCTTTTCGAGAGTGTCATCACCGGCTACGACGTGTTCGTGCAAACCGATCAGGTCTTCGAGATGCACCACCCGGTGGTGGCCGGTGACCGGCTGATCAGCGATGTCGAGCTCGCTTCGGTGCGCCGTATAGCGGGCAAGGATCTGCTCACCGTCAAGAACACCTTCACCGACCAGACAGGCCGGGTTGTGCAGGTCATGCACACGACCGTCGTCGGCATCACCGGCGAGGACGTCGACGCGGGCATCAGCGGCGCGATCGAGCGCGTGGTCATGCACGGTATCGATGTGCCCTCCCGAACCGCCACCGCAGGCCACGCAGTGGCGGACAGGCAGACGGTGACACATCCGGCTTCGGAGCCCCGCGCACACCAGTCCACGACCGCCCGGACGCGAGTCCCGCGCACCGGCATCCGTTTCGAGGACATCTCGGTCGGTGACGAGCTTCCCGCACGGATCGCGCGGCTGACGCGGGGCGACCTGGTGAACTACGCCGGCGTCGCTGGAGACGCCAACCCGATCCACTGGCACGACGACATCGCGGCGCTAGCGGGCCTTCCGGACGTGATTGCGCACGGCATGCTCACGATGGGTTTAGGGGCAGGCTTCGTTACCGACTGGCTCGGTGACCCAGGCGCGATGACCAGGTACGCGGTCCGGCTCTCGAACTACACGATCGTGGAAGCCGCCTCTGCCGGAAGTGTCGAGTTCACCGGGCGCGTGAAGTCGCTAGACCCCGACACCAGGACCGCCGTCATCGTCATCGTCGCCAAATCCGCAGGGCGCAAGATCTTCGGCCTCGCGACCGCGGATGTGCGCCTCGCATAGTCGCGCAAGCTTCGACCGCTTGGCCATACACGGCTGAACCGGCCGCATGCCCTTCCAGATTGCCAGCCACCTGATAGCGGGAAACACCGCCACATAGCGCCGTGAATCTCAACGAAAACGGCCCGGTCCCTGTCCGTTCCAGGACAGCGGACCGGGCCGCAGTTGTGCTACTGCTACGGCCGATCGAACTCGCTGTCGTTCACGCCAGCGGTGAACGCGTCCCATTCGCCGGGTGCGAACACCAGTGCGGGGCCGGTCGGATTCTTCGAGTCACGGACGCCGACCATGCCGCTTTCGAGATGCGCGACCTCGACACAGTCTTTTGACCCGCTACGGGTGCTCTTGAACCACACCGCGCCGGACAGATCAACGTTCACCGGTCATACTCCTTTGCAACCTGAAGGACGAG
The DNA here is from genome assembly GCF_044548645.1 of Nocardia sp. NPDC051929. NCBI lineage: Bacteria > Bacillati > Actinomycetota > Actinomycetes > Mycobacteriales > Nocardiaceae > Nocardia > Nocardia sp. NPDC051929. Next base: position 134,131 of record NZ_JBIUCG010000004.1, on the reverse strand, counting down.
ATTTCGGCTAGTAGCCTCGTCCAGTGCCAGGCGGTCCAGCTCGGCCGAGGCTTGACGGTACTGCCGCACCTCGTCTGATTTCTCAAGGTACAGGTCGCCGAGGAAGCCTTGGATATAGACCACCGGCGGCACGGTCAGGTCTGCGGTGGAGTGACGCGGGAACTCCAGCAAAACGAATGGGCCCACCAGGAGCGCGCGGTGGATGCCAGCCGATGCCGGCACGACACGTATCGAGATGTTCGGCAGCTGGCCGACCTCGGCGAGGTGCTGAAGCTGGGTATTCATGACCGAGGCGCTTCCGGCCGTGCGTCGGAGAGCGGACTCGTCAACGAACATATCGGCAGCGAGTGGGTTCTTGTCGGCGGTGAGACGCGATCGGCGTTTCATGCCGACCTGCAACATCCGTTCGATATCCTCGGCGGGCTTGTTAGGGAACTCCGCCCAGATCAGCGCTCGCCGGTAGTCCTCGGTTTGAAGCAGGCCAGACAAGAACGTCGTCTGGTAGGACGTGATCCGGTTGGCGGCGTCTTCGAGCCCGACGAACAGGTTGAAGTCTTTGGGGATCGTGTCATCGGTGAATGCCTGCCACCAACCTTTCGCGCCTTTGGTTTCCTTGACCAGTTCCAGGACGACCTGGGTTTCCTTATCGGTGGCCTTGTAGAGCTGACACAGTCGCTCGATCAGGACCGGATTGAATCGGACGGGTTGTCCGGTCTCCATCTTCCAGATCGTCGACCGAGCCGAGGCGATCGCGGTTGCTGCGGCCTCTCTGGTGATGTCGGCGCGCTCGCGCAGCGTCTCCAGCTGCATGCCCAGCATCCGCCGGGCGATCGTGGAATCTGTTGCCATCTCTACCTCCCGGAGTGCGTTGCAACTCGAACAAGGATGCAGCAACAACTAAAACAGCGCCAGATTTTTGGAAACGTTTGCGATGAAACAGTCGCGACGACACGGGTTTTGGTTGTCTCCTTGTAGTGCGCCCGGCGGCGTGAGCAGGCGGCGGCGATCTTCCGCTCACGTTCCCGACACCGGTTCACCGCCCAGCATGGGTGTCCGGGCCGGGCGCACCTAACCCGCCAGTCGATGTGAGCTGAGGCCTACCGATGGACGAAGGAGAGTTCGGGGACACACCGCGTTCCCGCTGCATGTTCTACCGAAGGAGTTGCGGTTTCAACGCCGTGATCGACCCACCGGAACTCGGCCGGATCGTGATGCGCGCCGGATCGGTGTGGGCGGTGACGATGCCGAGCAGGTTGGGCCGAGCGGTGAAAGCGCACATGCAGAGCAGAGGCGTCGCGCTCGGACCTATTGTCGGACACCCGCGTTCGGGTCGCTGGACGTTCCTCATCAGTCCCGACATCGAAGACGACGACGTGAAACTGTTCGCTGAGATGTTCCGCAGGGACGTGAGCATCGCGCGAGAGGGAGCCGTTATCGCACTCCCCTCCCCTAGCCCGAACGGCTCCATCCGGCAATGGATTGTCCCGGCTCGGAACGCCTTCCTACCGTCCGGCCTTGCTGTCGTCGATGCCGTGCGGGCATGGTCCGACGTGGGGTCGCAGACTGCTACGGCTCCGCGCTATGGCCGGTAACACGATGATGCCCGCGCTCATCGCCTTCGGCGTCGTCTCGTGGCTCGCGATCTGCTTCTTCGTGAGCACGGCGATCCTGGAGTACCGCGTCACCTGCGCCGAAAAGCTTTATCTGGAACTGGCCGCGAGCCGACCGCTCCCATCCGACGCCGATATCCAGCACATGTGTGACCTCACCGAGCCGCGCCGCGATCCGTGGGTGCGCGCGGAGCTGATTCCGGCGTAACGGCTGGCCCTCCATCTGAAGCGTGGCGGCCATACGCACATAACTCCGAAATTCCGTCGCGGCTCCGTGCCGCCGTTTCGCGGGAGGTGTTCGAACAGAATGGCAGCCAACGGCGATGCCGAGGCTGACCCGAGCGGACCGTGCTACGACACCAACGTCCTCGCCCGGACGCTTTCGTGGTTGGACCACAACAACCCGCACTGGCCGATGCAAAGCTACGAGGCCGCGCGCACGGCCTACCACCATCACCAAGACTGCCCACCCATGACCTGCGCCACCTACATAGCGGCGCTGTACAAACTGAGGAAATCGGAGGGTCCAGGGGGCGCGCTCCTCGGTACTTCCGAAGATCATCGTCGGCGAGTGATCATGCAAGCCGCCCACGCGGACTCTTCCGTGCGGCGCAAGCACCAACCGGCCCTCGACCACACCCGAGAGCAAGTGTCGCCGCACCCGGAGCAGCCGGACGTGCGCCTGGCGGTGGTGATCGACGGTCACCGCCTGGACTTCGCCGCCTGCCTCACATCCGCACTATGGTTCCTCCAGGAGCAGCACCGACGACAGTTCGTCGACTCCGTCGAAGTGCTTCCCGGCGACACGACCGGCCTACGGCGGTTACCGAACGAGCGCCTCTACGACGGACCATGAACGCTCAACGCCAACAGGAAGAGGTCCCGCGAGTGGCGCACGGTGGAGGGGCTTCTCGGGCTTTGCCGCGACCATGTGCCACTCGTGATCTTCCCACCATGCGAACCACATACGTCCGAGGCGGAATCAGCGAGGGGTGACGATGACCTGGTAGGGATCGTCGTAGAGAACATGGCCTGGGTCATCCGATTCCAGACGAGTCCATGCGACGCCGTGGGCGTCCAGTATCGCGAGGTAGCCGCCCACACGGGCGATGAACCGAGTGGCTGAGGACTTGAACCATGCTTCTGCCCGAGGGTGGTGGGTTCGGTCGTAGGGCGAGAGATCGAGTTGCCCGGGATCGATGAGATGTTCCTGATACCAACTATTTTCACGTCGCCGGAACGCCTCCTGCTCGACGGTGAGGAATCCTGACCACGCCAAACCGTTGACCAGGGCGAAAACGCCCGGATAGCGGCCGTGCCGGTTCGGCGACGCCGCTTGGTATCGAACGAATGATGCCTCGGCATCGCCGGTGTCGGAAGCGCACTGCACGAGTTCAGACCAGAACGGGTACTCGACAGAAGCTGGCCGTAAGGTCACCACCGGACAAGGCCGCAGTTATTGCAAAGCCAAAGTGTCGCCGTTACCGAATTCAGCTACCACACGCAGCTTTCCCCCGAGCGCACGAACATAGGCTGCCAGTGTGCCGAGCTCGGTATGTGACATGTCGCCCCGCTCGATATTGGACACCCGCGCCTGCGTAACACCCATCGCCTCGGCGATCTCACTCTGTGTGCGCGCCTGAGCCTTACGGACCTGCGCCAGCCGATAAGCTCGCTGCGCCCCTTCGATCTCTAGCTTTGCCTCGGCGACATGCGCCGGATCGATGAGTCCCTGCGCATGCACGTCATTTTTCACGTCCTTCGAACTACGTGCCATCGTCCTCACTGTCCTTCGTATCGAGCCATCGTTGATAACGCTTTTCGGCTAGCGGAATGTTGTCGATATACCACTGTTTCCACACGATTATATCCCCAGCGTTATACAACTTCTACGTTATTTCCTACTGGGCGGCCCGACCTTGGAACTACCGGGCCGACTGCGTGGCGGGAGCACCGGCACCGACCTTCTGGCGGTCGAAATAGGCGGGTCATCTGTCCTCCTCCCTCCGGGGTGATATCGCCACAGCGGAGCCTGGCCCAGGGGCACAGGGTGGTTACGAAGGCCGCCGACAAAGGTCCGCATCCCCTGAACGGCGCGGTGGCTGCTCTAGGGTTCGGAAGATGGGCGCTGTCCTGGGTGATCTGTTGCCGCTCGCGGTAGGGGTCGCGATCTCACCGATTCCGATCATCGCGGCGATCTTGATGATTCTGTCGGCCCACGCGGGCGGAGCCGGTCGCGGGTTCGCGCTCGGCTGGGTCGTGGGCATCCTCGCGGCGACAACGCTTGTGGCGCTGCTGTCCGGGTCGCTGGGTGGTTCGGCTGATCGGCAACCCTCGACGGCGGGCGCATGGGTCAAGATCGTGCTCGGGATACTGCTCCTGGCGCTGGCCGTGGCACAGTGGCGGTCGCGCACCGACACCGAGGTACCCGGGTGGATGCGCGCGGTCGACCGACTCACCGTCGCCAGGGCCACCGGGCTGGGGATCTTGTTGTCGGCCGTGAACCCGAAGAATCTGCTGCTGTGCCTGTCGGCAGGCGTGATCATCGGCTCCAGCAACACCAGCGTCGGCGGCCAGATCGTCGCCGTCGCCGTCTTCACTCTGCTCGCCGCCTCCAGCGTGCTAGCCGTGATTCTCGGCTACATCCTCGCCGCCGACCGGCTACGCAACCCGCTCGAACGCCTGCGCAATCGGCTCCAGGCCAACAGCCACCTGGTGTTGGCCATCGTGCTGCTCATCATGGGCACCGTCGTCTTCGGCAAAGGTCTGCGCGGCCTCTGACAACCTCGTGTTTCGCGATCAGGTCCCGGTGTTTGCCCAGGCCAGGCGAATGGTGTGAATTTGTTCAGGGGTGGGGTCGCCAGGTAGGTCGGCACAATATTGGGCAGCGATCAGCGTGCGGCGCAGCTTGGCGAGCATGTCGGGATAGCTGGGATGGTGTTTGGTGGTGTACCAGCGCGCCCGGCCGCGGTGCTCGGCGACGACGCCCGGTGAATGCCCGGCGAGGTGATACCAGAGGATCACCAGGGTCTGCGTGAGCATCCCGAAAGGGACGGTGCGCTCCACCGCGAGCCGGGTGCGGTTGCGGGCCTCGTCGGCGCCGGTGACATGCTTCGCGTCGAAGAATGCGACCTCCACGGACCACCTCATCGAGTACCGCTCGATGAGTTCGGCTGCCGCGGTGGTGGTGTCGGTGGTCAGCAGCGCCAGACCGGATCGGCGAGGTTCGCGCACGACCAGCACCCGCACCGGCTGGGATCGGAACGCGCCGACAAGGTCACCGGCTGTCACACGTCAGCTGCCATTCCGGTCGCTCAGACCTACCTGACTATCCTGAACCATAGTGCTCGGTAATGCCGAGCACGGTTACACCGCAGCCGTGGAAGTGAACGTTCGGCGTGTAATTGGTTATTGCATCATCTGGATGTGTGGGTGCTCATGTGACACCGGGCAGATTCGGATGATCTGGTCGTTGACGTCGGAGACACAGATCTGGGTCGGCGTGCTCGGCCCGCCTTGGTAAGCGCCCCATGAGATGTTGGCGGCTTGGTCCTCATACGGAATCCAGTGGTGGATGTCGGATCGCCACTCGCGGCTGGCGATCGTCAGTAGCGGCTCGGTCGGGGTGCCGCAGGTGGGGCAAGGATTCGGATAGGGATCTTGCATGCCCCATCTGATAAAGCCGCCGATCTTCCATCCGGGTGCGATACACAAGAAGTTGTAAGGGTGATCGTCGTCTTCGAGACCGCCGAACTCGACTCCGGGAATCTGGGCCATGGTCCACTGGTCCACTCGTTGCCGAAGCTCCCCCTCGAGCTCCCCTGAGTGCGGGTATTCGATCACTTGTTCCGGATCGATCATGCACGAATCGGGCACCAGGTCTTCCTCGTACTCCGCGGGTTCCGGAGGATCCATCAGAACGTCGGTGATCGCCGCTGCCAACCGCCAGAACAGTGCGGTCTTGGGCATACCATCGTCGTCGTGCTCGAAGGGGCACCACAACACTTGCAGCAGGTCCGCCCCCTCGGGCGGAGACAAACCGGGCACGTCACGGACGTACAACTGCGCGACCGGCACCATCGCAATCGAACCGTCGGAATCCGGTTCCAAATCGTGGTCCTCAGCGTGGCAGTACGGCCATGGCTCGCTCGCCGGCCACAACAGTGGCCCCCCGATCGAACTGTCGTGCGCCGATGGTGTTCCCGGACGGGGGTGCAACCGAGTCGCGGTGCGGGCCAGTGGCGCCAGCTCAGGAAAGACGGCCACGAGATCGACCGGACGTGGCGGCGTAGTGCGAGTCATACAACAACCTCTGGAGGAACGCGGAAACGTTCGATTTCGATGATGGATAGAACCGGCGCGGTCTCGTCCCGAGGCTAGGGGTCCGGGCCTCGATCAACTTCCCATCATTGGGTATCCGCCAGTGCATGGCCTCGGGAGCACGACATCTCGACATGAACTGACATGGCTCCCCTTTATGTCAAGAGGCAGTTGGGAGTTCGCCGTTAGACTGTATGGCGGTAGGTCCGGGCCGCCGCTGATCGGCGAGCATCCGCTGGTAGACGACGTTGGACAGACGCCGTTTGAGTGCCCGCATCGCCTCCATGGAGGTCTTCCCGGCGGCCTTCTTGCTGTCATAATAGCCCCTGCCTGCCGTCGGGTGACGCAGTTGGACCACGGCCATGGTGTGCAGGACGTGGTTGATCTTGCGGTTGCCGGCTCGGGAGAGCCGGTGTCGTTGCTGCTGGCCGGAGGAGGCATCCAAGGGTGCGGTGCCGTTCCAGGAAGCGAACCGGTCCCGGGACACGAAACGGTGGACGTTGTCGGTGTCGGCGAGAAGCCGTGCCGCACCGCAGGGTCCGATGCCGTTCAGATCCATCAGAGTCGACCCGCGTGCGAGAACCAGTTGCTTGAGTTCTTGTCCGCAGCTTTTGTTTTCCGGTCGACGACCTCGAGATCGTCGATCAGCTCGTTCACCAGCCGTAAACGAACCCGGGCCGCGGCATCGCCGGGTTCAACGGTCTCGGCCAGGGCGCGGGCCTGCATGGCCGACAGAAACCTCTTGGCACCTCCGGGCACCAGTTCCAGCAGCAGCCGGTGAATACGGTTCAACAGTTCGGTGCGGGCACGTCGATGACGGTTTCCCCGTCGGCCACGAGCCGGTGCGCCACATGCCGTCCGACACCGTTGCAACCCTCGATCGCCCATACCCGTTGCGGGAATCGTTGTGCGGCGACGAGCATTTCACTGTATCCGGCGGTGTCGGTGCCGTAACGCCCGGTCGCGAGGATCTTCGCGTCGGAGTCGATGATTTCGATGGTGGCCGAGCGTTTGTGCGGGTCAATGCCGATGATGACCGACATCGGTATCCTTCCAGATCGACGGATCGGTATCCGTGCAGGAAGGCACCGCTACTTCGAGCCTGGTCAGACCCCTTTCCAGCCACGCCCGCACGGTAACCCGATGGGACGCAAGCCATTAGCGAGCCACACCGACGACGCTGGTGGTCAGCCGCTTAGAGAGCCTCCCACCGGGTACCTGGGACTGATCCTGGCCGGGATCGAGCCCTACCACCAGTCTTAAGTAGCCGCTTACAGATCGGGTTCTCCTGGTCGTGGCGGGGTGGTCAGCGCTGGAGTGCGGGACTGTAAAGACTCTTTACACGCTGTCCGGCGGGGTTGGCCGCGCGCCCGTAGTCGGTAGCCGAGAACATCGCCGTACGCGTCGAACACTCGTTTGCCCAAAACTGCGAAAGTGAAGTGACAACCCGTGCGATCGTTCATCCGTTTCGGATGACTCCGCCCCCGCTCTACTCCCAGTTCGCGGTGTCCGGGTCGATGTCGTGGGCGCGCGCGCTGGCGTCGATGATTCGACGGAACCACGTGGCAAGGCCTGCGCGGATGCCGTCGTAGTGGGCGGCGAATCCCGGGTCAGCCTCGTACCTGCGGCCGAGACAGACCTGCATCTGCCTGGTGAGTGGAAAGTACGAAGCGAAGACTTCGCGGTGCCGCTCGACGAGCTGATTCGCTTCTGGGCTCCCCGGTGTGACCCCGGCTTCCATCGCATCCCCGAGGGCACGGTCGAGGTCGGCCATGGCGTCGGCGATGGCCTGCCATTCCTCCGGACCGCGAGAGGCTGCGCGTTCGGCGTACTGCTGCCATTGCGTCGTGTCTCCGTACCGCTGACGGGCTTGGGCGGGCCAGTCCGGGTCCCACTGGGGGCCGAAGATCGCGGCCTGCTGCTCCACGGTCAGCAGCAGGCCGCGCTCGTGGGCGTCGATCATCCGATCCAGTCCGGCGCCGAGTTGCTGGAGCCGGTCGATCCGTTCGGCGATCTGGATGCGCTGCGCGCGCAATGCGCCGGGCACGTCTGCGGCCGAATCGTCCAAGATGGCCCGGATCCTGTCCAGGCCGAGACCGAGCTCACGGTAGACGACGATGCGGTGCAGGCGTTCCAGATCACCTGCGGCGTAGAGCCGATATCCGGCGACGGTGCGCAGCGACGGGCGCGCCAGACCGATCTCATCCCAGTGGTGTAGCGCGCGGACCGTCACGCCCAGACGCGTCGAGACCTGACCGACAGTCAGGCCATCGGCGTCAGTGGCATCAGGCATGCTCAACATTGTCGCCGCGACCGACACCCGGTGGGGTGATCCCGACGGCCTCGAGATTCCGCGCCTCCTGGCTGGCCGGATCGAAGGGCTTCGCCGCGGTGAAAACGATCCGCGCGTTCTCGGGGGTGATCACCTCCACGTCACGGGTGTTCCACGGGGTATCCCGTGGACCGTCGACCGAGTTCGGGCGCAACGCACGACAGTTCTCAACAAGGGAATCGACCTGGCTGAGCACGCACGCGAAACTGAAGCTCACCGCCGGCGCCTGCTCCGGAACGCTCCCCGCCGGGACGAGGAGTACGTCCTGAAAGGCCCACCGGCGCAGATGCACAACTCTGCCGGGAATGCTGAACAGCTCGAAGAACCCGAGCCCACGAATCCAGAAATCCACCGACGCCGCCAAATCGCTCGTGGGGATAGTCACGAACGCGGGCATTCCATAAATGCCACGAAACGGCTCCGGCGGGACCGCGTCCGGGCCGGGATCGGGCACGGGACTGATCTCGAACGCGTTGTAGTAATCACTCATGCACCCCACCTTCCGGCCTCACGCTGCGTGACGGTCAAGCCGCAGGGCAGAGACATCGCGCTCGAGCTGGGGGCATGGTGGCCTTGTCCTTCGTCAGCCCATGCGGCGGTAGGGCCGAGACTCCGACTGCGGATGAATGGATAGTGCAGGTGTCAGCCGGGCGCCCCACCGGGTACGGGGTCCGGCTGTCGAATTACACAGTCGTCGAAGCCGCCGCTGTCGGGAGCGTCGAGTTCACCGGACGCGTCGAGTCGCTCGGCCCCGAGACCAGGACCGCTGTCGTCGTCATCGTCGCGAAGTCCCAGGACGCGAGATCTTCGGCCTGGCCACGACGGATGTGCGTCTCGCGTAGACGACACAGGCTTACGCCGATCGCCGACCGAGAGACTGCACGAGGGGCCATGAGGCTCAGTTATCCGGGTGCGTAGAGTTCGGGCTCGAACAACGCTTTGGCGCCAGCACGGGTGTAGAGCTTCCGCTGCAAGGAACGCAGGATCGTGATCGCTTCGGCGTCGCGCATTCCGTTGACGATTTGGAATTCGACACCCGCACCGAATAAGTCGCTGCCGAAAGCCAGTTCGCTCAGAAACAGCACTCTGGCCGTCTCGACCTCGGCCAACATGGTTCCGTCGCGGACAGCACGCCGGAGCCTGGCGGTTTCGTCATCAAACCGATCACGATCGGCGAACCCCAGTGCGCGCACTGGGATCGGCGCGTTCGCCGAGACTCCCACCCAACTGGCAAGAGCCCCGTCCACGAAATCGCGTTCCGCGTGGGTCAGGCTCGACATATCGAATTCCAACAGTATTTCTCCTCGAGTTGTGGTCGCTAACTACCGGTCACCGCCAGGTTTTCCAGGAGGCGTCCCTCCGGTTCCGCCGGGGAGCCTGTCAGGGGCGAGTGACGGATCCGTGGCCTGGTTGGTGAGGCGGATGAACTCACCTAATGGGTCCTTCGGCCGGTACACGGTGCCGTGGTCAGTAGTGCTGGGATCGACGATGACGATGAACCCGTCGTAGTCGTCGGCAACGGTGACCGGAGCGACGACGTAGTGCTCGAAAATGGTCTTGATCTCCGACAGCGGGTACTGCATGTCGCGGGCAGCGCCTGCGCAGGCAGTACCGAGGTCGTAGAACGCCGTGGCGATCGTACGCATCTGGGTCTGCTCACGGTCGGCCTTGTCCTCGGCCGCGTGGCGGGCTTGTCCCCGCCATGCGAGGTCGTGGATCACGGTGTGCATCGAGTTGGAGGTCTTCAGGACCATGTCCGCGATCTGGTTGGACCTGTCCGCGATGCCAGCCAGCGCCGAAACGTCCCAGCTCAGGACCTCCCCCGGTGTAGGTGTCGCTTTAGTTGCCATCGTGGGAATCAGTCGGGATCAGATCGGTCACCGCAGCCAGTTGGGCGGCGGCTGCCATATCGTCGTCGCGGTAGGTACTCGCCGCATGTTCGAGAAGCTCTGAGAATCGAATAAATCTGGCTTTCAACGTCTCTCGCGCTCGAGATCCCAACGATGTCGTCTGCCCTAGGCTATGTCCGACTGCGGATCCATCCAACTTCCCGTCGACCTGATCGGCGCCCAAGGACGCAACTTCATCCATCTGTGCCGGCAACACAGCCAATGCTTGCGCCGCCGTCCGTAGGCTCTCCGGATTGACGTCGAACACAAGATCCCCCGCTTCAACTCGATCCTCGTCCGGCTCCACCCACCCTAGTTCACCGTGTCAGCTAGTCATCGCGAACCGCTGAACCCCCACACTTTTCTCGGACACAAGGAAGCTATTTCCGGGCCAGAGTTTTGATTCGCACGACTGGGACGACGACCACGCGCACCGCATCCTGGCCCGCTGCGCCGAAGCAGTCCGCCCCGACGGCCGGATCATGATCATCGAACCGGTCGGAGACCGCCACGCGGGCACCGAGTTCGACCTGGCCATGCTCGTGATCTTCGGCGGACGCGAACGCCGCATCGAGGAATTCCGCACGCTCGCCACGGCCCACGGCCTGACCCTCGACACGGTGGCCGACCTGACCGAACAGCGTTGCCTGCTGGAACTGCGCCTCGACCGATGATCCACGGCCCTGCTGACTCTTCGATGAGCTCTCCGGCGTGCATGTTGCCCGGAGTGACCGTGCGAGCTTCCTGTTCAGTACGTCCGCGACTGGGCCGACTTCTGGTTGGCTCGGCATGTCGTCTTCCACCGAATTCTCTTCGAGGGCCTTACCGGCCGCGGGCGTGAGCGCGATGCGGGGTGTGAGCGCGATCTGTCGGTTCCGGCCGTGCCGGAGGTCGGTCGATTGAGGCGGACGGTCGGTGACGGCCTTCCTCGTGGGAAGCCCACGATGCCTGGCTACTCGGCGCGGCGACTGGTGAAGTCGAAGGGTCCGCCGTCGATGCCCCAGGAGATGATTTGTTCGGGGTGAATTCGGATGATCGCGCGTTCCTGGGGAGGGAACGGTGGCTCCTCGTCATCGAGCGCCTCGGCGGTGCCGCGTACCTCGATGCCGCGAATCACGTATGGCTCCAAGGAAACCTGTTGGTCGATGACGAACGAGACCCGGCTGCCTGCCTCGACATTGCGGTACTTTCGACTGGCGCGCATCCGCATGCCCCCGATGTCGATCGTGCCGTCGGCGTTCACCCGATAGCTGGTCGGGTTGTTCTGCACGACGCCGTCGGGCGACACCGTGGCCAGCCGACCGATCCCGGCCTCGGCGAGGAATTGCTGTTCGTTGATGGTGAAGGTCATGTCGGTTACTCCTTGGTGGATTCGATATCAGATGTGTGCCCGGCGATCAGCTGTGAGTTGTCGGGCGCGGGAAGCGCAAGCTGTTGCCTGCCGCGTGCTCTGAGGTCAGAACAGGATCAGCGCTGCGCACAGTCCGGCGATGGCGACGAACTGCAGGGTGACCCGGTATTTCAGAATGCTGTCCCATTTGTCCTGCAGGGCACGGGCATTGGCCGGGATGATGCCGCTTCGCGCGGCGGCGGTCTGCTGGGAATTGATCGGCTTGGCGATGCGGACGTAGAAGGCCAGCCAGGTGAGCAGTGCCGCCACCGTGATCCCCGCCGCGACAGCGGCGCCGATCTGCCCGGCCCACAACGCGATCAGCAGCGTGAGTACCGCGCTGACCACACCGACCACGCCGACGACCGGCATGCGTCTGTCGCCGTAGTAGTGACCCCATCCCGCACTCATGGTCACGGTCGCGTCGTCGAGCTTGCGGTAGACCGATCGGGTGATCATGGCCACGGAGACATCGGTGCCATAGACGATGGCGTTCGAGACAACGGCGGCGGCGGCGATGATCTGGCCGGTGACGATGAGCATTCTCGGCTCGCTTTCCAAATTCTAGCTTCGTTAGGAACTGGAGCAACGGTAACATTCGCTCGCTATCTTGTCTAGCTTTGCTAGATTTCCGATCGCTACCGCAGGATCTCGCTCGGATCAGCAAGCCGCACATGCGTTTCCGACCGAGCGGACACCGTCGCCCGGCAAGCCCGTCACCTGACGCTGACAGGTCTTCGGTCCGCCGGATCCGCCGGTGGGACTGGGGCTCATTACCCTCCGGCACTCGTCGACCGGGTTGCGGGCAGCCCGACCGCGCCGGTCCCGGCCCTCGTCGACCGAGTTGCGGGCAGCCCGACCGCTTCGGGTTCGGCGATCGACGGCACCCGACAACCCCACCTCGACGCGGGCGATCCGACCAGCTGCCCGGTGACGCCGCCGCGGCTCGAGCGGCGGCATCACGGCCGCACACCGAGGCCACCCGTACAGACGCACCCCTCTGCCGCGTACCGCGCGATGCGATGGGGCGAAAAATGGCCGTTTCCGGCCTGACCTGGATTCGGCGCACCGGAAACAGGAAACCGCGGCTCGCCGAAACCGCGAATCGGTCACAAACCGCGTACGGAACTACGCGACGAAATCAGGGATGTAAGAGTCTCTGGCAGACAAGAGTTCTGGGAACGCCCGAGCCAGGGCAGAAATGACGACCCCAGATCGGTGCGCTCACTACGGCAGAGGTCTACCGGGTCCACTGGTCGATCAACACCGCCACACGGGCGTCCCGCTGAGCCGGTCGCAGACGTCCGCCGCGGTCCAGGGTCGCCAGGCCGTGCAGGGCGCTCCAACCGACCTCGGTGAAAGTCTCCGGATCGTGCTCGCCCGCGAACGGTGAGAAAGCGGCGAACATGACGGCGAACGCGTCCCGCAGCGGCTGCGAGGCATTCTCGCCGAACGCGAGGTTCACCTTCATCAGGAACATCGCGTCGTAGAGCGCGGGCCGCGCGGTCGCGAACTCGAGGTAGGACCGCGCCACCGCCGCCAACGCCGCGCGCGGCTCACCGCCCGCGGACTCCAACGCCGCGCGGCTCCACGCGGCCATCTCCGCGATACCCTCCTCGGCGACCGCCGTGACGATCTCATCCTTGCCCGCGAAATGCGAATACAGCACAGGCTGGCTGTATTCGATCCGTTCCGCCAACCTGCGCACAGTCACCGCGTCCCAGCCCTGCGACTCGGCCAACTCCCGAGCGGTGTCGATGATCAGCCGGTGCCGCTCGGCGCGCTCACGCTCTCGTCGCGTCTGGATCCCCATAGACCGACTGTAGCATTGCTTGACAATCTAGTGTCACTAGATTTGGTGTCAGCGGCACAACACGGGCGTCACCTGGACTTTCCACACCTCCTGCCGCCACGGCGAGTGTGGAGGCGGTGGTTCTCGTGGCTGTCCGCGTGGAGGGTCGGGACTGGGGCAAGCTGCTGTCAGCGATCCCGAGCGGCGAAACGGGGCGATCATCTACGACCTCACCGACTTGGGCGGGGTGCCGATCACGCGCTACCCGGATGCCAACGGCGTCGCCACGATCCGATGGACACCGCAATCCGCTGGCGCGCACACGCTGACGGCACAGGGATGCTCAGACTCTACGCAGACCGACACACCCGTTGAGATCATCGTCGAGGTGATCGGCGGATAGTCTGCCCCACGCAGGTTGCTATGCGCTCTTCCGTCGTGCACCGCTGGTTGATCGCCTTCCCGGTTGGCCACCAGCAGCGCCTTGTCGAGTTCCGGACGGAGGCGAGCTTGCCGGAAAGCTTGTCGAGGAAGATCTGTCTACAAGAAGAAACTACGGCTGAGCTGGCCGGACTTCGCTTGCCTTGCGATACTTTCCGTGTCCGCCTTCGCCGATGGACCATGTCACCGGCATGCCCGAGGTAATGAGTTGTTCGTCGCCTTTGTACTCCCACAGGCAGAACCACACGTCGCCGGAGTGGCTGGCAATGAGCCCGTCGGAATGGCGGGGCAGCCACCACCGGACCACACCGTCGAGGTCCGGATCGGGATCCTTCGCTGCCTCGGCCTGCCCGAACGGTGTCAAGCCGTCCTGTCCGCACCATCCGTCAAGGGTGGGCAGCAACGGCTGGTCACCACCCGCAGGGTCGGCGGGCCAGATCTTCCCGCTGCGGGACAGGACGTCGTCGTGGATATGCCAGGCGAGCTCGCATGCCACACCGCTCGGCGTGAACTCGCCGGGGCTGGTGCCGACGAAGACGTTCAGTGCCGGAACGCTGAACTCGATCCACCAGGCCGGTGCAAAAGACATCCGGCGCCGATGCTCGGGGATCCTTTCGTCGATGTGTACCTCGAAGCCGAGAGCCGACTCGATGTCGGCCGCCAGCAGCTCGGCGCCGGCTCTCGACATCTCCTGATCCACGCCCTTATCTTCCCGCATCTCGGGGGCTGTTCGCCGTGTTGGTCATCGCGGCGGCTCTTGTCGGCCCGCCGCAGCGGCACAACCGGGTACCACGATGCCGATTTCCCCGACGCCGACAACATCGACTACGTCCGCGGTCCCTACATCGCCGGTGACCGGGCCGAGCCAGCCGGATAGCCTGCCGCACGCAGGTTGCTATGAGCCCTTCCGTCGTGCACAGCGGGAGGGCTCGTACAGTGCGGCCGGGTCCGCGGGCGACCGGCCGTGTCGAGTCGGCCGCTCTCTCACCTGCCCTGGTTGGCGACAAACCCCTGTACGGCATCGAGGAACTCCGGGCCGCCCATGGCGTATCCGCCGATGGTTCCACCGATCAGCGCACCGATGGGGATGCTGACTCCCCAGACCAGGATCACGCACGCCCCGAGGAGACCGCCCACGATGGCACCGGCGACGACGCCGGGCAGGTTCTTGTTGATCTGCTCCTTGAGCCGGTCGTAGGAGCTGATGTCCTTCAGCTGCGCGGTATCTTCTGCGGTCGGTGTCGAGGTCAGGGTGCGGCCGTCCGCGCCGATGTGCTGCGCGATCGCGATCGAATGCCCGTCGACGTCGTACTGTTGCGGCACTTCGGTCACTGCCGCTCCGTCGCCGGACTCGAGCACCACCGCACCGTTCTGTGCGATCTCGAACCTGCCGTTCTCGACGGTAGTGGTAACGACGCCGTCGACTGGCGAAACAGTGATCTCGTAGGGGATTCCGTGATCCACACCGGAAGTCGTGTACCCCGCAGTCGGCTGCTCCGTTATGGCCGGTTCCGCATGGGCGGTCGCCGCGGTGATACCCACGGCCGAGACGGCCAGGAAAACGGCAGCGGTGATCTTCTCGAACTTCATTCTTCGAATCCCTCCACTCAGCTGCCCCCGATGGGCGGACCGAGTCAGACCTTAGGCCCCGGATTCAATGGTGTGTGGTAAGCCACACCCAGTTCGAAGTCACACCACTTCGAGACAGAACCTAACCGCGATAAATCTCGACGTAAGCGTTGGTCGCCACCGCCACCACACCGGGACCCATTCCCGTGCATCCCGTGGTGACGCGCTGGCCGCTCGGCGTGAAGGGGTAGCTGAGCGCTTGATAGGAGCCGACACCATACTGCGGGAACGGCCCGCTGGCGTAGAGGCCGAAGCAGTCGACGTGCAAGACGTAGTTGCTTCCTCCGTCGGGTTGGCAAGTCGTCGACGCACCGAAAAGGTCTCGCTCGACGACGCAATCCTGCGGCGCCGCTTGGGCGGTCCCGGAACCGACAATTGCGACGAATGCCAAACCCGAAACACCGGCCGCCGCGACGCGTACAGCGGTAGTCAACACTTTCTTCATAGAATCTCCTCCTGTTCAGGGTTCTCTTCGGCCGTCAGCGGCTGGATGTTACGACTGGCAGATCTGAAACCGACAGAGAGTGTGGACAATTCGGTGTCCGATACGAAACGTCCGTTCCTGGTGGTGACGGCTTACCTCGGAGCCCTTGAAGAGATAAGTGCTCCGCACAGGTAGCAGCGCGACTGCTTGCGGCGCCGGTTCGTGTACGACCGACGCCGAGGAATCCGTCGTGAGGTTGCCGCGAACCCGCCGGGACGAGAGTCGCGGCAATACACTGCACGCATGCGACGACCGCGCGCCATGGTGCTCGATGAGGTGTGGCGCAGGCTCGAGGGTGTCGAACCGCTCAGCGGCCCGCACGGGGGTCCGCTGCGCCGGACGGTGAAGCTCGTGCTCGACCCGTTGGTGATCCGGCCCGTGCAGCATCCGTTGTGCGCGGGGCCGATCCTGACGGCGGATGGCGCGGTGTTGTTGGAGGCGCGCATTCAGGCGGCGGCCGATGTACTGCGTGCGACGGCGGCCTGGTTCACGGTGCTCAAGCAGGTGCGGCGGACGCTGCGGATCACCGAGGGGCACCCGCAGGATCTGTATTTCCAGCGCTGTTTCGAGCTGGCGACCACCTCGGGTATGCCGGATCCGGCGCGGGCGCGCGGAGTCGCGGAGGACGCACTGCGCGAGATCCACGAGTACACCGCCGGACGCACCACGCAAGCGCTGAAGGAATACCTCACCGACCGCGAGCGGGAACGGGAGCTGGCCGGTCTGCTCGAGCTGGCCTGGCGGCGGCGTCCGCTCACCGGCCCGCCGGGCGGTGACCACGACGCGGAGGTGGACGAGCTGCTGGAAGCCTGTGCGGCTGCACGACTCGGTGAGGACGCCGACGGACAGGAGACCCTGGACCGGCTGATCGCCGCCCATGCGGGTACGCACGCGGGGATCCGGCTGTGGCAGGACGCGTCCGCTCAGGAACTCGGGTTGACCACGCATCCGGTGCCGCCTCGCCCCGCGATCGGTTCTTCGGCCTCGAAATCGACCCTCGGGCTCCCGTTCGATCGCACCGTGTACGAGCGGGTGTTCACCGTGCTCCAGGCATCCACCGAGCGCGCGGAGCTGCCGCCGATCCCCGAGCTGGTCGACGCCGAGATCGCGCGGAGTTGTGCACCGTGGGCGCTGCTGGACGAGTCGCTGCGCGTAACAGCGACGGCGGGGACCGCGCTGGCGACCGGTTTGGCGCCCATCGAGCACCGTCGTGAACAGTCGACGGGCCGACCGCGGCTACGTCTAGCCGAAACAGCGACGGAAACAACGCAATCCACGGCGCATCAGGTGGTGAACAGCCGCTGGCAGCGGGAAGCATACGTGTTGCAGGCGCGGCGGCTGGTGGTGTCCGCCGAGCGGCCCACCGGTCCGCTGGCCGCCATCGCCGCCGAGCTGATCACGCCGTGGCAGCCGTACCTGCGGCGCTTGTGGGTCCGCTTGCACGGCAGAGATGTCCGAGAGTTCGCCGTTTACGATCCGGACGAGCTGTGGGATCTGCTCGACGGTGTGGCGCGTTCGGTGATCCTGGACCATCGCACGCGGGTCAAGCGGGCGCTGAGCGTGCGGGCGAGCGTGGGTGAGCCGGACGCGGCGGAAACGAAGGCGAGCTGATGACGACCGTACGCATCCGCCGCCGCGACGGCCTGTGGATCATCGCGCCGGACGACGCTCCGACCGTCGTGGACGGCGCGGCCGGGGTGGACGTGCTCGTGCTCGAGGTGGCGGGCGGGCATCTGACGTGGAGCCTGCTCAGCGGGCAGACGACCCCGGCGGCGGTGCTCGACGACCTCGACCTCGCACAGGAGTGGATCTGGGCGGTGTACGGCCCAGAGGTGGCCATCGCTCTCGACGAAACGAGCGGCAGTGAAGGGGAATACACGGCCGAGCCCGCACTGCCCGACCTCGCCGCGCATGCCTGGCGGCTCGGCTACGCCCGCTGGGCGGCACGCTGGTGGCCCGCGTCGACTCTGGACGGCATCGCCCCGCTGGACGAAGACCTGCTGGAAGACGAGATAGCCACGCTGAGCGAGGAATGCGATCTGATCGTCGACGGCGCCGACGCGACTCCCGAAGACCGCACGGCCGCACGGGCACTCGGCCGCGCGGAGGATTACGCGCTCGCCGCCGGACCGGCCACCATCGTCGCGCCCGGCGCTCTCGTCCTGGCCAGGGGCAGCGCGGGCTGGGACTGGCATCGCTGCCCGCCGGGCCTGCTCGACGCCTCGGAGCGCGCCGTGTCCTGGGAAGTGGTGCGCGCGGCGGGGACCACGATAGTGCGGGTGAGCGCGGTCGCCGCCCCACTTTCGCCAACGGACATACCGCCGCACCTGCACCCTAGGGCCGTAATTCGCACTCAGTCAGACGCCGCCGACGTGCCGCTGATCCGCGACGGCGAGCTCTGGCGGGCCGAGAGCACGGCCCCGGCCGGAGCGGAAGCGGGCGTGACCGTGCACATCTACGTCCCGGGCGTCGGCGTGGACGAACAGGAGCCGGACGCGGCGACGCGCCGAGCTCGGATTCGCGACCTGGTCACGACGCGGCTGCACCGCGCGGACGAAGCATCCGGCAACCCCGCCGACTCGCTCCTGCTGGCGGAAATCGCGGCTGCCGCATCGGATTCGGACTTCTGATATGGCCGAGGCGACTCCGGACGACGGCCGGGAACTGCTCGCCGCTGGCGCCGCCGCATACACCCGCGGCGACCCCGCCGAGGCGAAACGCCTGTTCGAGGACGCCGCTGAACGAACAACCGGCGATATCCGGCTCGGCGCGATCATCAACGCCGCGAGCATGGCCGACGAACTCGGCGACCACGCCGCCTCGCTCGCCCTCTACCGCTCGGCGTTGGCCGAGATGCCCGAACACGCACCGCGATTGCGCCCGAATGCCCTGGTCAACATGTCGCAAGCGCTCCAGCATCTGGGCGATCTCGACGCGGCGCAAGCGGCGCTGGAGCAAGCACGCGCCTTGCTCGCCGACAACACCGACACCGATCTCGGCGTGCTGCGCGTGGCCTGCCTGCTCTCCCTGACCGCCGTCGCACTGCACCGGCAGAACTGGGCCTACGCCGCCGAGATCGCCACCGAATCACTCGACGCGGCACAGCGTTTCGCGCCGCAACTGGCGGGTCACCCGCTGATGAATCTCGCCGCCACCTACTTCGAGACCGGACGCCGCGACCTGGCCGTCGATTTCACGCGGCAAGCGCTCGCCGCGTTCGAGTCCGCGGGCGACCGCAACGCGGTCGCCGAGACCGAACAGAATCTCGCCACCATGCTCGTCCGCCTCGAGCGGTACGACGAGGCCGAGGCGCCGCTGCGATCCAGTCAGGCCTATTTCGAGCAGGCCGGGCTGGGGTATCGGGCCGGGGTCGGACTCAAGACCATGGGATTTCTCGCCGAGGGCCGCGGCGATCTGGCGGACGCCCAGGATCTCTACGGGCGGAGCCTCTCGTATTTCGTCACGTCTAGCGCCGTACTGGATGCCGCCGACCTGCGCATTCGTTCCGCCACCGTGGCGTTCAAGTCCGGGCGGGTCGCAGAGTGCGAGGAATTGCTCGCCGCCGCGTTCGCGGTCTATGCCGAGCGTGGCCTAGGCCTGCACTGCGCCCAGCTCGATTTCTGGCACGCGACGCTGCTGGAAGGCGCGATCGACGCGTCCGAGTCGCCGCCCGCGGAGTTGCTCGGGCGCGCTGTGGGGATCGCCGTTCCCGCCGCCTTGGCCATCGACGCCGTGCGCCACACCTTGCCGAACGGCACTCAGCGCGAGCAGTGGAACCGGCAGATCGCCGACCCCGCGATGCGGCTTGCGTTCCGCTTCGCCTACCTTTCCGGCAACGGTGTCCTCGTCGCCGACTTGGTCGAAACACAGTGCGCTGGGACAGTTTTGGCGCTCGATCGCACCGAACGGGCGACTCCCACACGGCTTCCGCTAGATCTGCTCGACCCGCCGGAGGACTTCACCGATCATCCCGGCAACGCCGCCCTGCAACTGGGCGCCGCCTTGGCAGAGGTCGCGGCCGGAGCGGGTCTGCCGGTCGCTCCGCCACCGCGCCTGGCACTTGCCGCGGAAGGCCGAATCGCGCTCGCGCCGTTCATCGCCGCCGCCGAACAGCGCTACGGCCGGGTGATCCGCGACGATCGGGTGCTGACGGTATGACGCGACCGACGGTGCTGGTCCGCATGGCGGACGCGGGAGACATCTACGTGTCGTGGCGATGGGTCGACGACAGCGCGCCTCGCGGCGCGGGAGTGCTCCCGGAGGACGCGGCGATGCGGGCGGTCGGACTGCTCGCCGACGCGCTGCCGCGTCCCGCCGAGCCCGGCGGTCTCGAGCAGGCGCTCACCACCGGCGCGTTCGCCGACTACGAACGGGAATATGCCGTCGCACAGGCGCTTTCGCGAGCACTTTTGCCTTATGGCCTGGCCGCACAGCTCTACGAGCTGTGGCAGCGCGGCGTGCGCCCGCACATCCGGCTGCAACCGTCACCGCGTGTCGCCCAGGTGCCGTGGGAACTCGTCGCGCCGGATCGCGACGTCCGGCTGATCGACATCGCCGACGTCAGCCTGCTCGCGCCTGCCGGCGTCGCGCAAGCGCCCGGACGGGTCGCCCGCACCTGGACCGAGACCGCCGCGCGGCCGGTCGTCGCGGTGCTGGATCCGCGCGTTCCCGGCTTCCGCGCCGATTCGACGCTCGGCTCGGTGCTGGGCCGGATGACCGCTGAAGCCCCGCTCGCACAACGAATGGCGATGTACACCGCGAACGACCGCTTGCGCCCCGCGGTAGCGAACCCGGTCGAGACCTTCCGGCGCACGGATATCGATCGCGACTGGCTCGGCTCCGTCCTGCGCGCGGGCGCGAGCCGCTTGCTCTACGTCGGACACGTCACCGCCGCCGCGCCCGGATCGGGCCGCAGTGAGGACGCCGAACTGCATCTCGCCTGCACCGCCGATGCCGTCGGCTTCGCGGAACCGTCCCGCACCCACCGGCCGCTCTCGGCCAAAGACCTCCTGCTCGGAACGCATACCATCGAATCGGAACCTGTTGCCGGACAACGACTGTGGCCGATCCCGAGCCGGGTCGCGCTGATCGCCTGTGAGAGCGGCGGCGACCTGCGGTTCAGCGAAGCGCTCGGCTTGACCGCCGCGATGATCACCGGCGGCGCGGAACTGGTCACCGCCAGCCGGTGGCCGCTGCCCACGGATTTCGCCTTTCAGCGCGTCGCGGGCGCACCGGCGCAGGTCCACCCGCTCCAGGAGACGATCTGCGCCATCGACGAGGCGCACGAGCGACCCGACCCCGTGACCGCCATCGCCGAATGGCAGCGCGACCGTCTCAGCGCATGGCGCGACATCGGCCGGATCGAGCATTCCCCGGTGCTCTGGGCGGCCTTCGCCACCGTGTGCGCCTAACTCGGGCAAACCATCCCGCGCGGTCTCCATATACCGGTCTACGTGCAGCGATGCCGCGGGAAACGCGCGAGAATGGGTAACGCAACTAGTGCGCAAACCGACACTCAGCTTCGAACGTGTGGATAAGCTCGAACGCCGTCACCCATCACGATTCGCGACCAGGAGAACCAGCAACACCAGTTGGATGACCGCCTCGACCGGCCTCTGAGGAGCCCACCAATGCGCTACTACGCCGTCTACGACAACGACGGAAACCTCGCCACCATCCTCGGGCAACCCGACGACGCGCCGCCGCTGCGCCCCGCCGCCTTCCACCGGGGCCAACGGCTCACGGAGCTGGCTCTACCGGAAGGGGCCGTTGACCCCACCGACCCCGACAATCTGACCGCCCTGCTCGACCTGGTCGCCGACCGGCGAGTCGACGCGGCCGACACGCGCGCCCGCCGCTAGTCCGGTGCTCGTCACGCCCGCGTGAGGGCGACCACCGGGATGACCCGGGACGTCTGCATCTCGTGTTCGGCGAAGAACGGATAGGCGTTCTTCAGCATCGCCCAGGTGCGGGCACGGTCGTCGCCGGTCAACGGGGCGGCCAGCGCCGGATAGCTCTCCTCGCCCACTTCGACGGTGACGCGCGGGTTCTCCCGCAGGTTCACGTACCAGTCGGGATGTTTCGGCGCACCGATGTTGGAAGCGACGACGAGCAGGCGGTCGCCGTCGTGGTGGAACATCAGCGGGGTGGTGTACGGGGCGCCGGTTCTGCGGCCGATCGTGGTCAGCAAGATCAGACGGTCGCGTTGCATGCCCTCGATCTCGCCGCCCGCTCGGAACTGGGCGATGGTTCGCCGATTGACTTCCTTGACGTCCACGGTTCACCTCCCTTGCTTGTCGGTGGACGAGACTCAGCTTTCCCTCCGTCCGCACACCGTGTGCGGGGAACGGCGGGATGAACAGCGCCGCCGAGGCATTCACCCGCGATGGGCGAGCAGGTGCTGGATCAGCAGGCGGGTCAGCGCCTCGGGCGCCTCTTCCGGAACCCAGTGCGAGACGTCCTCGAGCATCTCGAATCGGTACGGGCCGGAGACGTACTTTCCGGTCGCCAGCGCCGCGGTGGAGCCGAAGGTCGCGTCCTCGGTGCCCCATACGTACAAGGTGGGAACGCACACCGGGCCGGTCGGACCGGCGAGGTCCATGGCGCGATACCAGTTCAACGCGGCGGTGAGCGCGCCGGGCCGCGACAACCGGCCCACGTAATCCTCGACGC
Source organism: Nocardia sp. NPDC051929 (assembly GCF_044548645.1). Taxonomy (NCBI): domain Bacteria; kingdom Bacillati; phylum Actinomycetota; class Actinomycetes; order Mycobacteriales; family Nocardiaceae; genus Nocardia; species Nocardia sp. NPDC051929. The sequence goes on along the minus strand of NZ_JBIUCG010000004.1, from coordinate 111,572 downwards.
GTTCCTCCGGGATCTTCCACTCGAAGATCCGGCGCAGCGCGGCGGCGTCGTCGGCGAGCAGAGCCCGCTCCGCGGTGCGCGGCTGCCGAAGGGCGATCACATGGTGGGACCGCAACGCTTGATCCTCGTCCTCGGCTATCGCCTGCTGGAGCGCGGAAGGATGCGGATGCGACACCGCGCTGAACGTGCGGACGCGCTCCGGCAGCCCCGCCGCCACTGCCCATCCGACCCGCGCGCCGCAGCCGTGGCCGATCAGGTCGAAGCGCTCCCACCCCAGCGCGTCGGCTATCGCGACCACGTCGCCGACCAGTTCCTCGAGCCGATAGTCGGCGGCTCGCTCCGGCCGCACTCCCGGCGAGTACCCGCGCTGGTCGGGCGCGACGACGCGGCACCCGCCGCCGCCGAGCACGCGGAGCTGGAACTCCCACTCCCGTGCGCATTGGGGGAACTCGTGCAGCAACAGCACTTCCCGTCCGCCGGGAGCGCCGGCGGCCAGTACGTCGAAGGTTCCCGCCCCGGTACGAATCTCGAGTTCTTCGATCACCCGCCCGACTCTAGAACCGGAGACCGACGCGAATCAGTGCTCGTCGAAGTGACCGTCGTGGGCGGCGTGACGATGGCCGTCGTGCAGGTAGTCGACGTGGTCGCCGTGCTGGACGGCCTCGTGGCCGCAGTTCGGACCGTGCCGGTGCGGGTGATCGCGGCATTCGCAGTGCTCGGACCGCTCGCATTCGTCGTAGTGACCCGCGTGTTCGCGATGCAGATGACCATCGTGGGCGTAGTCGATGTGATCGCCGTGCTGGAACGCCGTGTGCCCGCAGTCCGGGCCGTGCACATGGTCGTGGCCGGTGTGCTGGGCGTGTGCTGTGGTCATCGAATTTCCCTCTTTCCTCGCGCGGATAGCTGGAATCGTGATGACAAATACATTAGCAGATGCGCATCAATGAAAGTTGCCCCGAATGTGCTACCGACTCAGAGCACCTGGGCGAGGAACCTCTGCAAACGCGGAGTCCGCGCGTCGTCGAACAAAGCGTCGGGCGTGCCGGTCTCCACGACCTGCCCCTGATCCATGAACACCACGCTGTCGGACACCGTGCGGGCGAAGCCCATCTCGTGGGTGACCACGACCATCGACATGCCGCCGGAGGCGAGGTCGGTCATCAAACCGAGCACGCCCTTCACCAGCTCGGGATCCAGCGCCGAGGTGGCCTCGTCGAAGAACATGAGTTCCGGCTGCATCGCCAGCGCCCGTGCGATGGCCACGCGCTGCTGCTGCCCGCCGGACAGGTTCCCGGGACGGGAATCGGCCTTGTCGGCCAGACCGACGATCTCCAATTGCTCGACGGCCAGCGCCCGTGCTCGGTCCTTGGACAGGCCGCGCAGCTTGCGCGGGCCCAGCGCGACGTTCTCCGCGACAGTCTTGTGCGGGAACAGATTGAAATGCTGGAACACCATGCCGATACGCTGCCGCAGCCGGTCCGGATTCTCGGTGAGCACGGACTTGCCGTCCAACAGCACGTCGCCCTGATCGGGCTCGTACAACCGGTTCAGCACCCGCAGCAGGGTCGACTTGCCCGACCCGGACGGCCCGATGACGGTGACGGTCTTGCCCGCGTCGACGTGGATGTCGATCCCGCGCAGCACGTGGTTGTGTCCGAGCGTCAGATGCAGTCCGGTACCGGTGAGGGAGGCACTCATCTATCCGCGCCCTTCCGTGATCGTGGCCGCCTCCACCTGGTCGATCGGCCGGTCGGGTCGGCCGGTCCGCATCCGGCGGTCGATGTAGTTCACCAGGTGGGTGAGCGGGATGGTGAGCAGCAGATAGGCCAGACCGGCGGCGACCAGCGGCGAGAGATTGCCGGTCTGCGCGTTGAGATCGCGGCCGACGGCGAACAGCTCGCGCTGGGTGGCGAGCAGGCCGAGGAAGTAGATCAGCGAGGAATCCTTGATGAGGGCGATGAACTGGTTCATCAGAGCCGGGAGCACCCGGCGCACGCCCTGCGGGATCACCACCAGCGTCATCGCCTGGCGGTAACCGAAACCGATGGCGCGCGCCGCCTCCAACTGCCCGGCCTCGACCGATTGGATGCCGGAGCGGAAGATCTCGCCGATGTAGGCCGAGGCGAGCAACGCCAGCGCGACCGCACCGAGCCAGTACGGGTTGTTGCCGGTGAGGTTGCGCACCACCGGCCCGACGCCGAGACCGATCAGCAGGATGATCACCACGGCGGGCAAACCGCGGAAGATGTCGGTGTAAACCCGCGCGGGCCAGCGCAACCAGCGAGTCCGCGAAATACCGGCGACCGCGAGCAGCATGCCGATCACGGTGCCGAGCGCACCCGAGACCACCGCGAGGATCAAGGTATTGGGCAGGCCGGTCTTCAACAGATCGGGAAATGCCTTGCGGTACAGCGACCAGTCGAAGAACGTCTCCCGCAACTGCTGCACCGTGGATTTCGGCGCGTTCTGCTCCGTCTCGTCCTTTTTCTTGCCCGCCGCGAGCGCCGCGAAGTCCGGCAGCTGCGGCGCGGGCGCGGCCCGCGAGCCCGGCTTCCAGCCCGGCGGCAGCTCCCGTGGCACCCAGTCGGTGTAGAGCTTGGCGTAGGTGCCGTCCGCGATCACCGCGTCCAGGCCGCTGTTGAGCGCGTCGATCAGCGGCTGGTTGTTCTTGGCGACCGCGTAGCCGACGAAGTTGTCCAGGCTGAAGGTGTTCTGCGACACCGATGTTCCGTCGCCCGGCTTGATCGCGCCTTCCGCTTGGGCGGACGGGGCCACCCAGGCGTCCACCTGGCCGGACTTCAAGTTGGCGTAGGCGGTGTTGTAGTCGGGGAACTTCACCGGGTCCAGATGCAGCTGGTTCACGACGAACTCGTCCTGCACGGTGCCCTGCACCACCGCGATCCGTGTGCTCCGGTTCAGGTCGGCGAACCCCTTGATGCCGCTGCCGCTCGGCACCACCAGGGAGAAGTAGCCGAAGTCGTAGCCGTTGGTGAAGCCGACCAGCTGGCGGCGCGCGTCGGTGGTGGTGATGTTGGACGAGCCCACGTCGAAGCGACCGCCGGACACCTGGGCGAGCAGCCCGGCGAACTCGGTGCCGGAGAACTCCACCTGGAGGCCGAGCTTCGCGCCGATCGCCTTCAGCAGCTCGTTGTCGAAGCCGGTGAACGTGCCCTGCCGGTCGACGCAGATGCTCGGCGGCGCGTCCGAGAGCGTGCCGACGCTGAGCTTGCCGGGCGTGATCAAGCCGAGCTTCGAGACGTCGATCGAGGTCAGCGGCGCGGTGGTCGCGGTGGTGTAGCGGTCGCTGCCCGCGGCGGCCGACGAGGCCAGGTTGGTCGGCGCGGCGGAGGCGGCGGCCGGGCCGGGCGGTGCGCAGAGGTTGCGCTCGGTGCTCGCGTCGTCGGAGCCGGAACCGCACGCCGTCGCGCTGAGACCGACGGCAAGCAATATCACGGCGATCAACGCACGAGACCGAACAGCGGGCAGAACAGCCATGACGGACAACCCTAGCGGCGGAATTCTGCTAACCCACGGCTACCCCAGGGCCGGAATTGCCGGAATCCATGCCGCTGCGGCGGTCCAGAGTTGCGATCACGGTGATTCGAACTCCACACCGCCCTCGCGCAACAGTCGCCGGGCAATCCGGATCAGGCCAGCCCGCTCACCGGTTCCGGGTTGACCTCGTCACGCCACCGCACGGCCTTCGCGACCTCGCTCAGGTCGTAATCCGGTCCGCTGGCCCCGATGGTGAAGGTGGTGACTCCCGCCTCGACGAAAGCGGGCGCCTTCTCCAGTCCCGGCCACTGCACCGAGCGCTCGATGCGCGCCTGGTCGGTGCCGACGGCGGCGCAGTGCTCGGCGAGCACCTTGTTCTTGTGCGCGAGCACGTCCAGGTCGGCGAAGGTGTGCCACATGTCGGCGTACTGCGCGACCAGCCGCAAGGTCTTCTTCTCGCCACCGCCGCCGATCAGGATCGGCAGGTCGCGAGTCGGGCGCGGATTGAGCTTCGGCAGCCGGGCGCTGATCCGGGCGAGCGTCTCCTTCAGCAACTCGAGCCTGCTGCCCGGGGTGCCGAATTCGTAGCCGTACTCGTCGTAGTCCTTCTCGAACCAGCCCGCGCCGATGCCGAGGATGAGCCGCCCGCCGCTGATGTGGTCGACGGTGCGCGCCATATCGGCCAGCAGATCCGGATTGCGGTAGCCGCCGCCGGTGACCAGCGCGCCGATCTCCACCCGTTCGGTCTGCTCGGCGAACGCGCCCAGCATCGTCCAGCACTCGAAGTGCGCGCCGTCGGGATCGCCGGTGAGCGGGTAGAAGTGGTCCCAATTGAACACGATGTCGACGCCCGCGTCCTCGCACCGCAACACCGCGTCACGGATGAGCCGGTACTCCGGCGCGTGCTGCGGTTGTAGCTGAACTCCGATACGAACTGGACGACTCATGGCATTACTCCTCGTCGCTCGGCCCGCCCCCGCCCCGAGGCTACCGGCGCGGTGGGGTTCCCGCAGGTCGCCGCACGATGCTTCCGGCGCGTCCGGCGGGGGCTAGGTTGAGACCCGATGCCGAGCCCGGCGAAGGGAGGTGTCGCCAGTGGCCGACGGCGAGAACGAAGTGGTTCGCGCGGTCGTCTCGACGATGCTGCGCGGTCGCGATCAGCTGATCGCCGAGCTGTCGGCGGTGATGCGCGCGCAAGTCGCGGCGCTCGACCTGGATACCCGGCTGCGGGGCCTGTTCGAGGCGGGCACCACCGACAATCTGATGTCCGTCCTCGACTTCGTGCAGAACGACGCCGCCGAGCACGACGTGCACGCCCCGGCGCGGGCGCTGGTGTACGCGCGCACGCTCGCGCAGCGCGACGTCCCGCTGTCGGCGCTGATGCGGGCGTACCGGGTGGGGCATGCCGGGTTCCTCGACATCGCAATGCGCTACGCGGCGGAACTGGGTGGCTCCGACAGCGCGGCGGCGATCATCCGGATCGTCCATCGCTCCGCGGTGTACATCGACCGGGTGTGCGAGCACGTCGGCATCGCCTACGAGCAGGAGCGCGACCGGTGGGTGGGCAGTCGCGGCGGCCTGCGTCAGGAATGGGTGGCGCGGGTGCTCGACGGCTCGGCCGACGACATCGGCCAGGCCGAGCAAGTGCTCGGCTATCCCTTGTCCGGCCGGCATGTCGCGGTGAACGCCTGGACCGAGCCGCAGCTGTCCGCACGGGCCGCGGTGGATGTCCTGGACGCCGTGCGCGCGGCGCTGGTTCCGCTGCTCGGCCACCCCCGCCGGGCGCTGCTGGTGCCGACCGACGAACGCGAAGTGCGGCTGTGGTTCTCGATCGCTCGGGACACGACCATCGATGCCGAGGCCATCGAGCGTGCCCTGTCGGCACTGGCGTTGCCGGTGCGTGTGGCGGTGGGCGGGCGCGGTTCCGGCGTCGCGGGATTCCGCCGCAGCCTGCGGCAAGCCGATCGGGTGCGCGAACTCGTGCTGCTGGCCGGTCCCGACGCGCCCCGCGCGGTGTCGCACGACCAGGTGGCGGCCGTCGCGCTGCTGGGCGGCGACATCGAGGAACTGCGCCAGTACGTGGCCGACTGCCTGGGTGAACTCGCGACCGGCAACCAGCGCAATCTCTGGCTGCGCGAAACCCTGCGCGTCTTCCTGGCCAACAACCGCAGCTACGCCGCGGCCGCGCAGGAGTTGGCCGTGCACCGCAACACCGTCCAGTACCGGGTGCGGCAGGCACTCGACCTGACCCGCCACGACTTCGACGATCACGATCGCACGCTGCACCTGCATCTGGCGTTGCAAGCCGCCCGCTGGTTCGGACCGGCGGTGCTGCAACCGTGCCCGGTGGCCTGAGCCGCGTCCTTCTGTGCGATGCGCACGAAAGTTGTACGAAGATTCAGCACCGGCGAATATGGCCCACCTCACATACCGGTTCGTACGATTCCTGCGAATGCGCAGCTCAGATGAGGAGAAATCGCTGTGTCGACGCTGGAAACCGTGCGCGGGCCGATCGATTCCGCCGAGCTCGGAGTGACACTTATGCACGAGCACGTCTTCGTGCTCACCGGGGACGTCCAGCAGAACTACCCGGCCGAATGGGGCTCCGAGGACGAACGCATCGCCGATGCCGTGCGACGGTTGCGGGTCGCCTACGACGCCGGGGTGCGGACGATCGTCGATCCGACGGTGGTCGGGCTGGGCCGCTACATCCCACGGATCCAGCGGATCGCCGAGCAGGTGCCGCTGAACCTGGTGGTCGCCACCGGCATCTACACCTACGGGGATGTCCCGTTCTTCTTCCACTACCGCGGCCCTGCGTTGAACGAGATCGTCGGCGCGCAGGTCCCCGACCCGATGGTCGACATGTTCGTCGGCGACATCCGCGACGGCATCGCGGGCACCGGGGTCAAGGCGGGCATGCTCAAGTGCGCGATCGACAAGCAAGGGCTGACCGCGGGCGTCGAACGGGTCATGCGCGCGGTCGCCAGGGCCCATCTCGAGACCGGCGTGCCGATCACGGTGCACACCCATCCGGAGTCGCGCGCCGGGCTCGACGTGAAGCGCGTGATGTGCGACGAGGAAGGCGTCGACCCGGGTCGCATCGTGCTCGGGCACAGCGGCGACACCACCGACTGCGATCACCTCGCCGAACTCGCCGACGCCGGCTTCGTGCTCGGCATGGACCGCTTCGGCATCAACCTCGACACCACCTTCGAAGCCCGCGCCGACACCCTGATCGAGATGGTCCGCCGCGGCTACACCGACCGGATGGTGCTGTCCCAGGACGCGAGCTGCTATATCGACTGGATCGAGCCCGCCGCCATGGCCGCCCTGCCGCAGTGGCACTACACCCACCTGTTCGACGATGTGTTCCCCTACGTGCTCGAACGCGATGTCACGGAGGAGCAGATCGACACCATGCTGGTCGACGTCCCGCGCGCGTTCTTCGAGGCGCGCACCCGCTGACGTGGCTCGTCGCCGGCCCGCCCGATAGGATCGCCGCACCCTTACTCGGATCGTCCGGCACGTTCCTGCCGGGATGGGATGTGAATTCGTCATGGCCACTGTGACCTTCGACAACGCGACGCGGCTCTACCCCGGATCCGCCAAACCCGCCGTGGATCGGCTGAACCTGGAGATCGAGGACGGCGAATTCCTCGTCCTGGTCGGTCCCTCCGGCTGCGGGAAATCGACCTCGTTGCGCATGCTCGCCGGGCTGGAGGAGGTCAACGGCGGACGCATCCTGATCGGCGAGAACGACGTCACGCACGCCGAGCCGAAGGAACGCGATATCGCCATGGTGTTCCAGAACTACGCGCTCTATCCGCACATGACCGTCGCGGAGAACATGGGCTTCGCGCTGAAGCTGGCCAAGGTGGCCAAGGCGGAGAAGGAGAAGCGGGTCCTGGAGGCGGCCAAGCTGCTGGACCTGGAGCCCTTCCTGGATCGCAAGCCGAAGGCGCTGTCCGGCGGCCAGCGTCAGCGGGTGGCGATGGGCCGCGCGATCGTGCGGCAGCCGCAGGTGTTCCTGATGGACGAGCCGCTGTCCAACCTGGACGCCAAGCTGCGCGTGCAGACCCGCACCCAGATCGCGCAGTTGCAGCGCAGGCTCGGCACCACCACGGTGTACGTCACCCACGACCAGGTCGAGGCGATGACCATGGGCGATCGGGTCGCGGTGCTGAAGGACGGCCTGTTGCAGCAGTGCGCCACTCCGCGCGACCTCTACCGCGATCCGGCCAACGTGTTCGTCGCGGGGTTCATGGGTTCGCCTGCCATGAACCTGTTCACGCTTCCGGTCACCGATAGCCGGGTGGAGCTGGGCGGGCACGCGATCGCGCTGCCGCGCACGGTCGCGGACGAGGCGGGGAACACCGTGACGGTCGGTATCCGCCCGGAGCATTTCGAACTGGGTAACGGCTCCGGCATCGAGATGGAAGTCGACGTGGTGGAGGAACTCGGTTCCGACGCCTACATCTACGGCCGCACCGTCGCCGAAGGCGGGACCGACGGCGCCGGGGAAACCATCGTCTCGCGCGCGGATTGGCGCAATCCGCCTGCGAAGGGCGCCCGGCTGCGGCTGGCCACCGCGCCGGAGCACGTCTACTTCTTCGACACCGAAGGACGCAGGCTCAACTGAGCACGCTGCCGGGTGGGCCGCACGGCTTCGGCTCTCGGCTCGATCCAGCGCGAGGCGGTCACCGCCGGCGGCTCGGCAGCTCAGGTGTGGTCGCGGCATCGCAGGTTGACGGCCCGCTCGGCACAGCGCCGCGAGCGGGCATCAGTCTGTCGCGTCCACTCGACGGCGCTCGCGCCGCTGCTGGGCGTACTCCTCGTTGAGCCGTACGCCCAGTTCCTCGAGTTCGATCTCGCGGCCGGACTCGCTGCGCACCTGCACCCGCACCGGGGCGCCGGTCGACTCCTCGACCAAGAGCAGTGGGGCAGGCCCCGGCTGCAAGTAGGCGTCGCCCCACTGCATGAGCGCCAGCACGGCGGGCAGTAGATCTCGTCCCATCCGGGTGAGCACGTATTCGTGCCTGGTGCGCTTGCCTTCCTCTCGGTAGGGCCGTTTCGCCAGCAAGCCCGCCTCGGTGAGCTTGCGCAACTGGGCCGCGGCCGCCGCGTCGGTGATGCCGACGCGGCTGGCGAACCCGTCGAACCGCCGGGTCCCGTAGTACGCCTCGCGCAGGATGAGCACCGCCGAACGCGTACCGACGATGTCCATCGCCTTGGCGATCGAGCATTCCTCGGCCTTCCACGCGCTGAGATCGGCCAACGGTCCTTCCATCACTGCTGCCATGACGAACATCATACCGGAGCTGACTTGTGTCAACTATTGCCAGGTGTAATCTGACTATGTGTTGATAGAGCCAGGCATGGCGGCCCGGCTCTCGGTCCGGAAGGAAGCACCATGAGAGACGCGGTGATCGTCGAAGCGGTACGCACGCCGATCGGCAAAGGCAAGCCGAACGGAGCACTGCACGACGTCAATGCGGTTGATCTGCTGGCCCACAGCCTGCGCGAGGTGGTGAACCGCAGCGGCATCGATCCCGCCCTCATCGATGACGTGATCGGCGGCGTCGTCACGCAGTTCGGCGAGCAGGGGGCGAATATGACACGGCGGGCCGCATTGGCCGCCGGATATCCCGAATCGGTCCCGGCCACCACCGTCGACCGGCAGTGCGGCAGCAGCCAGCAGGCGATCCACTTCGCCGCGCAAGGCGTGATCGCGGGCGCCTACGACATCGTGGTCGCCGCAGGCGTGGAGTCGATGGGCCGGATTCCCATGGGCGCCAATCTGGTCGGATCGGACGACATCTCCGGCGTCGGCTTCGCCGAGCGCTACCCGGAAGGCCTGGTGTCGCAGGGCATCAGCGCGGAGCTGATCGCGGCGAAATGGGAACTCACCCGCACCCAGCTGGACGAGTTCGCGCTCGCCAGCCACGAGAAGGCCGCGCTCGCCACCAAGAACGGCCTGTTCGCGCGGGAACTAGCGCCGATCAACGGACTCGCCACCGATGAGGGCATCCGGGTCGGTAGCACGCTGGAGACGCTGGGCGCACTCCGTCCCGCCTACTACGACCCGGCCATGGCCGCCCGCTTCCCGCAGATCGGCTGGGCGATCACGGCCGCGAGCGCGAGCCAGGTCAGCGACGGCAGCGCGGCGGTGCTCATCATGACCGGCGAGCGCGCGAAGGAACTCGGGCTGAAGCCGCTCGCCCGGCTGCACAGCTTCGCGGTGGCCGGCGACGACCCGCTGCTGATGCTCACCGCGGTGATCCCGGCGACCAGAAAGGTCTTGCAGCGGGCCGGTTTGCAGCTGTCGGACATCGACCTGATCGAGATCAACGAAGCGTTCTCGCCGGTGGTCCTGGCCTGGGCGCACGACACCGGTGCGGACCTGGCGAAGGTCAACGTCAACGGCGGCGCGATCGCGATCGGGCACCCGCTCGGCGCGTCCGGCGCACGCCTGATGACCACGCTGGTCCACGCCATGCAGGACCGCGGCGCCCGCTACGGCCTGCAAACCATGTGCGAGGCAGGTGGTCTGGCGAACGCCACCATCGTGGAGCGGCTGGGCTGATCCGCTTCTTTCCCAACCGAGTCCATAGGCGGATCTGCCGGTGGCGCAGAAGAAATGATCGGGCACACGCTGATGCTCGAACGCCGTCTACGGATTCCGCCCGGGCACAGTGGATACGTCGAGGAGTTCGGCCGGCCCGCCGCGAGGACGACCACTCCTCCGGTGTGCCTGCCGTTCGAAGGCGTATCCCGCCCAGCGGTTCCGGTTGGTCCAGCCGACCAGGTCGTAGCGCCACCGGAACGGACGCACGCGTGCGACCGTGTCGAACAGCACGGCTCCCAGCGCGGCGTAGTCGTCGTGCGCGGACAGCAACGCCCGCTGTCCGCGCGGCGAGGCTTGCAAGAAGGACTCGAACATCGCGATCGACTGGTCGGTGGTGAGCCGGCCCAGACCCCACAGCCCGCGCATCCGCATCCAGTAGACCAGCCGAGCCTGCCATGGCCACAATTCGGCAACCGGATCGCGTTCATCGCACACCGCACTGACCGCGGTGTCCACCAGGGCCAGCGAGTCGGCCACGCTGTAACTGGTAGTCGGGTGCATCATGCCGCCGCGCGAGCCGAAGGGAATCACCGCGCCCGACCCCTTCTTCGGTGGCGGCTGATCCAGCGGGTAGTGCGGGGCTTCGCACGGCTCCGCACCGGTCACCTGGACGCCATGCGCGGCGAGCCGATTCCGCAAACGCTTGCGCAGCTCATGCTGGGGCATACCGCCACGAAGGCCGAGACTGGTCTCCTCGAAAACCACTGTGCCATCGCCCACCGGCACCGCGTACAGGAACGACGGCGGCTCGTCCGGGCCCGCACCATTGTCGCGGCGCCAATCCAGGAGCAATCCCTCGCCCTCGGCGAGCATCGGCGCCGCGGTTTCGGCGGACACGAAAATTCCGTGCGCGCTCACCGCACGGCGCTGTTCGACCCGATGAAGCCCGCGGGCGTCGACGACCACCGCCGCGCGAACGATCCTGCCGTCCGCGAGTTCCACCTCGTGCGCGTCCACTCGAGTCGCCCGGCCGGCCAGCACCGTAGCGTCGTCGAGCGGCAACGCATCCCGCAGTCCCTGGTTCGAGAGCACGCAGTAGGGCCGTTCGATGCGGTGCTCGGTGCCGGCCCACGCCGTCATGGCTTCGAGACGGGCGGCGATCACGCTCGACGGCAGCCACTGCGGCAGTTCGTCGACCCAGCAGGCATAGGTAGGCGACCACAAGCGCTCCGGCCGCGGATCGATCGCCGTGACATAGAGCCCTGCGCGCATCGCCCGATGCGCCAGCGCGCGACCCGTCGGACCGAGTCCCACCACACAAAGTTCTATTTCCAGACCCACCCGGTCAGTATGAAGAAGATCGACCGGCACCCTCCGCTCGAAAACTGCCCACACCTGGGCAGATCGAACTCGGAGCAGCGGCAGATCAATAGGAGACCAGCACGACCGCGATCAAGAAGCCGACCAGCCAGGATTCGAGGATCAGCGGCACCGCGATCAGCGGAGTCCAAGCGATCGGCCTCCGGTCGCGCACCTTCTCCAGGGCCGAGACGACCGCTGCGAGCACCGACGCCACGATGCCCGCCCAGGCGATGACCTGTGCCCACGGCAGGTACCCGACGCCTCGGCCCTCGTGTCCGTCGCGCAGGAGCACTTCGTAGAGCGGGACGAAAGCGGCCATCACCCAGCCGAATCCGAGGACGATCACCGACCCCAGCGCCACGCGCAAGGCATCGGCCGTTCGTCGCCGGATGTGCCACGCCATTGCTTCAGCATGACCGGTCAACGGCCGCAGGGCATCTCAAGCGCCTGTGTAGACCTGGGAAGCCAGCGCGACGCCGCCGGCGAACGACAGGACGATGAGCGCCATCGCCAGCACCGGCCAGTACCACATGTACCAACGCTTGATCGCGGCGAGAACAAGGATCGCGGTAACCCCGACGATCGCGGTCGCCGTCCCGCCCCACGACACCGCGAACGCCCAGCCGAGGTATTCGGTGCGGCAGTTGTCCTGACCGCACGGATCTGAGGCGAAGGCGAAGAAGACGGTGAAATAGGCGGCGGCCGCACCCAGAACTACGGCGACGGAGTACAGCACGACTGCGAGTACGACGTCCCAGGTCCGCACCGGCCGCTGCCCTACGGGCGGCGTGCCGTACGGCCAAGGCTGCGGAGTACCGGTGTGGATCATGACGCCAACGATCCCGTCTCGCGCGCCGGGCCGACTCGGGGAAACTACTCGAGTCCGCATGCGCAATCCCGCGATCGGCCGCCGCAGCCGCATAAGCTGGTCGGCGATGAGCGACTCCGCAGCGCAGAACATCGTCTACGCCATTCCGATGCGCACCCGCTTCCGTGGCATCACGGTGCGCGAGGGCATGCTGATCCACGGGCCGCTCGGCTGGGGCGAATTCTGTCCGTTTCCCGAATACGACGACCGGGAGGCCGCCGGCTGGCTGGCCACCGCCGTGGAGCAGGTAACCACCGGCTGGCCCGAACCGGTGCGGGATCGCATTCCGATCAATTGCACCGTGCCCGCCGTCGACCCGCGGCAGGCGCACGCGATCGTGGCCCGATCCGGCTGCCGCACCGCCAAGGTGAAAGTCGCCGACCACCCGGAATCGCTCGCCGAGGATCTGGCCAGGGTGGAGGCGGTCCGCGACGCGCTCGGCCCCAACGGCGCGATCCGAGTCGACGCCAACGCGGTCTGGGATATCGACACCGCGGTGCGCCACATCGAACTGATCGACAAGGCCGCGGGCGGGCTGGAGTACGTGGAACAGCCGTGCCGCACCATCGAGGAGCTCGCCGCGGTGCGCCGCCGCGTGGACGTGCGCATCGCCGCCGACGAATCCATCCGCCGCGCCGAGGACCCGATGCGGGTCGCGGTCGCCGGGGCCGCCGACATCGCCGTCCTCAAATGCACGCCGCTCGGCGGAGTCCGCCGCGCCTTGCAGGTGGCCGAGGCAGCCGGGCTGCCCTGCGTGGTCTCCTCCGCCTTGGAGACCAGCGTCGGCCTCGCCGCCCAGCTGGCGCTGGCCGGGGCGCTGCCCGAACTCGACTTCGCCTGCGGGCTGGGCACGCTGAGCCTGCTCACCGGGGACGTGACGCGCGGATCCCTGCGTGCGGTCGACGGTTACCTCCCGGTTCTGCGCACCCCACCCGAGCCGGAACCGGAATTGCTCGAAAGCCATCGGCAGCCCGATGCCGATCGCGCCGCCTGGTGGCAGGACCGCTTGGCTCGCGTCAGTGCCCTCGCCGCACAGAAGAACCCGGCCACATAACGCGCGTGGTTGCAACGGGTCCACCTCGCACCCCCAAGCGACACCTGTGTTCGGGGTCAGGCAGGTGTGGCAGCGTGCACCGAACCCCTCAGGATCTGCTATACCCTGCTACTCCCGAGACCGAGACGAGCACGCGTACCAGCGGCGCAGGTAACGCACCAACTCCACGGCCAAGATCAACGCCGACCCGTTACTCGAGCCTTCTCCTACTCCAGCAGCGCACCTCGATCCCACCAGACCCTACACAGGACCGCTAGGCTCAACATCGCCTCATATTCGCAGGCAAGGGCGGCCTAGCGGCCACGATGACAGCCGCCTGGATCGCCATTCCCGGTCACCAGGTGAATGCCTGATCGCGAAACCTGGTAAAGAATCGCCGGCCGCTCACCCGATCCGGACGCCGCATCCCAGCATCGTCGTGCGCAAGAGCAACGCTGCCTCAGGACCGACGACGCCGTCTACGAGGTCCACGTAGCGGTCGCAGAATTCCGGGCCGTGCGGGGCTGCCGACTCGGGGGCGGATTCGAGGTGATGCGCCAGTTCGTGCAGGATGACCAATTCCCGCAGCGCCCACGCGGTGCCGCCGGTGTGCAGCGGAACCGCCAGAACGTTCCCGGCCGCCTCGTAGTGCGCGGCCGTTGTTCCGGCGCGAGAACGGACGCGCACCGCCACGGCGGCCCGCTCCCAGCGCGCCCGCACCCAATTGAGCGCCAGCACCTTGTCCGTATAACTCTGTACGGATTCCACCGAGGCGAAGCGGCGCTCGATCGGCAACGTGAGCTGCGAACCATAGAGTTCGACGGTGCGCACACCGTGCTCGTCCGCGCGATCGAACACCCCGCGTACCAACTGCTCGGCGTCGTAGACCTTGGCACGCTGGCCGTCGCGCACGGTCATCGCCGCGCCGCCGATCCCACGGGCGGCATCGGCCTGTCGCCGAGTTGCGCCGACCGGACCCCGGCAGCCGCTCGCCCGGTTCGGCCCGTGACGTTCACGCCGGTCAACCGCCCTCGGAAGAGTTCAACTTCTTACGCGCGGCGGGCAGTTCGGGCGAATTACCGATCCGTGCGGCCCGCCCCGCCCGGTCCCCCGCCGCCCGCGCCGCCGCCGAATGTCCCGCCGACTCCTGCGGCCCGCGCCAGGTGCCGCGCGCCTCCGACGTCTTCGCGTAGAAGTCTGTGAGCTCGATCTCCTTGTTCCGCAGGGCCAGCGCCGTCCCGGACACCTCGGCGTCGCGTGGCAACACTTCGGCTTCCACCTCGGCCTTGACCTCCGACAGCCGCCGCCCGATCCGCGCGGCGAACGCCATCTGGAAATTCAGCCGCGCCGTCACACCGGCGACCGGCGCCTGCACCCGGCGCCGCACCTGGCGACCCCACCGCTTCTCCACCACGATCTTCTCGACGGTGGCCGATCGGTAGGCCCCCGACTTGATGTACTGGTCGGACGCGCGCACCATCTGCACGAGCAGGCTGGCGTAGAGCGCCTCGCAGGTGTCGATGTCGGAGTCGAACCCGTAGGCGTAGACCTGTGTCGAAGTCCGGGCGACGTCACAGCGCACGTCGTTCGCGGCCGCGATCGCGACGAACAGCTGGACATAGGTGCGCAACCCGCGTTTGCCGGGCTCGCCGATCGGAATGATCCGCTGCACCGGTGTGGGCCTGCGCTCGCGTCCCGCGATGTGCGCCCGCGCCACGGCGAGGTCGATGGACGACTTAGTGGCCAGCCGCTGAGCAGCGGCGAGAAACGCCTCGGCCTCGTGTTCGTTGTCCGTGCACTCGGCCTTGCGCAGCAGCCCACCGATGCGCGTGAGCATCCGATCGGGAACCGCGTTCGGCGAAGACATCGCGCCCCAGCCTAGTGGGCGAGTTCCAGCCACTGTCCCGCACGCCGGATCGGCACCATGTATCTTGCCTTGTGCACCGGCAGGGTGTGCTGCCGCTCACGAACGATCCTGGAGTGTTTGCGATGGCTGTGAAGAAGGTGACGTCCCTACGTTCGTCGCTCGTACCGCGGGCCGCGGTGGCCCTCGCGTCGGTCGGGCTGCTGACCGCGACGTTCACCAGCGCCTGCTCCAGCGACAGCAGCGGGAGCCCGATCAGCCAGAATCTCACCGGTCGCGGCCCGATCACCTACGTCGAGGGCAAGGACACCACCGAGACCGGCGCGGTGAAGCAGCTGATCGAGCGCTGGAACGCCGCGCACCCGGACGAGCAGGTGACGTTCAAGGAGCAGTCGAACGACGCCTCGCAGCAGTACGACGACCTGGTCGAGCACATGCGTTCCAAGCAGTCCAACTACGACGTGGTCGCCTTGGACGTGCCGTGGACCGCCGAGTTCGCCGCCAAGGGCTGGATCCAGCCGTTGAAAGATTCCTTCGCCATCGACACCAGCGCGCTGCTGTCCCCGCCGGTCGCCAGCGCCACCTACAACAACACGTTGTACGCCGCGCCGCGCAACACCAACGGCGGCCTGCTGTTCTACCGCAAGGATTTGGTGCCGAACCCGCCCAAGACCTGGAACGAGCTGCTGGCCCAGTGCCCCATCGCGCGCCAGCAGAACATCGGTTGCTACGCGGGTCAGTTCGCGCCCTACGAGGGTCTGACCGTGAACGCGGCCGAGGTGATCAACGCCTACGGCGGCAGCTTCGTCGGCGCCGACGGCAAGACCCCCACGGTGAACAGCCCGCAGTCCCGCGCCGGACTGAAGGTCCTGGTCGACGCCTACAACAACGGCGACATTCCCAAAGAGGCCATCACCTTCAAGGAGCCCGAGTCCAGCAACGCCTTCGCGACGGGCAAGCTGATGTTCCTGCGCTCGTGGCCGTCCACCTTCGGTGACGTCGGCGGCGAGGCCTCCGCCGTGAAGGACAAGTTCGCGGTCGCCCCGCTGCCGGGGGAGAACGGCGTCGGCGCCTCCACCCTCGGCGGCTACAACGCGGCGATCAGCGCGTACTCCAAGAACAAGGCAACCGCGCTGGACTTCCTGCGCTTCCTGATCAGCGAGGACGCGCAGCACATCGTCGCCGCGGGCGCGCTGCCCTCGGTGCGCGCGTCCATGTACGACGACCCGGCGCTGATCGCGAAGATGCCGTACCTGCCCGCGCTCAAGGACTCCATCGCCAGCGCCGTGCCGCGCCCGGTGACGCCGTTCTACCCCGCCGTGAGCAAGGCCATCCAGGACAACGCCTATGCTGCGTTGAACGGAACCAAGTCCGTCGACGACGCGATCACCGGTATGCAAAAGGGCATCGAAACCGCTGGATCGTGAGCGGTTGAACGCAACGGACCCGACGAACCCGCAGGAGAGAAACGGTGTCGGATCCTTCGGGAACGGCGACTAGCGTGCCGAAAGACGAATTCGTTCCGGCCAGGCGCGGCTTCGCCGCCAGGCTGGCCTCGGAGCTGCGTCGCTCCGGGAAAGCCTGGCTGTTCGTCACCCCCGTCCTGATCGCGCTCGCGGTCGTCATCGGTTATCCCGTGTTCCGGGCGCTGTGGATGTCCTTCCAGAAGGACTCGGGACTCGACCCGGCGACCGGCATGTTCGTCGAAGGCGGCAACGCCGGGTTCGACAATTACACGCACTGGCTGCTGCAACAGTGCCAGATCGCGACCGGCGAGACGGTGCCGTGCCCGACCGGCAATCTCGGCTCGCAATTCTGGCTGGCCATCGGGGTCACGCTGTTCTTCACGGTCGTCACCGTCGCGCTGGAGGCCACGATCGGCCTCGGCATGGCCATGGTGATGGGTAAGACCTTCCGTGGCCGGGCGCTGCTGCGCGCGGCCGTGCTGATCCCGTGGGCGATCCCGACCGCCGTCACCGCGCGGTTGTGGGAATTCATGTTCCAGTACGACGGCGTGGTGAACCGCGTGCTCGGCACGCACATCCTGTGGACTTCGGACCCGTGGCCCGCCCGGATCGCGGTGATCGCGGCCGACGTCTGGAAGACCACGCCGTTCATGGCGCTGCTGCTGCTGGCAGGCCTGCAAGTCATCCCGGCCGACGTGTACGAGGCGGCTCGCGTCGACGGCGCGTCGGCCTGGCAGCGGTTCACCCAGATCACGCTGCCGCTGCTGAAGCCGGCCCTGCTGGTCGCGGTGCTGTTCCGGACCATGGACGCGCTGCGGATGTACGACCTGCCCGCGATCATGACGCTGGGCAACCCCGCCACCCGCACGGTATCCATCCTGGTGGTCGATCAGGTCCGGCAAGGCCCCAACAGCGCGGCCGCGTTGTCCACGATCACCTTCCTTTTGATCTTCGCCGTGGCGTTCGTGCTGGTGAAGATCCTGGGCGCCAACGCGGTTCGTACCCAGGAAGAACAGCGGGAGGCGCACTGATGTCCGTGCAGACAGCGGAGCAGGCCGTGACGAGCGAATCCGCCGCGGCGCCGGTGCCGTGGACCAAACGCATCGGCTCGGTACGGCTGTACCTGGGCGCGCTGATCGTGCTGGTGTGGGGGCTCGCGCCGTTCTACTGGATGGCGGTCACCGCGTTCCGCGATCCCGACTACACCTTCGACAACACTCCGTGGCCGACCCACGTGACGCTGGAGAACTTCCGCAACGCGTTCGACACCAGCCGCGGCAACGACTTCGGCAAGGCGCTGGTCAACAGCCTCGTCATCGGCTCCATCACGACGGTGATCGCGCTGGGGATCGGCGTGCTGGCCGCGTACGCGCTGGCCCGGCTCACCTTCCACGGCAAGTACGTGGTGTCCGGACTGATTCTCAGCGCCTCGATGTTCCCGGTGGTCGTCCTGGTGACCCCGCTGTTCCAGCTCTTCACCAACCTCGGCTGGATCGGCGAATACCAGGCGATGATCATTCCGAACATCTCGTTCGTGCTGCCGATGACGGTCTACATCCTCGCGTCCTTCTTCGCCGAACTGCCGTGGGAACTCGAAGAAGCCGCGCGGATCGACGGCGCCACCAAACTGCAGGCCTTCCGCTTGGTGATGCTGCCCCTGGCCGCTCCCGCCGTGTTCACCACCGCGATCCTCGCGTTCATCGCGGCGGTCAACGAATACCTGCTCGCCCGTTTGCTTTCCAGCGACAAGACCGAGCCGGTCACCGTCGCCATCGCCCGCTTCTCCGGCAACAACCCGCTGGTGCAGCCGTACGCGGCGATCATGGCGGCAGGCACGATCGTCACCATCCCGCTGGTCGTCATGGTCCTGATCTTCCAGCGCCGGATCATCTCCGGCCTCACCGCGGGCGGCGTGAAGAGCTGAGTCTTTTGCCGCTTCGCTCGAAACCCGTGGTTGAGCTGTGTGGTGGCGTTGGCGGGATCGCTAGGGACAGATAGGTTCGCCGCTTCGCGCAGCACGCATATGGTCTGCGTGCACCGCTGTGTCAACGGCCCGAGAAGTGGAAACCCGGTTGTGAACGTACGCGGTAAACTCGGCCTTTCGATGCTCTTTTCCGTCCGTTCGTGCAGGTGAGTTCGTCCGACGCTCCGGGAGGAGATGATCGTGAGCTCGTTCCGCAAACCGCGTGAACGCAGGCGTGGCGCCAAGGGGGGTCCTCCGACCGCACCGTATGCCTCGATCGCGGGCTGGACGCAGCGGCCGGATACGGCGAACCGGAACGCGCGGGAGCGGCGCGAGCGCGCGGCGGCTCGCCGGAAATCGCGACCGACCGCGCCACGCCCCGCGGAGCCGGATCGTCCGCCGCGCAGCCGGGCCGAACGCATCCGTCGCCTGCTGCTGGCCTTGTTCATCATCTTCGGCGTGGTGCCCGCGTTGCTGTCGGTCCTGGCGTACTGGAGCGCCGAGATCCCGGATCCGAATGCGGTGCAGACCAATCAGATCGCGACCGTCTTCGCCGCCGACGGCAGCACCGTGCTCGCGAAAATCGTCCCGCCGGACGGGAATCGGACGCCGGTCCCGTTGTCCGATGTGCCGCGCCCGGTGCGCGACGCGGTGCTGTCGGCGGAGGACCGCAATTTCTACACCAATCCCGGTTATTCGACTTCCGGCTTCCTGCGCGCCGCGCGAGACAATCTGCTCGGCAAGGACAACGCGGGCGGCGGCTCCACCATCACCCAGCAGTACGTGAAGAACGCCTTTCTCGGCTCCGAGCGCACGGTCACCCGCAAGATGCGCGAGCTGATCATCGCGGCGAAGATGGCACGGCAGTGGAGCAAAGACGACATCCTCGCCGCCTACCTCAACACCATCTACTACGGCCGCGGGTCGTACGGCATCGGCGCGGCGGCCAAGGTCTACTTCGACAAGCAGGTCGACCAGCTGACCCTCGCGGAGGGCGCGGTGCTCGCGGCGCTGATCCGCACGCCCTCGATCCTGGATCCGGAAACCCACCTCGCGGACCTGAAGGCCCGCTGGCGGTACGTGATCGACGGAATGGTCGAGATGGGCGCGCTCGCGCCGGGCGATCGGGACGCGACCACCTTTCCGCCGATCATCCCGCTCAGCCAGATCCCGGACGAGAACGTGGCTCGCGGCCCCGAGGGCCTGATCCGCAACCAGGTCGTGCGCGAGCTGCGCGACTCCGGCATCAGCGAGCGCGACTTGAACAAGGGCGCGCTGCAGATCACCACCACCATCGACGCCAGAGCGCAGCACGCGGTACTGGGCGCGGTGCGCGACCGGCTCGGTGCGCAGCCACCGGAACTGCGCGCCGCGGTGGTGTCGATCGATCCGCGTTCCGGCGCGGTACGCGCGTACTTCGGCGGCTACGACGGCATCGGCTTCGACTTCGCCCAGGCGCCGTTGCAGACCGGCTCGGCGTTCAAGGTCTTCGCGGCGATCGCCGCGCAACAGCAGAGCATTCCGCTCTCCCGCGTGCTGGACAGCTCCCCCGTGACCGACCGCGGTACCCGGATCACCAACGTGGACGGCGAATCGTGCGGCAAGTGCACCATGGCCGAGGCGCTCAAACGCTCGCTGAACACCAGCTTCTACCGGCTGACCATGACGATGTTCGACGGTCCTCAGTCCATCGCGGACGCGGCGCACGCGGCGGGGATTCCGGAGGAGCTGCCCGGCGTCGCGGGCAAGACCCTTACCGAGGACGGCGGGAAACCGCTGAACGGAATCGTCCTCGGGCAGTATTCGGTCCGGCCGATCGATATGGCCTCGGCGTATGCCACGATCGGCGCGTCGGGCGTCCACCACCGGCCGTACTTCGTGCAGCGAGTGGTGACCGGTGACGGGCGGGTGCTGCTGGATCGCGGCGAGCAAAAGGTCGGCGACCAGCCGCCCGCGGGTCAACAGCGCATCTCCAAGACGATCGCGGAGAACACCGTCGAGGCGATGCTCCCGATCGCGGCCTACTCCAACGGGCACGCGCTGAAGAACAACCGCCCATCGGCAGCCAAGACAGGTACCACGCAGTTCGGCGCGAGCGAGTCGAACAAGGACGCGTGGATGATCGGCTTCACCCCGTCGCTGTCCACGGCGGTGTGGGTCGGAACCGATCAGCCACAACCGATCCGCACCGCACGCGGAGCCGACATCTACGGCTCCGGCCTGCCCGCCGACATCTGGAAACAGGTCATGGACGACGCGCTCGACGGCGCTCCGATCGAACAGTTCCCTGGTGCGCAGGCTCCGGGCGCGCAAGCCCCGGCCCGGCCGAATCCGAGCAAGCCGCCCTCCGGCGGTCCCTACGACATCCTGAACCCACCGCAGCCGTCATCGCAGCGCGAGCCCGTCGTCATCATCCCGCCCAGCCCGCAACCGCCAAGCGAGGTCGAGATTTTCCCCGGACTGAGCATTCCGGTTCCTGGATAGCGATGATGCTGTGACCTTCCGTGGCCCGGCGGAACGCATGACATGGCAGCATCGTTTGCCAGAGTGAGAGCGAACAGCGAGTGCGTCGGAACGGGCCGACGCCGAAACCGCGAAAACAATGCGGAAGGATATGCGCCCGAGCGACGACAGCGCGGCGCGAGCGACGGGCCCGGAGGCGGTAGCCTGCGTCACCACGGAGGGCACCGGGACCGACGCCAATTGAGGACAGACGAGACATAGGGGCTACGCCGGTGGATTTCAATGTCGTTGACCAACCCGAGACGCTGGTGGCGGGAACAGTGCTTCGCAGCCCCGCGCTCGCGGTCGAGGGGCCGCGCCGCGCGAAAGTCGAAGAGGCGTGGAAGCGCAACCTGGCCCGCAAGCTGCCCGGACCGCCGACCACCGCGTACGTCGACCACGCGCCGGAGATCAATTCGTACCTGACCCATATCGTCGGCTACCGCTGTCACGGCTTGGCCGACCTGCAGCCCGGAGACGTGCTCGCCCGGGTGCCCGCCGGGCGCTTCGCCCGGTTCGTCGCCAGTGGAGACAATCTCGGCGACACCATCGTGAGCATCTGGCGAGCAGTGTGGGACGCGGAGGCCGCGGGGCGACTCATTCGCGCTTATACCGGCGACTGGGAACACTATCCGGACGCACGGACGGTGGAAGTTTTCGTGGCAGTGGCAGACGATCAGGGCAACGGGTAGGAACAGACAGTGGACTTCGAGATCGTCACATTGCCGCAGAGCATGGTCGCGGGCCTGACCGTGCCGCTGGCCGGCCGGGAGGTGACCGCGCGTGACCTCGACCTGGTGAACTTCACCTGGGATCGCTATCTGGCGCGGGAGAAGAACGTGCCGCGGGTGGCGGCCTACATCGGTCAGAACGACCACGCCGTCGCCGTACTCGGCTACGAGATCGGCGCGATGGACGAGCTGGACTCCGGCGATGTGCTCACCATCATCCCGCAGGGCCGCTACGCCAAGTTCGTCGTCTCCGACAAGCCCTACGACCTGCTGCGCACCGCCTGGGCACAGGTGGCGAAGGCGGAGAACGCGGGAACCATCACCCGCTCCCACACCGCGGAGGTGGAGCGCTACACCGGCCCGGCGTCGGTGGAGGTCTACGTCTCGCTGGACTAGCGCGGACGCCGCACAACGCAGCCGGCCGGAGGCTTCTGCCTCCGGCCGGCTTGCGTCGGTGTCACCGAATCACTCGGCGCCGATGATGAAGGCTTCCAGCTGGGCGCGCGCGATGTCGTCGGCGAGCTGCTGCGGGGGGGACTTCATCAGGTAGGCCGAGGCGGGGATGACCGGTCCGCCGATGCCGCGGTCCTTGGCGATCTTCGCCGCGCGTACGGCGTCGATGATGATGCCCGCGGAGTTCGGCGAGTCCCACACCTCGAGCTTGTACTCCAGGTTCAGCGGCACGTCACCGAAGGCGCGGCCTTCCAGGCGGACGTAGGCCCACTTGCGGTCGTCGAGCCAGCCCACGTGGTCGGACGGGCCGATGTGCACGTCGTTGGCGCCGAGTTCCTTCTTGAGGTTGCTGGTGACGGCTTGGGTCTTGGAGATCTTCTTCGACTCCAGGCGCTCGCGCTCGAGCATGTTCTTGAAGTCCATGTTGCCGCCGACGTTCAGCTGCATGGTGCGGTCGAGCTGCACACCGCGATCCTCGAACAGCTTGGCCATCACGCGGTGGGTGATGGTCGCGCCGACCTGGCTCTTGATGTCGTCACCGACGATGGGGACACCGGCTTCGGTGAACTTCGCCGCCCAGACCGGGTCGGAGGCGATGAACACCGGCAACGCGTTGACGAACGCGACACCCGCGTCGATCGCGCACTGCGCGTAGAACTTGTCGGCCTCCTCGGAGCCCACCGGCAGGTAGGACACCAGCACGTCGACGTTGTTGTCCTTCAGCACCCGCACCACGTCGACCGGCTCGGCCTCGGACAGCTCGATGGTCTGCGCGTAGTACTTGCCGATGCCGTCGAGGGTCGGCCCGCGCTGCACGACGACGTCGCTCGGCGGCACGTCGGAGATCTTGATCGTGTTGTTCTCGCTGGCGAAGATCGCCTCGGCCAGGTCGAAGCCGACCTTCTTGGCGTCCACGTCGAACGCGGCGACGAACTTGACGTCGCGGACGTGGTACGGCCCGAACCGCACGTGCATCAGGCCGGGGACGGTCGCGGATTCGTCCGCGTCCTTGTAGTACTGCACGCCCTGGACCAGCGAGGAGGCGCAGTTGCCCACACCCACGATGGCGACGCGAACCTCTGTGGCGTTGTCAGCCTTCTTGACGTCACTCATGGCCGATATTTCCCTCTTTCTGTGGTGCCGCCTTCGTCGATTGCTCCGCCGCAATCAACTCGTTGAGCCAGCGCACTTCGCGCTCGCTTGATTCGAGTCCGAGTTGATGGAGCTGCCGGGTGTAGCGATCCAGCGACCCGCTGGCCTTCTTGATCGCCTCCCGGAGCCCCTCTCGGCGCTCCTCGACCTGACGCCGCCTGCCCTCCAGGATCCGCATCCGCGCTTCCGCGGGAGTGCGGCTGAAGAAAGCCAGATGAACGCCGAAGCCGTCGTCGGTGTAGTTCTGCGGCCCGGTGTCGGCGAGCAACTCGCTGAACCGTTCCCGCCCGGCCGGGGTCAATTGATAGACCCGTCGCGCGCGGCGTGTCGTCGCGCCCGCGGGGATCTCCTCGGCGATCAACCCGTCCGCCTGCATGCGGCGCAGTGTCGGGTAGAGCGATCCGTAGGAGAAGGCACGGAAGGCCCCGAGCAGGCCCGTCAACCGCTTGCGCAGCTCGTACCCGTGCATGGGCGCTTCCAGGAGCAGCCCGAGGATTGCCAGTTCGAGCACCGGGCTTCACCCCCTGACTGTGTACAGAACCTAACCGATGGATGCGACTTTCCACTATATCGGAGCGATACATCTGTGCACAGCCGTAGGCCCGGTGCGGCCGAACTCGCGGTTCAGCGAGTGGGTGGGAAGACCGCTAGCGGCTCGCCCGCGAAAGTGGTCGTCAGGTAGCCGGACGAGCCGTCCTTGCCCGTGACGTGGATCTCCACGACGGCGCCGCGATCGTATGGACCGTGCGTATCGAACTGCACGATGACCAGGGTGATCACGCCGTCCGGGCACCTCACCGTCCGCGGCGCACCGGCCAGCAGGCCTGCGATGGCGGGCACGTCGATGGCGGCCAGGTCGAAGCTGCGGGCCCCGCGTTCCCGCTGGGAGGTCCCGGAGGTGCGGAATTCGCCGTTGTAGTGGTAGTCGCCGGTCTCGGCGGCGCTGCCGGGCTTCTGCCGGTCCACAACCGCATACTTCGGATAGAACGTGACCTCGTCGGCGTTCATATCGCCGAATTCGGCCCGGTACTCCGCGAGGAAATAGGCCAGCCCCGCGCCGGTGGTCAAGTCGGGAACGTCCTCCCCGAAGCCGGGCAGATCGACACCGCAACGGCTGATCCCCCCGACCATCGCGCCTGCCACCAGGGCCGCGACGACCACCGACACCGGCGCCAGCCAGCGGCGCGGACGCCGCCGGTCGACCCGGACCACCGGGGCATTCGCCAGCCCGTCGGGGATCTGCAGATCATCGATCAACGCCTCGAGCTCGCCGAAGGACTTCGCGCGCATGGCTCGAGCGGTACGCGCGGCGTGCTCGTCGGCGGTGAGCTGGCCGTCAGCGAGCGCGGCGTCCAGCAGCCCGCACACGTCGGCGCGGTCGGTGTCGCGGGCCCGGACGTCGCTGTATCGGGTGGTCGCCATCGCTCATCCTCCGAACGGCCATACGCGGCGCACCTCGCCCGTCGGGGTCAGCACGAAGTGGCCGCTTTCTTTCACCGCGTTGCTCACGTAGACCTCGATGACGGGTTGCCCGGCAGCAACGCCGTACCCGGGAGACAGACCGTTCACGCCCACCTTGAAATGCGTGACGACGCCGCCGGGCACTCGGGTCATGGTGGCCGCGTCGGCGAGAGCCCTGCCGATCGCCTCCACGTTCAGTCCGGCCAGATCCACCGACGGCGTGTCCGCCTTGCGTGTCTCGATCTGCATGGACTGGGCGAAACCACCGCGGTAGTCGTACTGGACCTTCCGGTTCGGCTGGCCGGGCACAGCCCGGGTGAGCGAGGCGTGATCACCGTGCATATACAGCTCGTCCACCTGGAGGTCGCCGAATTTCCGCTGGTAGTTGCGCAGGAAGGTGGCGATCCCCTCGGTGGTGACCAGACTCGGCGTCGGGACCACCACGGGCTGCACCGCCCCCACGTCCACGACCGGCGGGGCTTGCGCCGTGGATCGCGGTTCCGCCTCCTTGGTGACCGCGAGAAAACCGGCGCAGGCGGCCAGCGCCGCTGCCACAGCGACCGCGGCCCGATACCACTGGGGTCGATGCGACCGCGGCGGTCGCGGCGCGGGGGCGACGTCGCGTGGCCGCTGGAGATCCGCGACCAGATCGTCCAGATCTCCCAGGGTGCGCGCTTCCGCGGCGAGTTCGATGAGGGCGTCGTGCTCGTCTTCGGACAGCTGGCCATCGGCACGGGCGCGGTCGAGCAGTTCGCGCGTAGTGGCGCGATCGGCATCGCGCGCCCTGGTGTGACCGGGATAACTGCCGCCGGAACCGGAGCGGCGCAATACTTTTCGCGCGCCCGACGGGCGCCGCGCGGCGAACCCGCGCGCAGCGGCCGGGGTTTGCAGGTCGGCGGTGAGCGCGGCCAATTCGCCGAGCGTCTTCGCCGCCGCGGCCTGCGCGATCCGGTCGTGGTACTCGTCGGCGCCGAGCTGCCCCTCGGCGTAGGCGGCATCC
This sequence comes from Nocardia sp. NPDC051929, assembly GCF_044548645.1. Taxonomy (NCBI): domain Bacteria; kingdom Bacillati; phylum Actinomycetota; class Actinomycetes; order Mycobacteriales; family Nocardiaceae; genus Nocardia; species Nocardia sp. NPDC051929. The sequence goes on along the minus strand of NZ_JBIUCG010000004.1, from coordinate 85,654 downwards.
AGAAGACCGGATGCGTCGGCGCGGTCGAGATCACGCGCTCGCATGCGCCCGGATGCTGCGGTGGACACAGACGGATCGTAGTCCGGGTAGCGGCGCGACGCGCTGGATCGGCCCGGTCGGGAACGGTCAATCCGCAGCAGCCCGGGGCGGCCCGATTCCATCCCCGCTACTCTGGTTCTCGTGCGAATTCAGCGGCAAGTTGTCGACTACGCCCTGCGGCGCCGGTCGCTGCTGGCTGACGTCTATGCGGGCCGGGTCGATGTCGCCGAGGTGTGTGATGCGAATCCTTATCTCTTGCGTGCGGCGAAGTTCCATGGCCGCGGGAGCGAGGTCACATGCCCCATCTGCCGGAAGGAACAGCTGACCCTCGTATCCTGGGTCTTCGGCGACGGCCTGGGGCCGGTCGCCGGATCGGCTCGCACACCCGAGGAGCTTGCGCGACTCGCCGAGACGCGCGAAGAATTCTCGGTTCATGTCGTCGAGGTATGCCGGACCTGCAGCTGGAATCATCTGGTGCAGTCCTATGTACTCGGTTCCGCGCCGGCACCGCCGCGACGCCGCTCCGGGACACGCGCGAACCGGCGCACCGCCGCCGAATGAAGTGCCTGGGTCGTCCCCGGCGGGTGACTCGCGGAGCCGGCATGCGTCCGCCGCGGTGACGACTACCGCTGATTGCCACCTGGACCGCTACGAGTTATGGAGATCTTGTCAGTGAATTCGCCCTACGAGCCCTACGGCGATGAGCCACATGGCGGTCGTCCTCCGCAGAGTTCACGTCCAAGTCCCAACCCGTATCAGAATCCCCGTCCCGGACCACCTCCCGGCGCCCGTCCGGTCCCGCCGCCCGGTGCGCGCCCTCTCCCCGGTGAGCCGCGCGGCCCCCAGCCGCCGCGCCGTCCCGGCCCTCCGCCGAACGGTCGTCCTCCGCAGGGCGGCCGTCCGCCCCAGCCGGGCCGACCGCCACAGCCCAACCGCGGCGCGCCCAATGGTGGCGCTCCCGGCCCCCAGCCTGCCCAGCGGACGCAGCGGCCGGCTTCCCTGACCGAGGCGGTGAACGAACGCGACAGGCGCGGCCCCGCCACCGGACCGCGTCCGGCCACCGGCGCACGTCCGGCGGTGGACCGTGACGGACGTCGCGTCACCGGTAGCGGCCCCACGACCGGCGAACGCAGGCAGGCCGCGGGCGGTCCGCCGTCGGGCCCGCCGCCGCGCCGCGGCGGCAGCGGCGGCTCCGACGGGCCGGGAAGGCGGCAGCCCGGGCAGCAGAAGAAATTCCCATGGCGGATCGTGCGCCGCACCCTCTACGTGCTGATCGCGCTGGCCATTCTGCTGCCCAGCGGCATCTTCCTGGCCGCGTACACCACGGTGTCGGTGCCGCAGCCGGGGGACCTGAAGTCGAACCAGGTGGCGACCATCTTCGCCTCCGACGGCACCTCGGTGATCAGCAAAGTGGTTCCGCCGGAAGGCAACCGGACCGACGTCACCATCGACCAGATCCCGCCGCACGTACGCAACGCGGTGATGGCCGCCGAGGACCGCGACTTCTACACCAACCCCGGCTTCTCGATCTCCGGCTTCGCGCGCGCGGCCAGGGACAACGTTCTCGGCCGGGAGAGTGCGGGCGGTGGCTCGACCATCACCCAGCAGTACGTGAAGAACGCGCTGGTCGGTGACGAGCACTCGCTGACCCGCAAGATGCACGAGCTGGTCATCTCGGCCAAGATGGCGCGGCAGTGGAGCAAGGACGAGATCCTCGCCGCGTATCTGAACACCATCTATTTCGGTCGCGGCGCGTATGGCATCGACGCAGCGGCCAAGGCGTACTTCGGCAAGCCGGTGTCGGAACTCACCGTCGCCGAGGGCGCGGTGCTCGCCGCCACCATCCAGCTGCCGTCCAGCCTGGACCCGGAGAAGAATCCCGAGGGCGCGAAGACCCGCTGGAACTACGTGCTCGACGGCATGGTCTCCGGCGGCAACCTGAGCGCGACCGAGCGACAGGGCCTGCAGTACCCGCAGGTCGTCCCGCTCTCCTCGACTCGGGACAAGGCGCAGGACTCCGGCCCCGAGGGCCTGATCAAGACCCAGGTGCTCAAGGAACTCGGCGCGGCGGGCATCAGCGAGCAGCAACTGAACACCGCGGGCTTGCAGATCACCACCACGATCGACCCGAAGGCCCAGCAGGCCGCGGTCGACGCGGCCACCTCGAAGATGAAGGGTGAGCCGGAGCAGTTGCGTACCGCCGTGGTCTCGATCGATCCGCACACCGGTGCCGTGCGCGCCTACTACGGCGGCGACAACGGCCAAGGTTACGACTACGCCAACGCCGGTTTGCAGACCGGTTCGTCGTTCAAGGTCATCGGCCTCGCGGCCAACCTGGAGCTGGGCATCCCGCTGTCGCAGATGTACGACAGCTCGCCGCTGACCGTGAACGGCATCAAGATCTCCAACGTCGAAGGCGAGGGTTGCGGCACGTGCACCATCGCCGAGGCGCTGAAACGGTCACTGAACACCAGCTTCTACCGGATGGAGCTGGACATGCAGAACGGCCCGCGCAAGATCGCCGACATGGCGTACAAGCTCGGCATGCCGGACACCATCGCGGGAGTCGGCAAGACGCTCACCGAGTCGGACGGCTCCGGGCCCAACAACGGCATCGTGCTCGGCCAGTACCAGGCGCGGCCGCTCGACATGGCCTCGATGTACGCGACGCTGGCCGCCTCCGGCGTCTACCACGCGCCGCATTTCGTATCGAAGGTCGTGACCGCCGACGGTCAGGTCCTGCTCGACCGTGGTGAGGTAGCCGGTGAGCAGCGCGTTTCGGCCGCTGTCGCCGACAACGTCACCGCCGCGATGAAGCCGATCGCGGCCTACTCCCGTAACCACGGGCTGGCCAACGGGCGCGAATCGGCGACCAAGACCGGTACCGCGCAGCTGCTGGATACCGGCGAGAACAAGGACGCCTGGATGGTGGGCTACACCCCGTCGCTGTCGACGGCGGTGTGGGTCGGCAGCGTCGACAACTCGCCGCTGCGCAACTACAGCGGCGGCATGATCTACGGCTCCGGTCTGCCCTCCGACATCTGGAAGGCGACCATGGACGGCGCGCTCTCGGGGACTCGCAACGAGACGTTCCCGAAGCCCGCCCCCATCAAGGGCCAGGCCGGTGTCCCCGAATGGTCGGCGCCCTACACCCCGCCGTCCACTGTCGACTCTCCGCTTCTGCCACCCGTGGTGGTCGCGCCGACCCAGGTGGAGATTCTGCCCGGCATCACGATCCCGGTCCCCGGCGTCCAGCCCGCACCTCAGCAGCAGCGCCCGCAGCAGCAGCGTGAACCGGACTCCGGACCGCTGCCCGGCCAACCGGTCGCACCGTCCGACGGTGCCGCGCCGACGGCCACCGGCTCACCGAGACCCGGCAACAACGGCAACTCGGGTAACAACGAAGGCACGAACGGAACCGCTCCGACACGGGGCCGATAGTTCGCCGGCGCACAGGCCGGGTCCGACCGCATCAGGTCCGGTCCCGGCCTTCGTCGTATTTGCGCCGGATTGCCGAGAGACGGCTTGCTCCCTGGGCTGGTAATTCCGGGAAGCCGTGATCGATCGGTCCGGTCGGCGAATTCCATTCCCGGCGCCCTCGGATGCAAGTACATATCCGAACTTCGGCGGACAGGATCACCGTGAAAAACGCCCCTCTGGGCAGACATTATTGGTCAGCAGGCGGATCACCGAACTCGCCAAGGATGTCCAGACCAGAATGCGTTGATCATGCGGGCCATCCCCGCCCGGCGTCATTCATACCCAACGCATGAGAAAATACGGAAAGGCTCGACCGCCCAACAGCGGTCGAAAGACCGAATCCTTTCAGCCCTGGCCAACGTATCCGATCGCAGCCAGGGCCGACACGAAGGAAGAGATCAGATCGGAGTCTTGTACCAGAAACCATTCGGATCCTGGTAGCACCTCGGAGGCCGTGCGCGGATGGCAACGCGCGGAAGACCGAAGCCGACTCGGTCCGGACCGTGGGCCGTACTCCGGGTAGCCTCGGTTTCCGTGACCGATCAGCAGCTGGTGGAGCCACGGAGGAATGGGAGGGCACCGCTGTCGGACCAGAAGGCGCCCGGTGGGGCGTACTACGCCGCCCCTGCTCCGCTCGCCTCTGATCTGCGATCGGCGGACGCGCGAGACCGGCCGAGTCGCAACGATTCGCTCGCCGCGCAATTGTCGACGGTGATCGGTGGGCCGGTCGGTGATCATGCGCTGATCGGGCGGGTGCGGTTCTGGACGCCCATGCGGGTGCTGATGGCGTTCGCCCTGATGTTCCTGGCGCTCGGCTGGTTCGGCAAAGCGGGATGCATCCAGCAGACCACCGGCGCGGACGGTCCCACGCTCGACTGGAACAACGGCCGCCAGTACGTGGCGATGTGCTATTCGGACACCGTGCCGCTCTACGGGGCCGAGCGCCTGAACGAAGGCGCCTTCCCGTACAAGAAGCAGTGGACCGAACAGACTCCCGACGGTGGACGGGAGACGCGGTACATGGAATATCCCGTGCTCTCGGGCCTGTACCAGTACCTTTCGATGCGGATCGCGAAGAGCTGGGACGCTTCGCCGCTGCCCGGCGCGCTCCAAGTGGTGATCTACTTCAACATCGTCGCGGTCGGTCTCGCCATGGCCTGGCTGATCACCGTCTGGGCATCGGCGTTGCTGTCCGGCCGCCGGATCTGGGACGCGGCGCTGGTCGCCTGTTCGCCGTTGGTGATCGTGCACGCCTTCACCAATTTCGACGCGCTCGCGACCGCCTTCGCCGCGACCGGCCTGCTCGCCTGGGCCCGGCGCAAACCCGTGCTGGCGGGCGTGCTGCTCGGTCTGGGCGGCGCCGCCAAACTGTATCCGCTGCTGCTGCTCGGGCCGATCCTCGTGCTGTGCCTGCGTACCGAGACGAGGCAACGCACGCTGCGCACGCACCTCGGCCTGCGGATACGCGACATCGACGGCTGGCCGACCTTCCTGGCGTGGGTGCGGGAGACGCCCTACCGCATCCAATTCCTCAGCGCCCGACCGATCGGCGCCGCGTCCGTCGCGATGTGCGCCGCGCTGGCGACCTGGCTGGTGGTGAACCTTCCGATCGCCGCGTTGTTCCCGAACGGCTGGCAGGAATTCTTCCGGCTCAACACCACCCGGCACGCCGACCCGGACTCGATCTACAACGTGATCTCCTCGTTCACCGGCTGGCGCGGCTTCGACGGCGCGCTGACCTACGGGGAGCAGCCCGCGATCCTGAACGCCGTCTCACTGCTGGCGTTCGTCGCGGCCTGCGCGGTGATCGCCTACATCGGATTCACCGCGCCTCGACGGCCGCGGCTGGCGCAACTGTGCTTCCTCGTGGTCGCGGCGTTCCTGCTGACGAACAAGGTGTGGAGTCCGCAGTACTCGTTGTGGTTGGTGCCGCTGGCCGTCCTGGCGCTGCCGCACCGGCGCATCCTGCTGACTTGGATGACCGTCGACGCGCTGGTCTGGGTGCCGCGAATGTTCTACTACCTCGGTTTGGACCGCAAAGGTTTGCCAGAGCAGTGGTTCACCGGCACCGTCGCCCTGCGCGACCTGGCGGTGGTGGGACTGTGCGCCCTGATCGTGCGCCAGATCTACCGCCCGGAGGAGGACCTGGTGCGGCGCGACTTCGTCGACGACCCGGTCGGCGGTGTCGTCGACCGCATGCCGGATCCGCCGCTGCCCTGGCTGCCTGAGCCGCTGCGGCCGCGTACGGCGGTCGCGGGCGGCTGACCCGGTCGCCGGTTCAGGCGCTCACCTCGTACGCAGGAAGCGCGCCTGCCGTTCCGGCTCGTGCGGCAACAGGTCCAGATCGAGTTGCCACGCGCTGCCGGTCCATGGATCGAACAGCGGCGTGCCGCCGATCGTCGGCAGGTGGCGGCACGACTGCGACAGCATCGCCACGGTGGTGTCGGCCGAATCGGATTCGTTCGCGCCCACGATCACGATGGACAGTCCGATCAGCTCGCCGCGCGTGATCAACGCGCCGATGCGCTGCGCGTCCGAACTCTGGTAGCCGTGCGGGAAGTCCGCGGCCAGCAGGACCCGGTGCTCGCTGGGCGGCGTGAAAGCGCCGCTCGTATAAGCCAATTCGGCCAGTTCGGCCGCGTCCACCAGCGCTTGCAGCCGCGCCGAGATGTCGGCGTGGTCGGTGATCGGCGGTCCGTTCAGCACGGGAGCGAGCAGGCCGGTGAAGCCGCCGAACGCATCGGTGAGGTCGATGATGTCGACCAGCGTTCGCCGTTGCGGCGCCGTGGCGAGCAACCGCGCCAGCAGTGCGCCCACGACCGGCGCGACCGCACGGGTCGACTCGGCATCGATCCACAGCGGCCGATTCAGCGGCACCGGAACACAGTACGGAATACGCAGCGATCCCCGGTCGAGCGCGTACAACTCACCGAGCCGGATACCGTCGCTCGGCGCGGACGGCTTGTCCCAAGCGGGTGAGTCCCAGGACGCGAGGGCGCGCGGCAGCACCCGGTCGGCCGCGGCGAGTTCGCCCATCAGCTGTTCGGCATCCCGCTGGTGGTTGCGCTCGGCGGTGTCGACTAGTTCGTCGTGCCGTTGCTGCGCGGCGCTGCGCGCCTGCTCGGCCGCCGGAGTGTTCCTGGTCGCGGGATCGGAGACGGCGAGCGACAGCTCGTGATCCAACCGCTTGGCCGCGTACTCACGTGCCGATACCAGCGCGGCGGCCGACCGCGCCGCGTCCTCGAACACCATCCACAGCCGTTCCAGGCCGTGACCGACTTCCAGCGGCGCACCGGCAGCGGCGATCTGCGCGTCACCCGCCAGTGGACCGGACATGGTGTGCGTACCGGGTTGGTCGGCCTGCTCCGGGGCCGCACCGTCGACCTCGACGCCGTGCGCGGTGAGCAGCACGGCGAGGCCGCCCGCGTAACCCTGGCCCACCGCCCGCAGTTTCCAGGCCGGACCGCGCCGGTACACCTCCAGGCAGATCAGCGCCGTCTCACCGGACGACGGGGTGATCGCGAATTCGGCGGTCGCGCTGCCGTTCTCGGACAGGGTGGCGGTGACCGGCCCGAGCCCGCCCGCCCGCGCGGGGGCGGCCGGATCGACGCTGACCACGAGTAGTACGGCCTTCGCGTCCGCGCGCACCTCGGTGAGCGTGATCGTGACCCCGTCGGCCGCCAAGGCGACCCCTGCCGTGGCGGGCTGGTTGTAGAAGACGAAATCGTCGCTGGAGAACACCTTCAGGTTCTCCGCCACCACCAGCGCGGAAACATCGAGGGCAGCCTCGGCTTTCGCACTGAAACGAACGACCTCACCGGTCAACGGGATGTTCTGACCGGCCTGCAGTTGAATCACCTTGTCCGCCCTGCTGTCCCGCCGCCGATCAACCGTTGACGAGGAAGCGGCCGAGCTGCGGCACCGCCTCACCCGGATGCTTGGCCTGGAAGCCTTCGCCGAGCGCCTGCAGTTTCCAGTCGTTGCCCACCCGGTACAGCTTGGCCATCGCCATCGCGGTGAACGGCATGCCGCCCGCGAGGGTGTATCTGGCCAGCTCGCCGTTGTTCGTCCCGTCGACCAAGCGGCAGAACGCGTTCTGCACCTGCTCGAAGGTGTGGCCCTTGTAGGAGGTCACGATGAACAGCAGCGTGTTGACGTGCGCGGGGACGCGGGTCAGGTCGACCAGGATCACCTCGTCGTCGCCCTCGCCCTCACCGGTGAGGTTGTCGCCCTGGTGGCGGATGGAGCCGTCTTTGGAAGTCAACTGTCCGTAGTACGCGACGTCCACCGGGTTCATGTCGGCGAACATGATGACCGACGCGTCGAGGTCGATGTCGACCGTGCGGTTGCCGAACATGCCGCGGCTGCGCACCGGATCCCAGCCGAGACCCATCTTCACGAAGGTCAGCGCGGCGCCTTCCTTGCGCAGCGTGACGCGCTGCCCCTTGACCAGGCTGACCGGGCGGTCCTTGCTGAGGCTGACCTCGGCGGGCTGCTGCGGCTGCGGCGGCTGGCCGGGCGGCGGGTAGCCGGGCCCGGGGCCGGGCGGCGGCGGGTAACCCGGACCGGGCGGCGGATAACCAGGGGCACCCTGCGGTGGCTGGCCGGGGCCGGGCGGCGGGTAGCCAGGTCCGGGCGGCGGATAACCACCGGTCGGCGCGTACTGCGGCGCCTGCTGCTGGGTGGGGTACGCCGGGGTGGTCGGCGGCGGGTAGTTCGGCTGCTGCTGGACGGGCGGCTGCTGAACCGGCTGCTGCGGAGGCGGCGGCGGGGCCTGGGGAGCCTGAGCGGGCTGGGCGGGAGCATCGTCGACCGTCACACCGTGATCGGTGACCAGCGCGGCGAAACCGCCCGCGTAGCCCTGTCCGACCGCACGCACCTTCCACGCACCCTGGCGGCGGTACAGCTCGAGCGCGATCACGATCGACTCGGTGTTCAGCCCGTCGATCCGATAGGCGTACAACTGATTTCCGGCCGCATCCGACACGATCGCGGTCGGGGCGGGGAACCTACCGAAATTGCTGTTCGCGTCGTCGAGCGTGATCACAGCGCGAATCTGATCGATGTCGGCGGGCACCGCGTTCAGCGACACAGCCAGCGACGCGGGCTGGCCCGCGGGCGCAGGCTGCAGATTGACCCCGGGGCCGCTCGGCTGGTTGAAGAAGACGAAATCCGCATCGGAACGGACCTTGCCCCGCTCGGTGACCAGTAGCGCCGACAAATCCGCCGGCGCCGTGAGCTGGACGGATATCACCACGTCGTTGGTGGCCAGCGGACCGTTCTGGCCCTTGGCGAGAGTTGCGGACAAGTTCGACCCTTCGCTTGTCGGTGCGTTCGCCTGACACTCTACGAGAAACGCGCTGCGCGGCGCTGGAATCGAACGGCCGTGCTGCCCCGACACCCACGGAACCATCGGTTAGGGTGACGGCACGTAGATGGAATACGGCGATCCCACCGTGTTCCCGATCGAGACAGCAGGCAAACATTCCATGGCGCAACTGTTCGAGCAGTCGAAGAAGGTGATCGAGGCCCGTCTGGCCGGCACCAGCCTCCGCGCGATCTCCGGTTCGATGATCGCCTACGAGGGAAACGTGCAGTTCAAGGCGGCCGGCTTCGGCGGTGGCGACGGCGTGCTCGCCGGGCTGAAGCGCCGAGCCACCGGTGAGAAGCTCTCGCTGATGGAGTGCGCCGGTCACGGACGAGTGTTCTTCGCGGTCAACGGCCAGCACGTCACCGTCGTCGACTTGAACAACGAGACGCTGCAAGTGGAGTCGCAACAACTGCTCGCGTTCGCCGGGAACCTCCGCACCGACGTGCGTTTCGCCGGTTTGCGCGGTGCGTCGACCGGACAGGGCCTGTTCACCACGACTGTCTCCGGCCAGGGCCAGGTCGCGCTGCTCTCGGCCGGCGGTCCGCTCATCCACCTGGAGGTCTCGCCGCAGTACCCGCTGATCGTCGATCCGGACGCGTTCGTCGCGGCGCGCGGAAACCTCAACCAGTCCTTCGTCACCGACGTGTCCTGGCGCAGTTTCGTCGGTCAGGACGCGGGCGAGGCGTTCTCGCTGCGCTGGGACGGCCACGGCGTGGTGTTGATCCAACCGGCGGAACGGTAGAGACGGATGTTCGAGAAGATCAACGGCAAAGTCGTCAAGGTCAACGTCGGAATGGCGGGCGGCGTGGTCGCTCGCAACGGCGCGATGCTGTTCTACACCGGCGATGTTTCCTTTGCCCCCCACCAGGTTCCGGGGGCGCAAGGGATGGGCGGCATGGGCGGGCTGATGGGGCTCGCGGGCCGCGCGATGGCGGGTGAGCACGAGCGCACCATGCTCGCGCAGGGCAATGGCGAGGTCCATTACGGATTCGCCGGCCTGGAGGTGCACGTCGTGCACATGCAGCCGGGTGCGACGTTGCGCGTCGAGGCTTCGCGACTGCTCGCCAACACCGCCGGATTGCAGAGTTCGGTGGTCTCCGTGATGAGTTCGGGTGGCGGAGGCGGTGGCGGCCTGATGGGCGCGCTGCGTGGCGCCGCCTCGGGGGCGTTGACCGGACAGGGCCTGTTCACCACCCAGTTGTCCGGGCAGGGCGCCGCGGTGCTGCTCGCGCACGGCGGATTCCTGGAATTGCAAGTAGGCGGCCCGAATCCGGTCGTGGTCGATCCGCAAGCCTTCGTCGCCGCCTACGGCAATGTGCAGACCGAGCTCAAAGCGGCGCTGAGCTGGCGGGACGCCGTCGGGCGCGGTTCCGGCGAGGCGATGCAGTTGCATTGCGTCGGGCAGGGCGTCGTCTACGTGCAGGCCTCCGAAGAGAAGTTGTGAGCATGTCCCAGATCCTCAACCCCATGAACCTCGGTGAGAGCGACAACATCCCGGGAAACAGCTACGCCTACTGCATCGACCTGAACAAGCCGTGGTTCATGCGCAAGGGCGCGATGATCGCCTACTACGGCGACATCCGGTTCCAGGCGCTCAGCCACGGGTTGCAGGGCGGACTGCTGCACATGGTGTCGCAGCAGTTCTCGGCGCCGCTGTTCACCGGCGACTACGTCGTCGCGGAGGGGCACGGCAAGCTGATCATCGGCGACCGTGGCTACGACATCAACTCCTACGATCTCGAGGACAACGGCAACCTGACCATCCGGGCGGCGAACCTGCTGGCCTTCGAGCCGGGCCTGTCGCTCAACCAGTCCATCGTGCCCGGGTTCCTCACGCTGATCGGCACCGGCAAGTTCCTCGCCTCTTCCAACGGGCCGGTGATGTTCGCCGAGCCACCGCTGCGCGTCGACCCCGAGTCGCTGGTCGGCTGGGCGGATTGCCCCTCCCCGAGCCACCACTACGACGAACGCTGGATCTCGGGTTTCCTGGCCGCCGGTGCGGCACGATTCGGCGTGAACTCCGGTGAGGAGCGCCAGTTCGATTTCACCGGCGCGGGGACCGTGCTGATCCAGTCCAGCGAGAAGGTGCTCAGCGACTCGGTGCTGGTGCGCACCATCGAGGGACAGATCCAGAGCGGCATCACCGTCGGCGGCCTGCAACGACTGCAAGGACTCATCGCCCAGCAACTGGCCGGGCACCAGCAGTACTGAAACGCGGCGGCGACGCGAATCGGGTACCGACGGTCGCGGCCGTGCCCGCGTAATCACTCGCGTGGGGGATTCGCGGCCCGCCGGACCCGGATACCGTTCATTCGTGTTTCACATCCTCCCCTCCCAGGTTCTGCGCGCGACCCTGCCTGCGGCAATCCTTGCCGCGGTAGTCGCGGTGCCCGCCGCCGCGACGCCGATTCCTTCGGTGCCCGCCGTGCCGGAACCGGCGCGATTCGTCGGTGCCGCCGCGAGCGGCGAACCGGTCACCGGCATCCCACCGGTCCCGCAGAACCCACATCTCGCGCCGAACGGAAACTCGGGAGTCCACAACGACGGGTGGATGAGCGATACCTACCGCCGCCCCGGTCCGCTCGGCCGGTCACCGCGGACCGATTCCCTGCTGCTCGGCAGCGAGTGCGGTTCGGTGGCGTTCGACCGCGCCGGACGCATCGTCAGCACCTGCCTGGGGCTGCAACCGGGCCTTTACCTCATCGACCCGACGACGATGAGCGTCCTCGGCAAACATCCACTGCCGGGCAAGAATCCCCTCGATACGCTGCGGCCCGGCGCTTTCGACAATTTCGGCGGCGGCGGGTACTTCTACCTCGATGACGAAGACCGCGCCGTGGTGGGCACCAGCACCGGACACATTCAAGTGTTCGCCGAGAACCCCGCCGCCGACGGGTTCTCGCTGGTACGCGACTACGACCTGACCGGCGTGCTGCACCCGGAGGAGACGCTGAACTCCGCACTGCCGGACTCGAACGGCCTGATCTGGTTCGTGGCCAAGACGAACGGCGTGGTCGGCACACTGGATCCGGATACCGGAGCAGCGCAGGTGGTTCGGCTCGGAGACGGTACGGAGAATCAGATCGAGAACTCGTTCGCGGTCGGTGCGGCCGGTGAGGTCTACATCGCCACCAACCGGCGGCTCCTGCGTTTCGACGCCGGTCCCGACGGCGCGCCCCGGATCACCTGGCAAACCACCTACGCCAACAGCAACCAGCGCAAGCCGGGCCAAGTGGACGACGGAACCGGCACCACGCCCACCGTCCTGCCCGACGGCTATGTCGCCATCACCGACAATGCCGATCCGATGAACGTCGTCGTCTACCGCACCGCGCCCTCGGTCGCCGAACGGCAGGTGTGCGCGGTGCCGGTGTTCGAGCCGGGCCACAGCGCCACCGAGAACTCGCTGATCGGCGCGGGACGCTCACTCATCGTCGAGAACAACTACGGCTACGGACACCCCGACGCGGTCGCCTCCGGCAAGACCACCGCCGCGGGCTTCGCCCGTGTCGACATCGACGCCGACGGCAACGGCTGCCATCTGACCTGGACCAACGCGGTCGAAGCCGCGCCGTCGGTGGTACCGAAGCTGTCCCTGGCCACCGGGTTGATCTACACCTACACGAAGGGCACCGATCCGAGCGATCCCTGGTACTGGACGGCCCTCGACTACCGCACCGGCGCGACCGTGTGGAAACAGCTGTCCGGCACCGGCCTCGGCTTCAACAACAATTACGCCGGAATCGCCCTCGGCCCCGACGGAGCGGCCTACCTCGGCACACTCGGCGGACTGGTGTCGATGCGCGACAGCGGGTGAGCCGGGGCGCGAACAGGCTTGTGGACGTATCACCCACGGAGAGCGAAGGATTCGCGACAGGTCGGTGAACTCGTCTCGATGTTCCCCAGGGCCGGTGACGGTCGGCGGAGAATCGAAAGATGGCTGACTTGGCGCTTTCGCCGCAGCGCCGCACGGCGCTGACGAACCTCGTCCAAGACGAATCCACCTTCGCGACAGCGTATCCGCGGGTCGCGGACTACTGGTCCACCGCGGGCCGGTTGCCCGGCACCGGTGACGACATCACCGACGCCACGTTCGACCTACACCTACTGCACTACATGACCGGCGGTGCCAGCACGAATCCGTACTGGGACATCGTCGCCGCCGCGGTATCGCCCGGACCGAGGGAGCGCGCGAACCGCGCCGAGGTGAACGGCGGCAACCCGAAAGGCAGCGCGCGGCTGGCGTATGCGCAGATCGTGCTGCAAGCCGCGTACGCGTACGCGATCCCCGCACCTGCCACACTGCGCTGGGTAGCGGACGTCGCGCAGGGCAGGCCGGTGCTGGAAGTCGGCTCCGGGCGCGGTTACTGGGCGCATCAGCTCACCCGAATCGGCGTGCCCATCAGCGCTTTCGACTCCCACCCGCCGGACCGGGCGACCAACACGGCCTTCCCCGCCGCGCCGGGGCAGGCCGCCACCTGGCATCCCACCGCCACGCCGCCGTCTTCCACGGCCGATCTGGTCGCCGGGCACGCCGACCACGCGCTGTTCCTCTGCTGGCCGCCCGGCTGGGAGAACCCGATGGCCTCCAGCACCCTCGCCGCCTACCAGGAGGCGGGCGGCTCGTCGCTGATCTACATCGGCGAAGCACGCGGCGGGCGGACGGCCGACAGCGCGTTCTTCGACCTGCTCGAAGCCGGATGGACCTTGCTCGACCAGGACCCGGGCTATATCTCGTGGTGGAATCTCGGCGACCGGGCACAGTGCTGGCAGCGCCGGTAGGGGTCAGCTCGCGCGCTGGAACTCCCACGGGTCGTGCGCGCTGATCAGGGTGACCTCGTCGCCGTGATCGCGGTGTAGCTCGCGCAGCCGAGCCTGGGTGCCCAGCCGCAAGTCGTGGTGGACCTCGGAACCGGTCTGCACGACGTCGAGCACCGGGTGCGGCTGCGGAGCCGGATCGAGTTCGCGGTGGTAGTAGTACGCGTCGCCGCAGTGCAGCAACCAACTGTCGCCGTGGCGAACGGCGACCCCGGTGTGGCCCGCGGTGTGCCCGCCCAGCGGGATCAGCTGGAAGTCGTCGGGCAGGTCCTTCGGTTGGATCGCGTTGAAACCGAACCATTGTCCGGTCGGTTCCGACGGGTAGGCCACCCAGTTCGGATCGTGCGCCCAGTGCGCGGAGCGATAGCGGAAGCTCGGCGCTTCGGCCTGCGCCGCTGCCAGTTCGGCGGCGAGGACGTGGACCTGTGCGTGCGGGAAGTCGGGCAATCCGCCGCAGTGGTCCACGTCGAGGTGGGTGAGGATGATGTGCCGGACGTCGGCGGGCTCGTAGCCGAGCCGTTCGACCTGCCGGATCGCGGTTTCGTCTTCGGAAAGGATGGGCTGGGCCATCGCCACCCAGTCCGCGCCGAGGGTGCCCGCCGGGTCGCGCACGTCGTCCAGTCCGATGCCCGTCTCGATCAGGACCAGGCCGTCGGACGCGGTCTCGACCAGCAGGCAGTGGTTCACGGCATGCGCGGGCGCGGGTCCGTCGTAGGTGGCTTCGATCTGCCGAACCGATCCGCAATTGAGGTGATGGATTGTCATGTGAGCTAGTCTGTGACTTGAAGCGCGGTTCAAGTCAAGGAGACGAGATGGCCGACCTGCTCGATATCGCCGAGGTCGGCGAACAAACCGGCCTCGCCCCCTCCGCCCTGCGTTTCTACGAGAAACGCGGACTCATCGCCCCGACCGGCCGCAACGGCCTGCGCCGCACCTACCACCCCGACGTCCTGAACCGCCTGGCCCTCATCCTCTGCGCACGCGGCGCCGGTTTCACCCTCACCGAAATCGCCCGCTTCCTCCGCGCCTCCCCCTCCGACGCCGAACTACGCGCCCGCATGGCCGAAAAAGCCCGGCAACTCGACGACGACATAACCCGCCTCATCCGCATGCGCGACAGCCTCCGCCACGCCGCCACCTGCACCCACGACCCCCTGGTCGAATGCCCGGACTTCAAGTCGACCTTCGACCCCGCCGCCGACCTGGTGTGAGTCGACGGACGCATGATCGAGGCGGAACTCGAGGCTCGGGTCCGTGACGTCGAGTCCGTGCATGCTGCGTTGGCGGCACGGAGCGCAGGTCAACGCTCGAAGTACAAGGACACCTACTATGACCTCGCGGACGAGCGATTGTCTTCGGAGGGCTGCTTCGAAAAGCACTGCATCGATTATCGATTCGCATCCGGAGGGCGCGACTTGCTGGCCACGCTGGTGACCGTCCCCGAATTGGACGGCACGTTCATCGAGCTGGAAACCATCGTGCCCGAAGCGGAGCTGGCGGAAGCGCTGGAAATCGTGCGTACCACGTTTCGTCGACTCGGAATCCAGGACGGCGATCTCACCACCGAGCAGTACACCGATGCCGTCCTGGCTACTCGGAAGGCGTCGGAGCAGCCTTGATGAACCAGTTGATGATCTCCTCGCCCGCGAGGATGCCGGTGGCTCGGGTGACGGTGAGGTTGGGGTGGGTCCAGTTGAGTTGTTCGAGTTCGCCGTGGCGGGGGCGGATGGCGGAGTCGGCGGCGCGCAGCATTTCGGCGTCGAGGGCGCCGTCGCCCGCGGCGAGGGTGCGCGCCTCGTCGGCGAGTTCCCGGTTTTCCCAGAGGCGATTGCGCACCTCGGCGACCGCGCGGCTCTTGCAGACCGCGACCGGCATGGTGTAGATCTTGCGGCCCTGCTGGGAGGCCGACCAGCCGCGCGGACGGCACCAGTCGTCCCACTCGGCGAGGAATCCCTCGGGGACGGCTTTGGGCTTGACCACCAGATAGCAGAACAGGTGGTCGGCCACGCGGAACTTGGTGACCCAGGAGTCGTCGATGCGGGTGTGCAATTCCTTGCTCACCTCGGACAGGGTGGCCCCACCCGCACGGACCTTGGCGTCGATGTCGATGCGCCAGCTCAGATCGGGCACGCCATCCACCAGGATGTTCCCGCCGTTGCTCGTGATCGCGTAGCGCCACGGCGCTCCGGGCAGCCGGATGCGGTCGAACTGTTTGATGGTGCGGGTGGTGGTGGGAACGACGGCGGCGGGTTCGGTCAGGGTCTGCATCCGCAGCGCCGCGGTGGTGGTCATGAACGAAAGCGGCGCCCCTTCCAGATGCTCCACGCAGACCGTCGGCACGTCGGCGGTGGTGCTGAAGGCGTTACGCGAGTAGATCATCGTCCGGTCCAGGTCGGTCGCGATCAGCGCCCGTCTTCGATGGGTTGCCGGGGATAGGTTCACTGCTGCACGTCCTTGATCAATCCCATACACGAATATGCCAGGTCGGCGACGATTTCGACCGGGACACCCCGGGCCGAGGCGAGCATCCGGATGTGCGCGTGCTCCGGGGCGTCCGCCTCGCGCACCAGCACCCGCCACGGCACCCGCCGCAGCAGCACCCGCGTGGTCTCGCCGACACCGGGCTTCACGAAGTTCACGCTGGTGATGCCGTACCGCTCCCGCACCTGCTCCACCGATGCCCAGCCGGTCCAGGTGGGCGTCCGGTCGCTCGCGCGGATCGCGGCCACCTCGGCGGGCACCCGATCGCGGATCGCGTCGAAGGCGCCGCTCACGGTGTCCAGCAGGCGCCCGGACACGTCGTCACCGGCCAGTTCGCGGTAGAACTTGGCGCCGTGGAAATCGCCGGGTCCGATCAGCGTGTCGTTCAGAACCGTGCGCGAAACCAAGCCGGAGACAGTCGAATTCAGGCAGGCCGAGGCGATCAGGAAGTCGTCGCGGGTGCCGTAGGTGCGCACGCAGTGCCCTGGATCGGCCAGCACCGCCAATTCGTCGTCGAACCGCGGGCCACCGGCGGCGTGGTAGGCGTCCAGCGCTTCGGTCAGTTCGCGGGTGATCGCGCCTTTGCCGGTCCATCCGTCCACGAACACGACCGAGGACGGATCGTGCTGCTCGGCCAGATAGTCCAGCGCCACCGCGTCGATGCCGCGATCCCGCACGATCGACACCGCGTAGTGCGGCACCTCCAGGCTCGGACGCCGCGAACGCAGCCACCGGCGCATGAGAATGCCGACCGGCGTGCCCGCGCGGGCCAGCGACACCAGGACGACGTCCTCGCCACGTTCGGCGACGACCAGCTCCGACACGGTCGCCACGGCCAGCGCGAGCCGTTCGGCGCTGGCCGCGAGCACCTCGTCGAACAGCGCCCGGTACGACGCGTCGGGCTGATATTCGATCGGCAGCGACTCCGCGTAGTGCGCCTTCCCGGCCTGGATCCGCCGTTCCCGCTCGGCGATGTCGGCCTCCAGGTCGACTTCCGACAGATCCTTCAGCAGCCAGGAAACTTCCTCGGCCGCGTAGGAGCCGAATTCCGGTCCGTGCAGCGGGATGGGTAGCGCGCCCACCCTGGTACCGGTCATATCCGGCTCCCGTTCGACTCCACGCGTTCGGCGTACAGCCGCCGCGGATCCGCCTCCGGCAGCACCGCGAGTAGCACGTCGGCCCCGGAAGCGGTCAGTACATCGATCAGCCCGTGTTCGGCCGTCAGCTCCGCGGTGTCGGCAGGCGAGTCGACCACGACGACGAGCACCGGATCGGCGGCCGGGCCGTCGCCCTCCGCGCCGCTGTCCACACCGTCGTCGGTGATCGTCACGGCGGCATCGCGCTCCGACGGGGCGGCGACCAGCCCCGCCAAGTCGGCCTCGAACAGGTCGAGCGAGGTCGCGGGCCACTGCGCGTTGTAGAGATAGCGCGGCGCGGCATCGCCCGGCTCGGGCGCGGTGAAGCGAAACCCTCGCCGCAACGGATATCCCGGCTCATCCAGCACGTACGCGGGCGATCGCGTGGTGGTCTGGAAGCGGGTGGGCGTGCCCGACTCGGCGAGCAGCGCCGCCAATCGCAGGGGCAGGTACATCAGCTCCTCGTGTCCGAGCACGATGACGGGCCTGCCCGCGAAGTCCGCGTCGAGCCGGGCGGTCAAAGCCTGGCCTGCTTCCAGCAGCGCCGCCTCGAACGCGCCGATGTCGGAAGCGAGTACGCCGTGCCTGCCACCCTCTGGAACCGCGGTCGGCCAGGGGAGTTCGACGCGCCCGAACGAACCGAGATGCGCGGCGGTCGGGTTGAGCCGCGGTTCGGGAAGGGCGCCGACCGCCTCGACCAGCCCGTCGGGCAGCGACGCGCGACCGATGGCGAGACAGACCGTGTCGATCCGGGCACCGAGTTCGGCCGCGGCCGCGTCGAATCGGGCGCGATCGGCCTCGGTGCGCAGATCGACCAGTGACGCGAGCACGTAGTGCGCACGGGGCGCGAAGGCGTGCAGCGCGCGCACCGCATCGATCGCCGTCGCGCCGGTGGAAATCTCGTCATCGACGAGTACCAGCGGCAGATCGTTGACGAAGATGTCGGCAGGCGCCGGTTGCAGCAGGTGGGAAGTGGCGTGCGAGTGCCCTTCCTCGAAACCGGCGAGCGTCGACGCGTGCGGCACCGCGCGCCGGGTCGAATGCAGGTAGCAGCTCGCGCCGATTCGCGCGGCCACACAATGACCGAGACCCGTTGCGGTCTCGGCGAATCCGAGCACGACGGCATCGCGCTCACCGAGCACCGCGCGGACCAGATCGCCCAGCTGATCGCCCGCACCGAGCACTACCCGCGGATCGGTCGGCAGATGCTTGCCCAGCACGGTGGAAACCAGCAGGTGCGCCCGGCGCCGATTGTTGTGGCGCACACCCGGCTGCACCAGGGCCGTGATCGGCAAACGCGCCGTGCGCAGCCGGTCCGAGCCGAGTTCGCGCACCGGATCGTGATGCAGGTCTATACCGAGTACTTTTGTCGCCCAGAATGTTTCGTTGTCGCCGAAATCGGTCGCGGTTCGGCTCATACGGTGACCAACGCCGTCAGCAGATCCACGAACGACACTCCCTTGTTCGCCACGCCGAACACCCGCGCGCGCAACAGGGTCTGTCGCGCCCAACTGCGATGCGGCCGCATCTCGTTCATCTTGTTCCGGTAGCCGGAGGCCGCCACGCCGCCGACGTCGTCGCGCAGGATGTCCAGCGCGTCCGAGTACTCCTCGTGTGTCACCACCGACAACGCGTGCACGGCCGCCACGTGGGACGGGTGGATCACCGTCTTGCCCTGGATGCCGTTGGCCCGGTCCAACGTGATCTCCCGCAGCAAACCGTCCAGATCCCGGCTGACCAGGTACTGCCGGAACGGCACCGCGTCGGACTCCTCGAACGGCGCCGTCCGCAGCAGCGGCCGGAACATCCGTTCGTGATCGGCGAAGTACTCCCACACCGGCCCCGTGATGACGAATCCGGTTCCGTCCGCGCGCCCCAGGTAGTTCACGATGTCGGCGATGACGTCGGCGACCACGCGCACGTCGTAGATGGTCAGGTCGCGGTCGCGCCGGATGCCGAAGGTCGAGCACATGTCGGTCGCGCCGACCCGCACCGCGAGCACCCGGTCCCGGTGCGCGGCCAGCAGCGCCGCGATCTGGGTGAGTTCGTAATCGCGGGTCTCCCGATGCACCAGCCCCGCCGACTCCAGCACCGGCATCCCGTACAGCGGCCGGCCCAGCCGCTGGGCCGCCACGTTCAGCGCGTTGAGGTACTTCGGCCCGGTGACGCTGTCGAACTTCGGGAACACGAACCCGGTCAGCACCTTGGCGCCCGGTCCGAGTTGCTCGATGAGCTCGGTGATCGTGTCCGCGTCGCGCACCCGAACGAACAACAGCGGGTTGGCGTCGTGGCTGCCCGCGAGCAGATCCAGCGCGTCGACGGTCTGCCGCTTGGCGTACTCCACCTCGTGATCGGCCACCGCGTCCTCGAGGTCGATCACCATCGAACACACGCCGTGCCCGGCCCGCCTGCCGATCGTCAGCGCGAGATCGGGCCTGGTCGCGGGCGCGTACAGCGTCGCACCGAGACCGATCGCGAGCAGCTCGCGGTCGGTGTTGTCGTCGCCGAACGGTTCGGGCTGCCGGTGGAAAAGACGCCTCGCCTCCGGTCCGGGCAACTGCCGGAAGTGGCGCAGCGGCATTCGCTTCCGCAGGGAAACCTCCTGCTGGACGGCGATGCCTGCGGTCATCGTTGCCCCATTCTCATTCTCGTCGTGGTCCTGCTTGTCTTCTCATTCGATCCACTACCCCGGCTATGAATTCGGTGACGGCATCCAGTTCCGCCACATAGGCCCAGTAGTCGGGGTGACGCCCCGACAGTGTTTCGCTGATTCGGTCGATTCGTGCCGCTTGCGCGTCGAGGACCGAGCCCCATTCGGCGACCAGCCCGCGGCTCACCGCGAGCATCTGGGCGTCCCGCAGCCGGAATCGTACGGCCTTGGCCTGTTCGTGCGGGTCGGACCGAATCGCACGCAGCAGGCTGAGCCGCTTGGTGACGGCGTCGACTCGCTGCTCGGCCTCGGCGAGGAACCCGCGCGCGGATGTGGTCAGATCAAGTGCAAACTCCGGATTGTTCTCTACCGCCGCCGCACGAGCCCTGCCGAGGGCCGCGTCCGCGGCCTCGATGGCTCGCTGACTTTCCCGCTCATTGTTAGCCAGATCGGCCGAACTCGCAGCATTGAACTCGCGCAGCAGCGCCGAGAACGCCTGCGGAACGCCTTCGGCCCTGGTCCGGACGGCGGCAAGCCGGGTTGTCACGGACGATATCGCGTTGTTCGCGGCCGCCGCCCGAGATGGTGCTTGCGCCAACGCATCCGCCAGCTCGTTGGTGACCGCCTGCAGATGGTTCGCGGCCTCCCGCACGGTGCCCGCGGACCCGCCGGAGCCCGCCGCCTCCAGTGTGACCAGCGCCTCATCGACCGCGGCGGCGTGCCTGCGCACCGACGGATAGTCCGCGAACTCCGATTCGGCGGCCCGCCCGCGCACACCGGCCGCGGCGACCTTGACCTGCTGGGCCAACTGCGGCACCGCGCCGAGCACCGCCACCGACTCCTCCAGCTTGCCCTGGTCGCCGCGATAGAACTCGTCGACCGCGCGCGCCGCGTCGGCCAGTTGCCGTACCGCCGCGTCGACGCGCTGCCGGCCCTGCGGCACCGGCGGGCCGCCCTGCTGCGCGGCCTCCAGCTCGGCGCTCAGCGTCAGATACACCTCCGCGGCGCCATAGCACCTGTGCCGCAACGGTTCCCAGCGCGCGCCCGTGCGCCGCTCGGGGAAGATCTGGTCGGCGGCGTGCACCGCGGCCTCGGCCGCGCTCTGGCGCCGATCCATGTCGAGGAAAGCCGTCGCCAGCGTCGTGCGGGCATGCTCGATCCACTCGTCGTTCTCCGACGAACGAAACCATCCACGCCTCCGGCCTGCCACGCCCCGATGGTAGGAGATCTTCCTGTTCGCCGGGGGTTACGCGGGTTCCTACGAAAGTTCGCGGAAACCTACTACTGTCGATGGCGTCCCCGGCGATCCGGACATGCTGGGAACCAATGACGGACTATTGAAAGGGAATCCCGCATGGGTGTCAGTTTGTCCAAGGGCGGCAATGTCTCGCTGACCAAGGCGGCGCCTAACCTCACTGCTGTCTCGGTCGGCCTGGGGTGGGATGTGCGGACCACCACCGGCACCGACTTCGACCTCGACGCCAGCGCCATCGCGACCGGCGGGGACAAGAAGGTCCTGTCCGACCAGCACTTCGTCTTCTTCAACAACCTGCGTTCTCCCGAGGGCTCGATCGAGCACGCGGGCGACAACCGGACCGGCGAAGGCGAGGGCGACGACGAGGTCATCAACGTCGACCTGGCGAACACCCCGCCCACGATCGAGAGCATCTTCTTCCCGGTCTCGATCTACGACGCCGACTCCCGGTCGCAGTCCTTCGGCCAGGTCCGCAACGCCTACATCCGTGTCGTGGACCGCAGCAACGGCGAGGAGCTCGCCCGCTACGACCTCACCGAGGACGCCTCGACCGAGACCGCCATGGTCTTCGGCGAGCTGTACCGCAACGGCGCGGAGTGGAAGTTCCGCGCGATCGGTCAGGGCTACGCCTCCGGTCTGGCGGGCATCGCCCGTGATTACGGCGTGAACGTCTGAGCAACACTTAGCTGTTCACAGGGGGCCCGGCGACGGGCCCCCTCGTCGTGCCACCCAGGCATGCCGGCGCCCTGGGAGCAACGTTGGACAACCGGCGATCCAGCAGCCACGCTGGTAGCAAACGTCGCCGCCTCGTTTTCACTCACGAAAGGTCCCAGCGTGGTCCTGCGCATATTCGGCATGTCCCTCGTCGTCACGGTGCTCTCGCTCGTCGTCGCGGTCGTGTACGGCGGACCGACCGCCCTCGCGCTCGCCGCGATCCTCGGCATCCTCGAGGTGTCGCTCTCGTTCGACAACGCCGTGATCAACGCCACCGTCCTGGAACGGATGAGCGCGTTCTGGCAGCGGATCTTCCTCACCGTCGGCGTGCTGATCGCCGTGTTCGGCATGCGGCTGGTCTTCCCGCTGGCGATCGTGTGGATCACCGCGGGGCTGGATCCGGTGCGGGCCTTCGACCTGGCCCTCAACCCGCCCCCGGACGGCGCCCTTACCTTCCCGGACGGCAGCCCGAGCTACGAGAAGCTGCTCACCGACGCGCATCCGCAGATCGCGGCGTTCGGCGGTATGTTCCTGGCCCTGCTGTTCCTCAACTTCATCTTCGAGGAACGCGAGATCACCTGGCTGAGCTGGCTGGAGCGGCCGCTTGCCAAGGCGGGCAAGCTGGACATGCTCTCCGTGGTGGTCGCGGGTGCGGGCCTGATCCTCACCGCGGAGTTCATCGCCGACGAGGCGCACCGCTCGACCGTGCTGGTCGCGGGCCTGCTCGGCATGATCACCTACATCGCGGTGGACGGGCTCGGCTCCATGTTCCACACCGAGGAGCAGAGCGGAGGGCCGTCGGAGCTGGTCAAGGCCACCGGTAAGGCGGGCTTCTTCCTGTTCCTCTACCTGGAGGTGCTCGACGCGTCGTTCTCCTTCGACGGCGTGATCGGCGCGTTCGCCATCACCTCCGACCCGATCATCATCGCGCTCGGCCTCGGCCTGATCGGCGCCATGTTCGTCCGGTCGATCACGGTGTACCTGGTTCGCAAGGGCACGCTGTCGGAGTACGTCTACCTGGAGCACGGCGCGCACTGGGCGATCGGCGCGCTCGCGGCGATCCTGCTGGTCTCGATCGGAGTGCACATCAACGAGGTCGTCACCGGCCTGGTCGGCGTCGCGTTCATCGGCGCGGCGTTCATCACCAGCATCGTCCGCAACGGCCGAGCGGACGAAGAGGAACTGGACAGCGAACGGGAACCGACGCCGGTAGGCTGATTCCCGGCAAGCAGCCCGAAGACCCGTTGCGGCAGCGGCCCCATCCCGAGGGATGGCCGCTGCCGCTCTCGTTTCCACAGAGGGGGGATCGCGCCATGGCGATCGACGACAACCCCGGCGGCGTCAACCTGTCCAAGGTGACCCTGTCGAAGGCGACACCGAGCATCAACCTGACCAAGCCGGGTGAGCAGCAGGGCACCATGCGGGTCAACCTGAACTGGTCGAGCGGACCGAGGGGATTCTTCCGCCGCGCCAAGCCGATCGATCTCGACCTCGGCTGTCTCTACGAACTGTCCAACGGCGCCAAGGGCGTCGTCCAGGCGATCGGCGGCAATTTCGGCACGCTGGAGGCCGAGCCCTACATCCGGCTCGACGGCGACGATCGCAGCGGCGCGGCCGCGTCGGGCGAGAACCTGCACATCGACCTCGCGCGGCCCGAGCTGTTCCGGCGCATCCTGATCTTCGCCTTCATCTACGAGGGTGTGCCGAACTGGGCCGCCGCCGACGGCGTGGTGACGCTCTACCCCACATCCGGTCCGCAGGTCGAGGTCCGCCTCGATTCTCCGGTGGACGGCGCTCGCTCGTGCGCCATCGCCCTGCTGCAGAACCAGGGGGCCGGGATCACCGTGCACCGGGAAGTCCACTACGTCAACGGCGCCCAGCGCGAACTCGACCAGGCATACCAGTGGGGTATGCAGTGGCAGGCCGGGCGCAAGTAGGTCACCGCGGCACGGGCACCGGCTGCCGCGCGACGACCGCCGTCGCCGGCTTGCGAGCCGCGAACACCAAACCCACCAGGCCGATGGCGAGTCCGGCGACGGTCAACGGTCGCAGCGGCTGATCGATCAGCAACCAGGCCAGGATCGCGGTCACGGCCGGCGTCGCGAAGAACAGCTTGCCCACCCTGGTCGCGTCCCACCGGCGCAACATGGCGTTGAGCAGCAGGAACGCGGCCATGGAGTTGACCAGCACCATCCAGATGAGCGACCCGGCGAACCGGCCCACGTCCGACACGTGCACTTGGCCGGACAGCCAGGTCAGCACCCCGGCGATCGGCGCGCTGATCGCCACGTGCAGCGCCGTGGCCGCCCTGGGATCGACGGTGGGCGTGAATCGCTTCTGGTACACGGTGCCGATGCTCAACCCGAGCAGCCCTGCCACGCACAGCAGCAGTCCGGCCAGGGAGAAGTGGGACTGGTCGAACACGGCGAGTGCGACTCCGATGCCGCCGATGCCGAAGCCGAACCACTGCCGCATCGTGACGACTTCGCCGATCAGTCCGGCGCACAGAGCGATGACCACCGGATTCAAGCCCTGCACCAGCGCGATCACCGCCGCCGAAACATGCTCGGCCATCGCCGTGTAGAACGCGCCGAACTGGACCATCTGCATCAGCAGCCCGGCGACGAGCACGTGACGCAATTGGCCTCCCTGCGGCCACGTGACCCGCGCGAGGAGGGCGTAGGCCGTGAGCAGCACTCCCGCGACGGCGAAGCGCACGAACAGCACCAGTAGCGGCGGCGCCGCGCCGACCCCGATCACCCCCGCGATGAACGCACTGCTCCACAACAAGACGAACAGCGGCTGCGCGGCCACCATCGCGAATCGGCTCTGCACGGACCCTCCTCGAGTAACCACCTTGGGTGGTTATCACAGTGGCATCCGGTTCAATAACCTGTCAAGGCGGTTACTATGAGGAGGTGTTCACCTTCGTGAGCGGCAACCTCGCCCTGGACTTCGCCGGTACCGTCATGGGGCGCTCGACCAGGTTCGAGGACGTCCTCTCCACACCCGCGGCGCTGGCCGACTGGATCGTCGCCGCGGGCCTGCTCGACAGTCCGCCAACCGCCGACGCGGACACCCTCGCGCGGGCGGTGCGCTTGCGTGAGGCGGCCTATCGCATGGCGCTGGCCGCTGCCCGCGAAACCGCCTTCGACGACGGCGATCGCCGGACCGTCAACGAATTCGCCGAGGGCGTCCCGCCCTCGATCAGCCTGCGCGCCGACGGCACGGTCGTCCGTTCCGGCGACGCGGACGCGGCCTTGGCCGCCGTCGCACGTTCCGCGATCGAGTTACTGGGCAGCCGGGCGCTCGTCAAGGAGTGCGGTCGCCCCGTGTGCACGCGGCTGTATGTGGACACTTCCCGTGGCGGCTCGCGCCGGTGGTGCGACATGACCCTGTGCGGCAACCGCGCCAAAAGCGCGGCCTTTCGGGCCCGGCACGGTGGGCCTTAGACCACCGGAACCAGATCGCGGGGGTCGGACCGCGCGGCCCGGGGCGTCATCGACCGATTTCCACGCGGCGCCGCCCACAGGAAGACGAAGAAGAACACGATCAGCAGGCTCGCGCGCCCCCACACACCGAATTGGACAATGTGCTCCATCAACTCGACCGACTTGCCCGTACCCATCGAGTAGAAGTAGCGGAACACCCCGATCCCGATGGCCGCGTCGGCGACGAGATAGCTGCCGACCAACCACCAGGGGATCTCGAGCAGCACCAGGAACGGCACCAGCCAGAGGGTGTACTGCGGGGAATGCACCTTGTGGAACAACAGGAATCCACACAGCATCGCGCCGCTCACACCGACCCACGGGAACACGCCGGTCGCCAGGTAGCGCCGCCAGCCGAGCCACATGGCCAGCGCGAACGCCGCGAGCACCAGCAACGGGGAAGCGACCGAGACCAGTTGCTGGAACGCCGCCTCGCTGCGCGGATCGGGACCGAACATCGGCCGAAGTCCCCAGTACCAGATGGAATTCGTGGTGATATCGGCCTGACGCAACTGCTGGAAGGTGATGGACGCGCGCCAGCCTTCGTAACCCACCAGCGCGAACGGCAGATTCACCACTACCACGGTGCCGATCGCCGCGCCCGCGGTGAGCAGAGCGCCACGGACGTCCGGTCCGCGATCGCCCGCTCCCGTGTCGCGCTCGCCACCGCCGGTGAGCACGTACGCCAGCAAGGGCAACACGAAGATCCCCGGGTACAGCTTGAGGCAGAACCCGAGCCCGAGCAGCACCGCGGCCACGACGCCCCTGGTACGCACCGAGTAGCGGGTCAACGCGGTCATCACGTAGACGGCCGCCACCGCCGTGCACACCACCGGAAGCTCCCAGTTGTGGAAGGCATAGAGCACCAGCGGCGGTCCGGCCGCCCACAGCAGGGCCGCGCCGCCGGCCAGGCGAGCCAGCATCCACGCGGTCAGCAACGCGAAGGGCGCCAGCAGCAGCGCCGAGTACCGCAGGAAATCGGCGTCATTGTGCGCGCCCACCGCGCCGAACCACATCAGCACGCCGCTGAGCACCGGATATTCCACCGCGCCGCCGACCAACGCCCCGTCGTCGGTGATGCCGCCGGTCACATAGGGAAAGACGTGCTCGTTGATGTCTCGGCCGAGCCAGAGGAATTGGATATCGGAATAGCAGACGTCCGAATCCTTGATCACATCGAAAACCGTGCTGCGCCCGTCCCGGTCGAACGGCGCACCCGCGCAACGCGCCTTGTTCGCGTACGCCAGCGCGAGGACGAGACCGCAGAGCAGCACCACCACCACGGCGAACGCCGCGCGGCGTCGCACGCCACCCGCGGGCAGGTCGCTGGCGGCGAGTCCGGTCGGCATGGATCCACCCTAAGCGGACGGTCGGGGCCGTGCCGCCATTCCCCTTCCTAGCGACGCGAACGCGCGAGCCGAACACGTGCGAGCCGGGGCGGCTCGCGGGGCGATTTCACTGCTCAGGTGCCGCTCATGTAGCCTGTTCGGGTTGCTGACGCAACGACCCTCCTGCCACGGACCGTCCGTGGCCGTTTCCTAGTCCACAGGAGGTGATTGGTCCGTGCGTCATTACGAAGTGATGGTCATCCTCGATCCGAGCCTGGACGAGCGCACTGTTGGTCCGTCGCTGGACAACCTGCTCAGTGTCGTTCGCACCGAGGGCGGCAAGATCGACAAGGTCGACATCTGGGGCCGCCGCAGGCTCGCCTACGAGATCGCCAAGCACGCCGAGGGCATCTACGCCGTGGTCGACCTGACCGCCGAGCCCGCCACCGTGAGCGAGCTCGACCGCCAGCTCGGTCTCAACGAGTCGGTGCTGCGCACCAAGGTTCTGCGCCACGACAAGTAGTCCGGCAACCCTCGTTTGCGTCGGAGCCTGTGCCTAGGCTCTAGCGCAACAGCGAGACGCGGACTGCACACCGAGCAGGAGGAACCACATGGCAGGCGACACGGTCATCACCGTCATCGGAAATCTGACGGCCGACCCGGAGCTTCGATTCACACCGGCGGGACAGGCGGTGGCGAATTTCACCGTCGCGTCGACTCCCCGTGTGTTCGACCGTAATTCGAACGAATGGAAAGACGGCGAAGCGCTGTTCCTGCGCTGCAATATCTGGCGCGAGGCCGCAGAGAATGTCGCCGAAAGCCTGACCAGGGGTTCCCGTGTCATCGTGAGCGGACGGCTCAAGCAGCGCTCCTACGAAACCCGCGAGGGTGAGAAGCGCACGGTCGTCGAGCTCGAGGTCGACGAGGTCGGTCCCTCGCTGCGCTACGCCACCGCGAAGGTCAACAAGACCAGCCGCGGCAGTGGTGGCGGCGGCTTCGGGTCCGGGTCCGGCGGCGGTGGCGGCTACGCCTCCTCCGGTGGTGGCGGTGGGCGTTCCGGCGGTGCCGAGGACGACCCTTGGGGCAGTGCGCCCGCGGCAGGCTCCTTCGGGGGCAACAGCCGCATGGATGACGAACCGCCGTTCTGAGAACGGCCACAACGGCCCGCACGAATTCGGGCCATCACTGATTACGGAGTACAAGACCATGCCTAAAGCGCCCGCGCGCGAAAAGGTGCTGAAGAAGAAGGCTTGCTCGTTCTGCAAGGAGAGCAAGACCGGAACCGTCACGATCGATTACAAGGACACGGCGTTGCTGCGCAAGTACGTCAGCGACCGCGGCAAGATCCGCGCCCGCCGCGTCACCGGCAACTGCGTCCAGCACCAGCGTGATGTCGCGGTTGCGGTCAAGAACTCGCGTGAGGTCGCGCTGCTGCCTTACGTGTCGACGGCTCGCTGAGAAAGGGAGGCACGCCAATGAAGTTGATTCTTACCGCTGATGTGGACAACCTCGGTGCCCCCGGCGACACCGTTGAGGTCAAGGACGGCTACGGCCGCAACTACCTGCTGCCGCGCGGCCTGGCGATCGCGGCCAGCCGTGGCGCGCAGAAGCAGGTCGAGGGCATTCGCCGGGCGCAGGAAGCCCGCCGGGTCCGCGACCTGGACCACGCCAACGAGCTGAAGCAGGCCATCGAGAACCTGGAGTCGGTCTCGCTGGCGGTGAAGACCGCGGGCACCGGCAAGCTGTTCGGCTCGGTGACCCAGTCGGACGTCGCGGCGGCCGTCAAGGCGGCGGGTGGCCCCGTCGTCGACAAGCGCAGCATCGAGCTGCCGAAGGCGCACATCAAGTCGACCGGCAAGCACGCCATCCTGGTGCACCTGCACCCGGACGTGGCGGCGAAGTTCGACCTCACGGTCACCGCCGCCTGATTCCAGGCATCGCGTCGAGGACCACTCCCGTCCGTTCACGGGAGTGGTCCTCGGTCGTGCTCCGCTGCCGCGAGCCGCTCTGTAGCTAATTATTTGCCGGATGACCGAGCGCGTCATCAGGGACAATCTGGGCCGCACCGCACACCGCAACGACGCCTGGTCTACCCAGCCTGTGGATTACTGGTCGAACCGACCGTCCGCAATGTGATTCAGGCCATATGCAGCTCACGTGCTGTTAACCCAACACGCCCGGCTGTTCAACTTGGCCGACACGCCGGTACTTCATTAATCCACACCTGGAAGAACGCGGAAGTCCATATCTATCTGCGTATTTGACCCCGCCGACCTGGGTTTTCCCCAAGTTGTACACAGGGGGTGCACACGGTTGAGTGAACTCTCCCCAAGTTATCCACAGCTGTGTGCACAGTGCGGTTTGGTGCACAGCCAGCGGGTCGCCTAGGTTCGTCGCATCGCTGCGCGCGGGCCGCTCCCGAGCGCGCGCACGGACCGGTGCCGCGACGGTAGCTGGAGCCCTGGTCAAAGGCTTTTTCGAACGTGTCGGTGCCCGGGAGTAAAACGAGTCGACAGGGTGCATCCCGGTCGTGGGGTAGAGAGGACGGTCGAGTCTGGTGACAACCACCGATGACCGCGGGCACACGGACTTCCCGCCCGAACCTCCCGGCGAGGACTTCGGCCGCCAGCCTCCGCACGACATGGCGGCCGAGCAGTCGGTGCTCGGCGGCATGCTGTTGAGCAAGGACGCCATCGCCGACGTCGTCGAGGCGATTCGGCCCGGCGATTTCTACCGTCCCGCCCATCAGGCCATCTACGACACGATCCTGGATCTCTACGGGCGCGGCGAACCCGCCGACCCGGTGACCGTCGCCGCGGGCCTGGACCGCCGTGGCGAGCTCAAGCGCATCGGCGGCGCGCCGTATCTGGTCACGCTCACCCAGACCGTGCCGACCGCGGCCAACGCGGGCTACTACGCCGAAATCGTGGCCGAGAAGGCCATTTTGCGCCGCCTGGTCGAGGCGGGCACCCGCATCGTCCAGTACGGCTACGCGGGCGCCGACGGCCAGGACGTCGCCGAGGTCGTCGACCGCGCCCAAGCCGAGGTCTACGAGGTCACCGAACGCCGCACCAGCGAAGACTTCCTCCCCCTGGAAGAACTGCTCCAGCCGACGATGGACGAAATCGACTCCATCGCCAGCCGCGGCGGCATCTCCCTCGGCGTCCCCACCGGTTTCACCGAACTCGACGAAATCACCAATGGCCTGCACCCCGGTCAGATGATCATCGTCGCGGCCAGGCCTGGTGTGGGCAAGGCGCTGGCCCTGGATACCCCCCTTCCGACACCCACCGGATGGACCACCATGGGTGAGGTCCACGTCGGCGACGAATTGTTGGACGCGAAGGGTCGTCCCACCCGCGTCGTAGCGGCGACCGACGTTTTGTCCGGGCGTCCCTGCTACGAGGTGGAGTTCTCCGACGGCTCCGTGCTCGTCGCGGATGAACAACATCAATGGCTCACGGAGACCAGGGCATCCAGACGGTCGAAACGGGCAGCTGCCGAGGTGCGTACGACCGCCGAGATCGCGAGAACGCTGCGGTGCGACACCGCGGATCGCAGACTGAACCACTCGGTCAGCAATTCCGGCCCGCTACAACTGCCTGCGCGCGCCCTGACGGTGCCGCCCTACACGCTGGGCGCCTGGCTCGGCGACGGAACGTCCGCCGCCGCACAGCTCACCTGCGCCGATCCAGAGATCATCGCGCGAATCGAGGCCGAGGGGATCGTCGCGGTGCCCTCGCGGTCGGCTCGGCTGCGTTATCAGCTGACATTGCCTGCCGACGAGCCGATCCCCGCACGCGAGTGCCTGGTCTGCGGCAAGGAATTCGTTCCTTTCACCACCGAGGTCCGCACCTGTGGGCGGTCCTGCGGCGGAAAGGCTCGGTTCCTTTCGGCTCCGGTGCCTGCACCGCGCTGCCCGAATTGCGGCGAACGGTCGATCGGTCTGCGCCTGTGCCAGAAGTGCCGGAACACCGTCGGGAGCGTGCAGGCGCGCCTGCGGACGCTCGGTGTCCTCGGTGACAAGCACATTCCCATCGACTACCTGCGAGCGTCCGAGCAACAGCGACGGTCCCTACTGGCCGGTTTGCTGGACACCGACGGCACCGTGACCAACGGCGGCTCCGTACAGTTCAGTGTCACGAACGCCCGGCTCGTCGCAGACGTGCACGAGCTGATCGTCGGCCTCGGTTACCGCTGTCATCTCTCCACCAAGCGAGTCCGAGGGCGTTCCGAGGAATCCTCTACCGCTTACACCCTCACCTTCGCCACCGACGACGAGGTGTTCGGTCTGTATCGGAAGGCCTTGCTGCACAAGGAACGGCGCGCCAGCCGCAGCACGGTGCGATCGAACTCGCGATTCGTCGTCGATGTACGCCGGATCGACAGCGTGCCGGTGCGCTGCGTCGAAGTGGACAACGCCGATCATCTGTATCTGGCCGGACGCTCGATGATTCCCACGCACAACTCGACTTTGGGAATGGATTTCATGCGCAGTTGCTCGATCAAGCATGGCTTGGCGAGCGTTATCTTTTCCTTGGAGATGAGTCGTACCGAGATCGTCATGCGGTTGTTGTCGGCGGAGGCGAAGATCAAGCTCGGGGATATGCGGTCCGGGCGGATGAGCGACGACGACTGGACCAAGTTGGCGCGGCGGATGAGTGAGATCAGCGAGGCGCCGCTGTTCGTGGACGATTCGCCGAACCTGACGATGATGGAGATCCGCGCCAAAGCGCGGCGGCTCAAGCAGCGCCATGATTTGAAACTCGTGGTCGTGGATTACCTCCAGCTGATGACGTCCGGCAAAAAGGTCGAATCCCGTCAGCAGGAAGTCTCGGACTTCTCCCGTAATCTGAAACTGCTGGCCAAGGAACTCGAAGTGCCGGTGGTCGCGATCAGCCAGCTCAACCGCGGTCCCGAACAACGAACCGACAAGCGCCCCATGGTGTCCGATCTCCGCGAGTCGGGATCTTTGGAACAAGACGCGGATATGGTCATCCTGCTGCACCGTCCCGACGCTTTCGAGCGCGACGACCCGCGCGGCGGTGAGGCCGACCTGATTCTCGGTAAACACCGTAACGGCCCCACCGCGACGATCACCGTCGCCCATCAGCTGCATTTGTCGCGGTTCGTGGATATGGCGCGCGGCTGAGTTCGGGGGAGGCTGGGCTCAAGTACCGCACGGCTGTTGGTCTTCGCCAGTCGGCTCGCTCGGGCTGTCCTGTGCCAGCCACGGCATCCGGTCGATCAGGCGATCACGTAGTTCGATCAGATTCGCGATGCGCCGATTGAGCTCGGCGAACCGTGGTGGGCCGACGGATGCGTACCCGTTGGGGCACCGCGGCTCGAACGGGAAAGTTTGGGGCAGGTCGCGGTCGAGGTAGGGCACGAACGCGCGGACATCGTCGATGGTGAATCCGGCATCGAGCAGTTCCCGGATGTTGTGTACCCGCTTCACCGCCTCTTCGTCGTAGCGGCGGTAGCCCGAAGTGGTGCGTTCACAGGTGAGCAGACCTCGTTCCTCGTAGAAGCGCAGAGCGCGCGTGGTCGTTCCGGTCCGCTCCGCCAGTTCACCGATCAGCATTGTCGTGTCCTTCCCGTGGTGACTGTTCAACGCGTGAGCCGCACAACTACTTTCCCGGTGTAGCGACCTCGCACCAGGTCGAGCAGTGCCTGTGGAGCGTTTTCCAGCCCATCGACGACATTCTCGGCGTGCCGCAGCGAACCCTCGGCGAGCCACTGGCGTAACCGCCGTCCGAATTCCGGCGCCAGATCCAGGTGATCGAGGGCGGTGAATCCGCGCAGTGTGATTCGCTTCGCGATCACCGGCAGCAGGTCTCCGGGCCCACCATCGGGCGTCCCACCCGCGCGCTGCCGGGCGAGCGCGCCGCACAGGGCGATTCGTCCGCCGACGTTCATCGTCTCGATCGCGGCGCGCAGTTGCGCGCCGCCGACGTTGTCGAAATACACGTCGACCCCTTCCGGCGCGGCTGCCCGGAACTGGTCGGACAACGGCTGGTCGTGATAGTCGAACGCCGTGTCGAAGCCGAGCTCGTCGATGACGTAGCGGGCCTTCCGCGGTGATCCCACGCTCCCGACGACTCGCCCGGCGCCGAGCAGTCGCGCGAGCTGGCCGGCCAGGCTTCCGGTAGCTCCGGCGGCGCTGGAGACCAGAACGGTCTCACCCTCGCGTAACCCCGCGACCACGGTCAGCCCCACATACGCGACCAATCCGAAACCGAGGTACGTCGACGGCGACGGATACGCCTGTGCGTCGACGACCCGAACGCTGTCGGCGTCCGCGATGGCGTACTCGCGCCAGCCGTGTTGGTGCAGCACCAATGCTCCCTCCGGCACATACTGGTCAGCGGACGCGACGACCTCACCGATCGCGCCACCGGACATCACTTCGCCGACAACGAAGGCGGGCATCGGGATTTCGGGATATCCGCCGATTTGCATCAGCATCCCCGGGTCGAGCGACAGGTACAGGTTGCGGATCAGCACTTGTCCCGGTGCGGGATCGGGTACCGCCTCTTCGATCAGCCGGAAGTCCGGCAATGCCGGCAATCCGTTCGGTCGCGCGGCCAGCTGAATCGCTCGGGAGGTTCGCGTCACAGTCGTCATGCCCCGACGCTAAGGATTGACGCATACGTGAAGGTCAAGCAGCAATCAGGCGCAAGGGGACGCTTCGCGGTTCGAACCCTTCCATCCGGCACTAAGTAACGCTCAGGGCCCCTACCACGACGTCCTCGGTGACGTATGGCCCGTCGGGGGGCTTGTCCGTCCACTTTGTCGGTGTATGGAATGGAAATCAGGACATGGCTCTTCGCGAGTTCTTCGCGCGGCATCGCATCGCTTCGGCGGTTGCCGCTCCGGCGGTGCTGGGCGTGGCGGCGGTGGTCGCCACCTCGTTGGCGTTGACGTCGACGCCGGAAACCAGGGAAACCCAGCTCACGACCTCTGTCACGGAATGCCGCGACATGGTCACCATCTCGGTGGCCGGTCGCAACGACACTCCGGTGGAGGGGACCACCAGGATGCTGGTGGATGCCAACGGCAACCCGTTGCCCGCCGCGCTGTCGGGTGATCACAGCAGTGAGTGGGTCGATCCGGTCGTCAACGCACCGGCCGACGACGTCGATCCGGACGCGTACGCCGCGGTCTACATCGCCTATCCGGCGAATATGTCCACCTACGAGGACGCTGTCAACGCCGGTGTCGCGAACACCGAGCGGGTGATGCGGGAGATCGCCCAGGCGTGCCCCGACACCAAGTTCTCGATCGTCGGCTACAGCGAGGGCGCCGACGTCGTCCGCCGCGTCGCGATGCAGATCGGCCATCAGGAACCCGGCCAGGACGGCGCGTACGGGATCGTGGATCCGGCCGACGTCGTCGGCGTCGTCATCCTCGCCGACTCGGGTCGCTCTGCGGGCGACGGGCCGTTCCCGGGATCGAAGGACCCGTTCAGCAACCCGGACGGCTTCGACCAGCAATATCAGAACGGCACGAACGCGGTTCCCGGGCAGGGTGCGGTGCGCGGCACCAGCGGTGACTTCGGCGCGCTGAACGGCAAGATCGCGTCGTTCTGCTCCGATGGCGATCTCACCTGCTCGGCGCCGCAGAACATCTCCCTGCTGCAATTGGTGGTCAATGTCGGCAGGCAGTTGAACGTGGACGCGCTCGAGCGCGACGGGCTCACGCCGGCGACCGGGCAGGACGTCGCCGTGGTCCTCGGCCGGATCGCGATGGCGGCGTTCGCGGACATCCAGTCGCAGCCGAACTGGATGCAGAGCGACGAGACCTTCCTGCAGGTGCTGCTGCGGGTGTCGGACCCGGCGTACAAGCCGGGTGAGAAGAAAGCGCCGGTGCAGGCGGACTCCATTGCCACGAACGACATGTCGCCGCTGGCCTACCTGCCGCAGAAGGTGCTCAACGAGATCGTCGGGCTCATCGTGACGAACCAGAACACGATCCCGGTCATCCTCAGCGACCCGTACAACCTCACCCTGGGCCCGAATCACACCGGTCACCACTTCGACTACTGGGACGACGCGGACCCCGCCGCGGGCAAGCCGCTGACCTCGGCGGAGTACGCGGCCGCGTGGCTCACCCATCTGGCGAAGCAGGCGCAGGCCGGTAAGCAGGTCGACCCGACGTCCAAGCCGCAGGAGGCGGACCTGGCCGCCGTGTACAAGGCGGCGGAGACCACCTCGGCGGCTCCGACGACCGAACCCGCCAAGAGCTCGACCACGGCACCGAAGCCGACCAGCGCCGCCCCTACGACGACCGGCACCACGGACCGGCCGACGACGACGGCGCCGACCTCGACCACCACCTCGGCGCCGGTGGTCACCACCACCACGCCCGCGCCTGCTCCGGTCGCGGCGCCGGTCGAGACGACGAAGCCGACCACCACGACCGAATCGACCACGACGACAACGCACTCCGCGGCGCCGACCACCACGGCGACCGCGAAGGCGTCGAACTGATCGACCCGCGGGCCGCGATCACAGCCGTTCGGCGTGATCGCGGCCCGCGGCGTATTCGCCCGCCAACGCGCGAGTGGTGACGTGTAACCGGGTGCGCTCGGTGTCGGGCGGAATCAGTCGTGCACGGCGCGAAGGTTGCGGGCCAGCACTTCGACGCGATGGCGTTGGAGCTGGGTGAATTCCTCAGGATGATGGATCTCCACACTCAGCCGTCCGGCGAAAGTGCTGATGACGCAGGTGCCGCCGCCCGGTTGCTGCGGACGGCGGCCGGTCAGGTCCGGCTTCGCGAGCATGGTGGAGTGGAAGTCGTCGATGCGCAGCTCGCCCTGCTCGGGCAGCGGCGGGATAGTGCCCCAGTTGGTCGCGATGACCACGCCGGGCAGAGCCGGTCGCGGCGCCGCCGCCATGTCGGGGATGCTCAACGGCGTGCGTTGCACGATGCCAGCGGCCAGGCCCGCGTGCAGCGCCGCGCTGATGCCGCGGGCCGATTCCACCAGCGTGACGGCGGATTCGGGGGAGAGGTAATTGGCGAAACCGAGGACGTTCGTGCCTTCGGTGGCGGAGATTTCGGGGCTCACCCTGGTCCGCAGGTCGACGGAGTACAGGTAGAGCAGCCCGGTGAGCGGTAGCTCGCGGATCTCGGCTTCGGTCCGCAACAGCGCCGCCGACACCAGACCGTGCACCGTGACGTTCTCGCGATGTCCGAGGGCGACCAGCGCCGCGGTCTCCTCTCGGGAGAGCCGGCATCGGGTGGTGTGCAGCGTCGGATAGTCGTCGTCGCGCGGCTGCGGTACCTGTGGCGCGGTAGCAGCGGCCCCGGCTCCGGGCAGCGCCATCTTCTCGATGCCTCGCGCCGCGAGCAGATGCTCGATCGATTCGGGGAACGCGTGCACCGGCGACTCGGGGATCTTTCCGCCGACCGCGTCTCGATACCCGGCCCAGAACTCGGTGACGATGGCGAACGCGTGGAACGCGTCCGCGATGCTGTGATGGATCACGACGGTGACGCTCGCGGTGTCGCCGTCGCGTACCACGCACAGCCCACAGACGCCGGTGCGCTGGTCGAATTTCGCTCCGGTGAAGGCGAATTCGGTATCGCCGTCGGCGACGAAGACCTGGGGTGCCGCGTCCGTCACGGTGAAGACTCGACCGCCGTCGGCGGACGACTCGATGCGGGCGCGCAGAATGGGATGCGCCCGGGCGACTGCCTCGAAGGCGGCTGTCAACGCGGGGAGGTCCAACCGACCGGATACCCGTGCCGCATAACCGATGAAGACCTCGCCCGCGGCGAACATCTCCTCGCTCGGGGCCAGTCGGCGGATGACGTCGACCACGATGATGCCTTCCCTTCGCTCCGGGCGAAGACTAGCCCGAACAACGTTGCACTCGCGCATCATTCGCTCAAATAGGACGAACGGGACATGGAAACGGAGCGAACCGGCCTTGCCGGAGCGGGGAAGTGGATCTGTCGGATGATCGGATCACCTGGATAAGCTCCCAGTGGTCGAAAGCGAGCGGAGCATGTTCTCAACCCCCGGCACCGAATCGGTCGCCGTCCGTCCGCGCCGCGCGGTGGTCGTGCGATGACCCGCCGCGGATGGGCCCTCTTCCTGGCGATGGGCGTGATCTGGGGCGTGCCGTACGCGATGATCCGCATCGCGGTGGAGGATCTCGACCCGATCGTGGTCGCGTTCGGCCGCACGCTGATCGGTGGCTTGCTGCTCCTGCCGGTCGCGCTCTACGCCGACGCGCTGGCGCCGGTGTTCCGGCGATGGCGGCCTCTGCTGCTCTACACCCTGGTGGAGATCACCGGGCCGTGGTTCCTGATCGGGTACGCCGAGACCACGCTGCACAGTTCGACGGTCGGCTTGCTGATCGCGGCGGTGCCGCTGATCGCCGTGGTGATCGTGACCGTGCTCGGCCACGACCGGTTCGACGCGAGCCGGGTGGTCGGCCTGCTCGTCGGGTTCGCGGGCGTCGCCGCGCTCGTCGGCTTGGATGTCGATTCGGGGAATCCGGCGGCGATCGCGGCGATCGGGCTCACCACGGTCGGCTACGCGGTCGGTCCGATCGTCATCAATCGCGCACTGGCCGATCTGCCCCCGCTCGGTGTGGTGACCGCATCGCTGCTGCTGGCGGCGGTGATCTACGCGCCGTTCGCGGGGTGGCTGCGCCCGTCGCGCATCACCGCCGACGCGGCCTGGTCGGTGCTCGGCCTCGCGGTGATCTGCACGGCCGTAGCGTTCCTGTTCTTCTTCGCGCTGATCGCCGAGGTCGGCCCGGCCCGTGCGACGGTGATCACCTACATCAATCCCGCGGTGGCGATCCTGCTCGGCGTCACGGCGCTCGGCGAGCCGCTGACCGCGGGCATGGCGATCGGCTTCCCGCTGGTCATCCTCGGTTCCGTGCTGGGAACCGCGCGCGGTCGCGACACAGCGGCACGAGCGGACGCGCCCGCCGCGCCGGAAGCTGCCGCCCAATTACCCGAGAGGTGATCGCCACGGCGCCTCATCACCCGGCACCGCGTCTACGCGGACGGCCTCGCCGTCGCCCTGGCATTCGATTCGAGGGAGTGAGCACGTAATACGCTGCTCCGGGTGCTGGATTCGACCGAAGACTTCGCAGACGAACACCCTGACGTGGCCGTCACCCGAGCCGCCTACGACGACGTCGCCGAGCTCTACACCGAGCTTTTCCGCCACCACCTCGCCGGTGCGATGCTCGATCGGGCGATGCTCGGCGCCTTCGTGGAATCGGTGGCGGGCAACGGCTCCGGCCCCATAGCCGATGTCGGCTGCGGCCCGGGACGGATCACCGGACACCTCGCTGCGTTGGGTGCGCAGGTATTCGGGATCGATCTCTCGCCGCGAATGGTGGAGCTGGCCCGCGTGGAACATCCGCAGCTACTTTTCGCGCAAGGTTCCGTAGAGCAGCTACCGATAAGCAACGAGGCGCTCGGCGGCATAGTCGCGTGGTATTCGTTGATTCACCTCCCACCGGATCGCGTGCCGCACGTGTTGAGCGAGTTCCATCGGGTACTCGCAAGCAAAGGGCACGTGTTGCTGGCTTTCCAGACGGCCGACCAGCCCGACGCGGTGGAAGCCTTCGACCACAAGGTGACTCGCGCCTACCGGTGGGCGCCGAAGCGTCTCGTGCGTCTGCTCGGTGACGCCGGGTTCGCCATGATCGCTCGCATGGTGCGCGAGCCGGGTCCCGACGAGCGGTTCGGGCAGGCCTACCTGCTGGCCTCGAAGGTTCGGTGATTCACCGAACGCGGTCCGTCGCGCCCGGGTAAGTTTGTCGTGTCGCGGCGGTTTCATGGCTGCGCGGGCCCGCCGACAACGTGGTCGATTCGTACTCCGAACATCCTCACCATGTCGTCAGGGGGCGACTCATCATGGAATTCATCGCGCCGGTCGATGCCGTCTTCTTGCTCGCCGAATCCCGCGAACAGCCGATGCACGTGGGAGCGTTGCAGCTGTTCGAGCCGCCGGAGGACGCCGGAGCGGACTTCGCCGCACAAGTGCACGACAAGCTATTACGCAGCACCGACATCGATCCGGCCTTTCGCAAGCATCCCGCGACGATCTTCGGGTCTCCGCAGATGGCGTGGACGCGCGCCGAGGACGTGGAACTCGACTACCACGTGCGGCGGCTGGCCGTGCCCGGGCCGGGACGCATGCACCAACTCGTTGAGCTGGCCTCCGGCCTGCACGGCAGTCTGCTCGACCGGCACCGCCCGCTGTGGGAGTTCCACCTGATCGAGGGCCTCGCCGACGGCAGGTTCGCACTGTATTCGAAGATGCATCACGCGTTGATCGACGGCGTTTCCGCCCAGCGTCTACTCCGGCGCACGCTGACCGGCGATCCGTCCTCGAGTGTCACGCGCGTGCCGTGGCACCTGCCTCGGGGCAGGCGTAGGACGCCGTCCGGTACGGATGGTGTGGCGCGAAACCTGTTCTCCGCCGCGACATCCGGCGCATCGGTGCTGCGTGCCGCGCGCACCGCGCTGTCGCGGCAGCAGCTGACCCTGCCGTTCGCGGCGCCGCGCACCATGTTCAACGTCCCGATCGGCGGCGCGCGCCGTGCGGTGGTGCGGTCCTGGCCGTTGGAACGGTTGCAGCAAGTGAAAAAGGCGACCGGCTCGACGCTCAACGACGTGGTGCTCACCATGTCGGCGGGCGCACTGCGGCGCTACCTGCTCGAACGAGACGCTCTGCCGGACAAGCCGTTGGTCGCGATGGTGCCGATGTCGCTGCGCGCCGAGGACGACGACGAGACCAACGGGGTCAAGGTCGGCGCGGTGCTGTGCAACCTCGGCACCGACATCGCCGATGCGCTGGAGCGCCTGCAGGTGGTCACCGCGTCGATGCGCGACGGCAAGGACGTCTATCGCACGCTGTCGTGCAATCAGACGATGGCGTTGTCGGCACTGATGCTCAGCCCGCTCGCCCTCAACCTCGTGCCCGCGCTGATCCCGTGGACCAGTCCGACCTTCAACATCGTCATCTCGAACGTGCCCGGGCCGCGAGAGCCGATGTACTGGAACGGCGCGCGTCTCGACGCGAGTTACCCGCTGTCGATCCCGTTCGACGGTCAGGCGGTGAACATCACGCTCACCTCCAACGCGGGCAATCTCGACTTCGGCCTGGTCGGCTGCCGTCGCAGTGTGCCGCAGCTGCCCCGTCTGCTCGACCACCTGGAGGAGTCGCTCGCCGAACTGGAGCGCGCCACCGCCTGATCCGGCATCGCATTCCGCAGAAAACTAGAACGTGTTACTGTCGAGGCATGGTGCGAAGGCCAGTCGAGGATGCCGCAGCCGCTTCATGGCGATATCAGCGGCTCGCGGTGGACTCGACGTGCGGCGACCAGGCCGAACCGAGCGCCACTTATGCAACTCGTTCTAGTACATCTGCGCCGCGCCGTTCGCGGCGGAGCAGTTAGGGAGACCAGCACGCCATGCGTACCGAAATCTGCGAACGGCTCGGGATCGAATTCCCTATCTTCGCCTTCACCCACTGCCGCGACGTGGCGGCCGCGGTCAGCAATGCGGGCGGACTCGGCGTGCTCGGCGCCGTCGGCTTCACCGCCGAGCAGCTCGAGGTCGAGTTGGCTTGGCTGGATGAGCACGTACAGGGCGTGTACGGCGTCGATCTGGTGATTCCCTCCGAGTACGAGGGCAAGGGCATCGATGGACTGAGCCCGGAGGAACTCGAAGCCAAGCTGGCCGAACTGGTCCCGCAGGGGCACCGCGACTTCGCCGAGAAGATCCTCGCCGACCACGGCGTGCCCAAGCTGCCCGAAGGCGAGCACCACAACCAACTGCTCGGCTGGACCGCCACCACAGCGGGCCCGCAGGTGGAGGTGATTCTGCGGCACCCGAAGGCGAAGCTGGTCGCCAACGCCCTCGGCACCCCGCCCGAGGACGTGATCAAGCAGGTGCAGGATTCCGGCCGGTTGATCGGCGCGCTGTGCGGTTCGGTCAAGCACGCGCTCAACCACAAGCGCGCCGGCCTCGACTTCGTGGTCTGCCAGGGCACCGAGGGCGGCGGCCACTGCGGCGAGGTCTCCTCGATGGTGCTGTGGCCACAGGTCATCGATGCCGTCGGCGATCTGCCCGTGCTGGCCGCGGGCGGCATCGGCAACGGCCGCCAGGTGGCCGCCGCGATGGCGATGGGCGCGGCGGGCGCGTGGACCGGCTCGGTGTGGCTCACCGTCGAGGAAGCCAACGTGCCGCCCGCCCAGATGCAGACCTACATCGACGCGACCAGCCACGACACCGTGCGTTCGCGCGCATGGACCGGCAAGCCCGCCCGCATGCTGCGCAACGACTGGACCGAGGCGTGGGAGCGGGCCGATACCCCCGACCCGCTGCCGATGCCGCTGCAGATGATGGTCGCGTTGGAAGGCGTGAAGCGCGGGCACCGTTATCCGGAGGCCGCCAAGGACGTCAACTTCAATCCGGTCGGCCAGATCGTCGGCATGATGAATCGGGTGGAGCGTTCCGCGGATGTGGTCAACCGCCTGATCCAGGAGTACGTCGAGGCGTGCGAGCGCCTCAACAAGCTCAACGGCGGGGCCTGAGTCCGGGCGTCGATTCCGGGACGGCGATGCCGTGCGGCATCCGTCCGGTCGAAGCCCGGGACGATCGCACCGGCGTAGCGGCGGCCACCCCTACGCCGGTGCGATCTCCGGTTCACGACTTCGGGCCGAACTCGAACCCCGCTGCCCAGAAGCACTCGGTCGCGCCGCTGAGACCCTGTGCCGGAGACGATTTCGTCGTGGTCGGCGCGGTGCGCAGCGGCCCGAACACCCGCGCGAGCCGCGGCCGATTCATCCCATTCGACCCATTAGCGTCTGGGACAGATACCCTCAGGGAACGCGGTGGCCCGGCTGACTTCGGCGCAACGAGAGGATGGTCGGGGCAAATCGTCCCAGACGCACTGTGCAGCGTACGAAACGACTAGGCGGTGGCGGCCTGGTTCACGCCGGCGCTTTCCTCGATGCCGACCACCAATTCCTCGAAGCGCGCGATCACCTTCTCGTGGTACATGCCGAACAGATCCTCGAACAGCGCCAGCTGAGCCTCGCTCGGCCCCGAGCCGGAATCCCACACCGCGGCCAGCGCTCGCCAGACCAGAACGTGCAGATCCGGCGCGCCCGCGAAATACGCTTCGACCGCCTCCGGCACCTCGAGCACCGTCTCACCGATCGAGTTCAAGATCGCCCGCTGCATGGGGAGACCGAGCGTGGTCAGCAGTCTGCGCACCAGCGCGACCTCGAGCGCCAGCATCTGCCGCAGATCCGGAACCTGCTGACGCGCCAGGGATTCGAGCTCGTCGATGGTGGATTTCAGTTCGGCCGAATCGATCCGCTGTTCGCCACCGGTGTAGGCGAGCAGCGTCTCGAGCACAAGATTGCGCTCGACGTCCACGATGTCGCGGAACATCTCCATCGCGATGTCCGGCATGGGAATCGAGAAGCGGAACAGCTGGCGGTACACGTCCACCCCGCCCGCCTCTCGGACGTCACGGATCGTGAATCCCTTGCCGCGCCGGGCTTCGACGAAACCGTACGACTCCAGCCTGCCCAGCGTCAGCTGCGCGGTCGCGCGGTTCATATCGAATTCCTCGGCGACCTGACGCACCGACGGCATGAGATCCCCCGGCTGATATTCCCCCGCGGCAACCCGGCGCGCCAGCTCGTCGGCAACGTCGGCGACCACCGTCTGGGATCCCATCGAAGTCACCTTTCGACTACTTTCGAACACGTCCCAGACAGTCTAAGCCCTACTGTCGGGTACTGCACCTGTGTCACACTTGTGCCCGCGACTGTGAGGTGAGTCATGACCATCCGGCCCATCGGAGAGCGCCCCGAGCCGGGGGCCGCGGGCAAACGATCCCGGCTCTTCGCGTCGCGTTCCCACGATAAACCGCCTGTTCACGGCGCTGTTCGCGGCGCGAGACTGGCCGCGCTGCCGGTGGCCTTCGCGGGACGGCAGGCCGCGGGCATCGGCAAGCGGGCGCTCGGCAGATCGGCCGAAGAAGTCAATCGGGACATTCAGCTCCGCACCGCGCAGCACATCTTCGAGGTGCTCGGCGAGCTGAAAGGCTGCGCCGCGAAGCTGGGGCAACTGCTGGCCATCTACGAGTTGGCACTGCCGCGGGAGGTGGCCGAGCCGTACCGGATCGCGCTCAGCAGGTTGCAGGACGCCGCGCCCGCGATGCTGCCGCACACCGTCCGCGCTGCCATAGCCGAAAGCATGGGGATGGAATGGCATTCGCACTTCCGCGAGTTCGATGATCGACGCGCCGCCGCGGCCTCGCTAGGGCAGGTGCACCGGGCGATCTGGCACGACGGCAGACCGGTCGCGGTCAAGGTGATGTATCCCGGCGGCAGGCAGGCGGTGGCCCGCGATTTGGACCACCTGCGCCGGATCTCCTATCTCGCCACGGTTTTCCTGCCGGGCGCGGACGTGAAGGCGGTGACCGAAGCGATCTGCGCGTCGGTCGCAGGGGAACTCGACTATGCGGCGGAAGCCGAGCATCAGCGCGCCTTCGCCGCGGCCTACGCGGATGATCCCGACTTCTATGTGCCGAATGTGGTTGCGCAACACGGTGACGTGCTGATCAGCGAATGGATCGATGGCACACCCGTACCGCACGTCCTCGCCGCGGGCACGCAGGCCGAGCGTGACCGGGTGGGCATGCTCATGGTCCGCTTCGTGACCTCCGGCTGGGCTCGCCACGGCCTGCTGTACGCCGATCCGCATCCGGGCAACTTCCGCGTGCTGCCGGACGGCCGGCTCGGCGTCATGGACTTCGGCGCGTGCAGCCCGTGGCCTCCTGCGGGTTTCGGCGAACTGACGCTCGACTGCTGTAAAGCGATATTCCGAGGCGGGCCAGGAGATCTGGCCGACGCCACGCGCCGACACGGCTTCGTGGCGAACGGACTCGCTCTCGACAGCGACGCGCTCTACGCCGCCATCACTCCCTGCGGTGAACCCTTCCGGCACGAGACCTACCGGCTGACCACCCGCTGGTTGCGGCGACAAGTGTTGCGCACCACCAATCCTCGATTGACCAATGTGGTCCGGCAGCTGACCATGCCCGCCTACTTCACGCCGTTCGCCCGCTCGTTCCTCACGCTCGTGGGCGTGCTCGGTCAGCTGGAGACCGAAGGTCCTTATCGCGACGAGATCGTCCGTTGGGTACCGGAATTGAGCGAAGCGTT
This sequence comes from Nocardia sp. NPDC051929, assembly GCF_044548645.1. Classification (NCBI taxonomy): domain Bacteria; kingdom Bacillati; phylum Actinomycetota; class Actinomycetes; order Mycobacteriales; family Nocardiaceae; genus Nocardia; species Nocardia sp. NPDC051929. The sequence continues at coordinate 41,666 of NZ_JBIUCG010000004.1, read as the reverse complement.
CGTCTCGGACGAGGTGCCGAAGGGCGGTTCGCCGACGCTGGATCTGGAGCCCGCGCGGAGACGGCGGGCAGAGGCGGCCGAGCGGGGAATGTCGATCGGGTAATTCCGGTCACTTTGGGGCGCAGGGAATTTCGGTGCAACGCCGGGTCGGTGACGCCGAATTCGAAATAGTAGCCTGTTCTGTCTGAGACAGACTAGTCTATACGATCCGAAATCGACGTGTCACCGCGACAGCCACGCGCGCCACTGCGGAGCGATGAGCGCGGCCATCTCCTCGTAACCCGCGGCCCCTGGGTGCGCCCCGTCACCCGCGCGCACGTCGGCGGCCCACACCGCGCTGTCGCGCAGTAGCTGGTGCACTCGCACGTACGGCACCTCCGCCGCGGCGCAGACCTGCGCGAATCGCTCGTCCAGTGCGGCGGTGCGGGCATTGTGCTCGTCGTCGGCGATCGGCGGCGGAGCGACCATCAGCACCGGCCAACCTCGCTCGCCCGCCTGCCCGAGCAACTCGCCGAGGTTGGCCACCGATTCCCCGGGCGCGACCCGCGGACCGCCGTTCTCGTGCATGGCGTCGTTCACGCCGAAGGAGAGCACGACCCGCGCGTCCACGCCCTCCGGCAGGCGGGGCGCGCATTCGGCGCGGAAGCGCCGCACGATCTCGGCCGAGGTCTGTCTGCGCACCCCGAGGTTGTAGGCCGTCAGCGGAATCCCTTCCGCATGTGCCGCGGACGCGAGCCTGCCTACCCACCCCCGGAAATCCGGGTCGCCGACACCGGCGACGAACGAATCCCCGACGAAACACACCCGCAGATCCCGGTTCATTCGCGTGATCCTCGCAGGGCCGGTACCGGCCCGCGTGTTCCGGGTACGGGCAATATGATCACGGAGGTTCGACCGGGAGGGAGTAATGGTGACAACCGAGCCGGAGCTCGCGACACCGCCGGTTCCGCAGTGGTTCGCAGAGTTGTTCGCCCACCGACGCTGGATCCGGCGCAGCAGGCCCTTTCCGCACGTGTACGCCCGCGATGTCTTCGTTCCCGAGTTCTATCAGCGGTTGACCGAGCAACTGGAGCGGGTTCGCGGCGAGCGCCCCGACCTGGTCGCCCCGGTCGCCGACGGCTACAGCGCCGACGGAATTCGGCTGGGGGACCTGCGCGACGGCCCGCTCGCGGTGTTCACCTCACGCGAGTGGCACGACCTGGTCGCCCGGCTCGGGGGTGTCGAACCGACCGGCGACGTCGAAGGATCGGTGCACCACCACGGGCCGGGCAGCCCGTTCGGCTGGCCGCACAACGATCTCAACCCGGCCTGGTTCCCCGGCCCGCCGCCAAGTCCCGGCGAAGTACGCCTGCCCGACGCCACCGTGCACACCAAAACTGGGGCACGCGCGCCCGGCGTCGTCGCGCGCGAGACCGTGCGCGGCGTCGCGGTGCTGTTCTATCTGGGCAATCCGGGCTGGCAGCCGGGCGACGGCGGCGAGACCGCGCTGTACGACCACGTCGCCCAGGGAGCCGCGCTGCCGTCGGTGTCCCTCGTCCCGCCGCTGGACAATTCGCTGCTGCTGTTCGAGGTCACCCCGCGCACCTGGCACACGTTCGCGGGCAACAACGTCAACGACCGCAACAGCGTGGTGATGTGGGTGCACCGCACCAAGGCGGACGCCGAACGGCGCTGGGGAGGAGACAAGATTGTCCACTGGTGAACGCCGCGTCTGCCTGCTCACCGGTGCGAGCGGCACGCTGGGCGACGCGTTCTGCCAGGCCTACTACCGCGACTACGACATCGTCGCCGTGTGCCGCACGCGCACGCCCGCGGTGCCGTCGCAGCTGGAGTGGTACATCGATCCGCTGGCGCCGAACGCGACCGTGCCCGAGAACGATTCCCGTGTGTTCGTGGTGCGGTCGGATCTGACCGAGCCGGGTGAAGTGGAACGGGTGGTCGATCTGGCGCTGGCCCGGTTCGGCGGAGTCGACCTGCTGGTGAACAACGCGGCGCACGTCCGGCTGCATCCGGGCGGCATCGTCGACGGCGACGCAGCGCTGGACGACTTCGATCCGCACTTCGCGCTGAACGTAGCGGTACCCCTGCGTCTTTCGGCGCGGCTGGCACAACGATGCTGGTTGCACGCGGGACCCGAGAATCGCGCGCGCAACCGCAACATCGTCAATGTCTCGAGCATCTCCGGCTCGGAGGTCTACCCGGCACAGACGCTGTACTCCGCGTCGAAAGCCGCGCTCAACCAGCTGACCCGGAATATCGCCGCCGAGTTCGCCGAGTTCGGGGTGCGCGCGAACGCGATCGCCCCGACCACTTTTCCGGCCCTGGTCCCCACCGAGCAAGTCGCGCGGGCGATCGTCGAGCTGGACGCGGGCGCGGTGTCCGGTGGGGTGTACGGGGTCGGTGTCGAGCCGGAGCGGGCAGCGGGCTCCTCACTCCGGCTCGCAGAACCATGACCGCCTGACTATTCGGTCGACGTGAGCCCGGTGGCCCGCTCGGACAGCGTCCAGAGCCGTCCCGCGAGATCGGCGTCGACCGCCTGCTTGTTGCGCGGCGGCTCCAGTCGGAAACGATGGAAGTACTGGCCGTTGATCGCCGCACCGTCGGCGGTCGTGGCCAAATGCACCAGCGGCTCGGCGCCCTTGTCCGGCTGGATGAAGAACGGGCGCGCCAGCGGAGACCGGACGAACCAGCCGAAGCCGAGTGGCGCGTTGTCGTAGACATGGGTCGCGACCACACCGGGGTGGAAGGCCGCGGTGGTGATGCCGGTGCTCTCGGTGCGGCGGGCCAGTTCCCTGGTGAACAAGATATTCGCCAGTTTGGACGCGCCGTACGCGCCGAGCTGGTTGAACGAGCCGGTCGGCGCGTTGGCCGTGTCCAAGTCCAGCTTCGCCATCCGGTAGGTCGTGCTCGCGGTGTTCACCACCCGGGCCCGCGAACGGGTCAAACGCTCCAGCAGCAGGTTGGTAAGCAGGAACGGGGACAGGTGATTGACCTGGAAGGTGAGTTCGTTGCCGTCGTCGGTGACCGTCCGCTTGGGCCACGCGCCGCCCGCGTTGTTGGCCAGCACGTCGATCGTCGGGTACCGGTCGAGCAGTTGGTCGGCCAGCTTGCGCACGTCGTCGAGCCGGGCGAAGTCGGCGACGAACGGCTGCGCGCCCGCCTTCGCCGCCACCTCGGCGGTGCGCTCCGGTGATCGGCCGACGACGGCGACGGTGGCGCCGCGAGCCGCGAGCCGCTGCGCCGCTGCGGCGCCGATGCCCGAGCTCGCGCCGGTCACCACCACCGTCTTTCCGGTGAGGTCCTGGTCCTGTGTCTGTTCCTGCGCTGCCATCGCTGCCTCTCGCAGATCGGTTTACCTGACCCGATCGTCATCGGCTCGCGCGGGTTCGGCAAGCACCAACGCGCTCGAGTAGTGGGCGGCGATCTCGTCGCTGGTGGTCAGCCACACTCTCGGGTGGCCCGACACGTATGCGAGTGCTTCGTCCAGGTATTTGATCCGGAAAGCCTGCCCGATCACGAAGGGGTGCAGGGCCAGCGCCATGACCCGCCCGCTGTCGGCCGACTCGGCGTAGAGCTGGTCGAACTGATCGCGGACCATGCGCACGAAATCCGGTCCGCTGGTGGCTTTGCCGAGGAACAGTGTGTTGTCGTTGAGTTCCACCGAGTAAGGGACACTGAGCACGCCGGGTACCGACAGGGGATAGGGCTGGTCGTCGTTGGTCCAGTCGAGGACGTAGCCGAGGCCGAGTTCGGCCAGCAGCGACGGGGTGCGGAAGGACTCGGTGAGCGCGGGCCCCATCCAGCCGCGCGGCCTGCGTCCGGTCGCGCGCTCGATGGTCGCGACCACATCGGCGAGGTAGGCGCCCTCCTCCTCCGCCGGAACGTCCGGCTGGAAGATCGAGTTGTTCTTCCCGTGCGCGAGCCACGCCCAGTCCCGCCGTACACCCGCCGCGATGATCTGCGGATACCGCTCGGCGACATCGGAATTCAGCAACGCGCTGGCCCGGATACCGTGCCGGTCGAGCACCTCGATCACCCGCCAGATGCCCACCCGCGGTCCGTAATCACGCCAGCCGTAGTTCAGCGGATCCGGCGCGAGCCCGGCAGTACCGGGAAAGATGCTCGTGGACGGCCGGTCCACCCGATAGTGCTCGACATTGAGTCCGACATAGAACGCCACCCTGGCACCGCCGGGCCACCGCAACGGCGGACGATCGACGATCGGGCTGTACTCGAAGAGTTCGTTGTCCATGCCCTCATGCTGAAACTTGACACTGATGTGAAGATCAACCTCGAGCGTGAGTGATGTCCGGCACACTGCACAACCGAGCGGAGACAGCGGCGGGGTTCCGCGAGCCGGATCGTCCACACCAGCCGGTATCGTGCAGCGAACGTAACAACAGACTTCGTACGCACATGGGTAACTCACCGGGTACGCCCAGAAAAGGGGAGCGGCACTCGACGCAGGACCTGAACGCGGGTCTCGCGGCTCCAACCAGTACGGCCTGAATACCCGGAGAGGCGGGCGAGCATGCGAGTGGACGGGCGGGAGATCCCGGTCACGGGGAGCCTGCTACAGCCGCTGATCCGGCGCACGAGCGACATCATCCGGGTCGTCCTCGCAACACTGTGGGTGGCGGTCGTGATCGCGGCCTCACTGATCACCCGCCCGGAATGGCTGGCCCTGGAACGCTCGGTCTCCAACATCGTCGGTTTCCTCAACCCGGACCAGTCGAACCTGGTGTACCTGGTCTACGGCATGGCGATTCTCGCGCTGCCGTTCGCGATCCTGATCGAGCTGATCATCGGCAGGCAGTGGAAGCTGCTCGCCGGCTATGCCGCTGCCGGGGTGGTAGCGGGATTGCTGTTGTCCATCACCGGCACCGGCCTCTCCGCGCCGAAATGGCATCTGCAGGTGCCGGACCGGTTGGACACCTTCCTGTCCCAGTTCCTCGACGATCCGCGCTGGATCGCGATGATCGCCGCCATGCTCACCGTCGCCAGTCCGTGGCTGCCCACCCGCCCGCGGCGCTGGTTGTGGTTCCTGCTGCTGGCGTTCGCGCCGATCCACCTCGCGGTCAGCACCGTGGTGCCCGCCCGGGCGATGTTCGGGCTCGCGGTCGGCTGGCTGGTCGGCGCGGTGATCGTGCTCGTGGTGGGCACGCCCGCGTTGGAGGTCCCGCTCGACGCGGCCGTGCGGGTGCTCGCCAATCGTGGTCACACGGTCACCGGGTTCACCGTGGTGCATCCGGCGGGCCGCGGTCCGTTGGTGCTCGCCGCCGCCATCGAAGGGCCGGAACGCGAGCTGCTCGTCGAGATGTTCGGCAAGAACCAGCGCAGTTTCGGCGCGCTGCGCCAGCTGTGGCGCTGGCTGACCTTCCGCTCCAGCGAAACCGCGGCCATCCACGGTTCCATGCACCGTGCGGTCGAGCATCGCGCGCTCATGGCGATCGCCGTCGCCGACCTGGGGCTCGGCAGCGGCACCCCCGTCGCGGTCGCCGCGCTGTCGCGTGGCTGGATGTTGTACGCGCACACGCAGCCGTGCGGCACGGCGATCACCGAACAGTCCGCCGAAGTGCTGCCCGGAGTGTGGCGAGCGCTGGACACTCTGCAACAGAAGCAGATCTCACACGGCGACCTGCGGCCGGTCGACATCCGTGTGGCCGACGGCGTCACACTGTTCGGCGGCTTCGGCAACGCCGAATACGGAGCGTCGGACGCGCAACTGCAATCCGACATCGCCCAGTTGCTGGTGACGACCACCGCGACGTTCGGCAAGGAGCCCGCCGTGCGCGCGGCGATCGAAACCCTGGGTGAGGCGCGGGTACTCGCCGCGGCGGGCCGGTTGACCAAGTCGGCCATCCCGACCGGCATCCGCAAAGCGGTCCCGGAATGGAAGACCGCGCTGTCCGACGCCCGCGACGAGGTGCGCAAACAGACCGGTCAGGACCGGATCGAAGCCGAGCAGATCACCCGGTTCTCCCGCAACCAGATCATCCAGTTGGTCCTGCTGATCGGGCTGGTGTACGTCGCCTACCCGTTCATCAGCGCCGTGCCGACCTTCTTCACCCAGCTGCGCACGGCGAACTGGTGGTGGGCGCTGCTCGGGCTGCTCGTCTCCGCCCTGACCTACGTCGGCGCGGCGGCGGCGCTGTGGGCCTGTGCGTTCGGCGCGGTGAACATCCGGAATCTGCTCATCATGCAGGTCGCCAATACTTTCGCCGCGACCACCACTCCCGCAGGCGTCGGCGGACTCGCGTTGAGCGTGCGGTTTCTGCAGAAGTCAGGTATCGGCACGGTGCGCGCCACCGCCGCGGTCGCGCTGCAACAGGCGGTGCAGGTGATCACGCATGTCGGCCTGCTGCTCGCGTTCAGCATCCTGGCGGGCACCTCGACGGACCTGTCGCATTTCGTCCCGCACGCCACGGTGCTGTATCTGCTCGCCGGCGTGGGCGTCGGGATCGTCGGCGCGTTCATGTTCGTGCCGAAACTGCGCCGCTGGCTGAACGACGCGGTGCGGCCGCAGTTGCAGGAGGTCATCGGCGAACTCGCCGACCTGGCCCGCGATCCCAAACGTTCCGCGGTGATCATCGGCGGATGCGCGGCGCTCACCGTCGGTATGGCGGGCGCGCTGTGGGCCAGCGTGCAGGCGTTCGGCGGCGGCACCACCTTCATCACCGTCACGATCGTCACCATGATCGGCGGCACGCTGGCCGCGGCCGCGCCGACCCCGGGCGGTGTCGGCGCGGTCGAGGCGGCGCTGATCGGTGGTCTGGCCGCCTTCGGCCTGCCCGCGAACATCGCGGTGCCCTCGGTGCTGCTCTACCGCGTACTCACCTGCTGGCTTCCGGTGTTCTGCGGCTGGGGCGCCATGCGCTGGCTGGCGAAGAAGGACCTGATCTAAGCGGCGGTCTCGCCTGGTTTGTTCGCCAGCAGCACGGCGGTCGCGGGGCGGACGACGACGAATTCGACACTTTCGAAACCGTTCGCGCGCAGGTCGTCTCGATACCGGCGGATATCGATGCCCGCCAGTGGATCACCGTGGTCGTGATCGGCATCGTGGGTGCGGTGCGCCGCGAATCTCGCCATGACGCGCACCACGGTGGAGAGCAACGGATCGGTCGGCAGCGTGTCGGCGAGCAGCAGCCGGCCGCCCGGGCGCAATACCCGGAACATCTGCGCGATGGCGTCGGCACGGTGCGACGCGGGGATGTGATGCATCGCGAAGGTCGAGGTCACGAGATCGGCGGACGCGTCGGGCAGCGGAAGATCCTGTGCCGTCCCGACTTCGAACCGGCAATTGGCCAGGTCATGTGAGCGCGCGGTCGCGTAGTCGATCATCTGCGGCGACGGATCGACGCCGGTGACCCGGCCGACGCGGCGAGCGAGCACGCGAGCGAGGTCGCCCGGACCGCAACCGACATCGACGACCTCGGCGCCGGCGGCGGGACGAGCCAACTCGGCGAGCCGGGCGTTCAGGCGGTTCGCCCGGCCGAGTAGAAGCGCGGCTTTGAGGGCACGGTAGCGGCGCGGTTGGGTGAGCAGCACGCCGACGTCGGGGTGGCTATCGGTGGCAGACTGGTGTTCGTTTCCGGACATGAGTTCAGGATCTGCCGATATGGCCGTGCCGACCAGGATCAATGCCACGGAAACCGTCCGTAATCGGACGCGTACGAGACATTTGTCCGGGAGGCACCGTGCGGGAAGAACAGGACAGCGCCGATCGCCGGGTCCGGCGCACCAGGGCCTCGCTGCACCGAGCGCTGATCGAACTCATGGTCGAAGGCGCCTACGACCGGATCACCGTGCGCGACATCCTCGAGCGCGCGGACGTCGGGCGGTCGACGTTCTACACCCACTACCGGGACAAAGACGATCTGCTGCTGCGCAGCAGCACCGACTACCTGCGCGCGGCCATGACCGCGGCGGAGACCGACGCGGACGCTCCCGAACCGCTCGCGCCGGTGCGCACGCTGTTCGAGCTGGCCGCCGGTCACCCGGAGATCTACCGGGCGCTGCTCGGCCGCAAGAGCGGCACGGTGCTATTGCGCACCACGCGGGTGATGGTCGCGCAGATCCTCGCCGAGCGGCTGCGCGACCGGCTGACGATGCCGGAAGACGAGTTCGCGACCACCGTGACGTTCCTGTCCTGGGGTGTCGTCGGCCTGCTCGGCGCGATCGCGGAAGGACACCCACCGCTCTCGGCCGAGGAGGCGTACCAGCAGGTGGTCCGCCTCATCGGTCCAGGGTTGGCCGGACGGAGTGGGTGACCGGCCTTCCGCGTGGGCCGAGAAGCCATTTCCTCCGCGGCGATGCTCAGCCGCTGATCAGTTCCAGCGCATCCGCGGCGCGCACACTGCCCGCTGTGACGAGTTCGAGGTTGGCCAAAGCGGCTTCGTGCGCTTCCGGGGTGGCGGCGGCCACGCAGTCGGCTACCGGGTGCACGGTGAAGCCGAGATCGGTGCCGTGCCGTGCGGTCTGCTCGACGGTCAGGTTGGTGGCGACGCCAGTGACGAAGAGCGTCTCGATCCCTTGATCGGCCAACCATTCCGGCAGTTTGCTGCCCGCCAGGCCGGAGAGTTTCTGGTTGTCGAAGACTTCCGTCGGCTGCGCCGCCATCTCCGGAATGATCGCGGCGCCCGGTGATTCCGGCCGGAACTCGGTCTGCGCCGCGCCGACCGAGCGCATGAATCCGGTGTTGCGCACCAGTTCTCCTTCGCCGATCGGAATGGTGAACCGGGTGAAGACCACCGGCAGCCGCGCCGCGAGCGCCGCGGCGTGGAAGTCCGTCGCCCGCGCCACGACGCCAGAAGCCGCCACGGGCGCGGCCAGCATGGGACCGAAGAACCCCTCCGGCCGAATGACATTCACCTGCCAGTGCAGCGCCAGCACGGCGGCGCGGATGCGTCGGATCGCCATGTGACGACCTTACGCATCCGCGCCCGCGTGCATTGTCCGATTCACGTGAAACCGAACGCACCGCATGCTCAAGACGAATAGTCCTTGCGCAACTGGACTTTGACCACCTTGCCGCTCGCATTGCGCGGCAGCTCGGCAAGCAGCACCAGTTCCTTGGGGTGCTTGTAGCGCGCGAGGTTCTCGTTGAGGAACGGCTCCAACTCGGCCAAGGTCAGCTCATCGTCCGGGTTGTGCAGGGCGACCACCGCGACCGGCACCTCACCCCACTTCTCGTGCGTGCGGCCCACCACCGCGGCCTCCCGGATCTTCGGGTGGGCGAACAGGACGTTCTCCACCTCGGCGCAGTAGATGTTCTCGCCACCGGAGATGATCATGTCCTTCTTGCGGTCCACCACGTAGACGAAGCCCTCTTCGTCCTGGCGGACCAGGTCGCCGGAGTGGAACCAGCCGCCCGCGAAGGCCTCGGCGGTGGCTTCCGGCTTGTTCCAGTAGCCCTGCATGAGCGTGGGACCGCGATAGACGATCTCGCCCACTTCGCCGGGCGCGACGTCGTTCATCTCGTCGTCGACGATGCGCGCCTGGATGGTGGGGATCACCTTGCCGACCGAGCCGAGCTTGCGGATGGCGTCCTTGCCCTCCAGCACGCAGGTGATCGGCGACATCTCCGTCTGGCCGAACACCGCGACGTTGAACGAGTTCGGGAAGCACTCGGCCATCGCGCGCAGCACGGTGTCGGAGGCGGGCGCGGCGCCCCAGCTGAGCACCTCGAGCGCGAGCTTGCGATCCTTCACCGTCGGATGGTCGCAGACCAGCTGCCACTGCGCGGGCACGCAGAACGCGGAGGTGGCCTGCTCGCGCTCCAGCGCGTCCAGGAACTCACCGGCGTCGAAGGCGCCGAGCGGATGCAGCACCGTCTTCGAGCCCAGCAGGAAGGCGGGCGCGAGGCTACCGAGACCGGCGATGTGGAACAGCGGCGAGGTGCACAGCCCGATCGAGTCGGGTTCCAGCGCCAGCGCTCGGATGCAGGTCAGCGCCTGCGCGTTCATATTCGCGTGGGTCAGCACCGCGCCCTTCGGGCTGCCGGTGGTGCCCGAGGTGTACATGATGAGGCTGGGGGTGTCCTCGGGGATGTCCAGCGGGGTGTGCGACTCACGCGATTCGGCGATCAGGTCGTCGTAGCCGATCACGCCGTCCTCGGACGCGCCGCCGATCACCACGAGGGTCTCCAGGGCGGGCGCCTGCGCTCGCACGGCGGCGGCCAGCGGCCGCAGCACGGTATCGGTGACGACCGCCTTGGCCCCGCTGTCGCCGACGATATAGGCGACCTCCGGCGGCGTGAGCCGGAAGTTGACCGGGACCGCGATCGCGCCCAGCGCGTTGATGCCGAACACGGCCTCGAGGTATTCCGGGTAATTCAGCGCCAGGATCAGCACCCGGTCGCCGAACCCGACGCCCCGGCGCGCCAGTCCGTCGGCGAACTTCAGCGACCGCTCGTGCAACTGCCGCCAGGTCGTGTCCACGCCACGGAACCGGATCGCGACCGCGTCCGGGCGCATCTGCGCGTGCACGGCGATCTGGTTGTTCCAGTGATTACGCCGCGACCTGATCGGCTCGTCGAGCGCTGCTGCCCCGGTGGTCATTGCCACGAACTCCTCTCGGACCGTCATCGGCCCGCCGGGTGGTCCGACGGCGGCGACGGGCTGAATCGCGTGCAGAATATCAACTAACTTAAACGCCCGGCAAGAGATTGCGGAATGAATCCGGGTTAATCAGCCTGGAGCTGGTACCCGGTTCGGCTTGAACTCTTCTAGCAGGCCATTTGACCTCCCACCGAACGGTTGCGAAGCGGAAACGGCAGCGATGAAGATCGTCAAATATGCGAACCTCGGCTCACTTGTGAGTTGAAGACGGGCCGATTCTCGTGTCACCATCGACCCGAACGGGCGAACCGGCACGCCCGCGCGAGACATAGGAGAAGCGCAATGCTGCGGACCAGGTTCACCGAGAAGTTCGGGGTGGAACACCCGATCGTGCAGGGCGGCATGATGTGGGTCGGGCGGGCCGAACTCGTCGCGGCCGTCGCCAACGCGGGCGGGCTCGGCTTCATCACGGCGCTGACCCAGCCGACCCCGGACGACCTGCTCCGCGAGATCGAGCGCACCAGAGAACTCACCGACAAGCCGTTCGGCGTGAACGTCACCATCCTGCCGTCGATCAATCCGCCGCCGTACGCGGAATACGTGCGGGCGATCATCGACAGCGGCGTCGGGATCGTCGAAACGGCAGGCAGCAACCCCGAACCGTTCCTGCCGTACTACAAGGACGCGGGTATCAAGGTGCTGCACAAGTGCACCAGCGTGCGGCACGCGCTGAAGGCCGAGCGGATCGGCGTGGACGGAGTGAGCATCGATGGCTTCGAATGCGCGGGCCACCCCGGTGAGGACGACGTCCCCGGCCTGGTGCTCATCCCGGCCGCCGCACGGGAGCTGAGCATCCCGATGATCGCCTCCGGCGGCATCGCCGACGCCCGCGGCCTGGTCGCCGCGCTCGCCCTCGGCGCGGACGGCGTCAACATGGGCACCCGGTTCCTGTGCACGCAGGAGTCCTCGATCGATCAGAAGGTCAAGGAGAAGATCGTCGCGAACTCCGAGCGCGACACCCAGCTCATCTTCCGCACCATGCGCAACACGGCGCGGGTGGCGGACAACGAGATCAGCCGCAAGGTCGTCGAGATCGAGAAGTCCGGCGGCACCTTCGACGACGTGCGGGACCTGGTGGCGGGTGCGCGCGGCCGCCGGGTGTTCGAGGAGGGCGACCTGGACGCGGGCATCTGGTCGGTCGGCCTGTGCCAGGGCCTGATCCACGACATCCCGACCTGCGCCGAGCTGATCGGCCGGATGGTCACCGAGGCCGAGGAGCTGATCACGGCCCGTCTGGCCGAAACCGTGGTGGTCGGCTGACCGCGTTTACTTGGCCGCGCGGGCGGTGACGGCCGCGTAGTCGTGGCTCGCGACGAGTTCGATGCCGTCGGGCAGCGCGTGCAGGCGATGGATCGTGGTGAAGGCGGCGTCCCGGTCGGCGTCGAACAGCTTGCCCGGCATGGGCGCCTTCTCCCGCAGCAGATCGACCTGCAACTTGCTCCAGACGGCGTCGCCGGCGAACAGCACGCGGCTGCCGTCGTCCACCGCGAGCAATACGCCGATGCTGCCCGGCGTGTGGCCCGCGAGATCGACCAGCAGCATGGAGCCGTCGCCGAACAGGTCCTTGCTGCGCGGGAAGGTCAGCACGGGCGGTCCGTCCAGCTCGAAGCGGTCGAAACTGCGCCCACGCAGCGGTCCGCGCGCCACACCGGCCGGTGCGTGCGGGCCGCCCATCGCCCAGTCGTACTCGACTCCGGGCAATCGGATCTCGACCGAGGCGGGCAGCTCCAGCAGGCCGGAGACGTGATCCCAGTGCAGATGGGTCGGCACCACGAAATCGATGTCCTCGCCCGCGACATCGTGCGCGGCGAGCGCGTCGGACAGCCCGAGCACCGGCTTGTCCGGCGCGACGAGCAGCGGCACCGGGAACGGCAATTCGGGCAGCACGCGCTCGTGCACGCCCGCACACAGGGCCGGGTCGACCAGGAACCGCGCCTTCGGATGCTCGACCAGGAACGCCGCCATCGACAGCCGCATCTCCCGCAGGCTGCGCACGCCCTCGGCCACGATCGTGGTCGGCGCCGACATGGTGGCCTGGGTGAGCACGGTCAGCCGGACCGTGGCGCTCGCGGCGGGCGGCGGCAGCGCTTCGAGGTTCGCCAGCAGGGCGGTGTCGGGGCGGCGCGGCCGCAACAACCGGCCCGGCGTGGCCGCCAAGGCGGCGCAGCAGCGCAGCAGGGTGGGCAGAGTCGGCGTGCGCTCGGCACGGGTGGCGGCACCGCTGTCCGGTTCGGTCACGGTGCCACGGTATGTGATCACGCCGGTTCGCGAAAGAGCCGGGCAGGCAGCGGATATGCGACGTTGCTCCGGGCGGTTTCTGCGGCATAATCGCGGGGGTACCGTTCTCGAGCGGTGACAGCAGCCGGGGAGACGGGGAGGGAGGACGCGATGCGGCCCGGTCTTCCGGACGGGCACAGTGGTGCACCGGAACACGACGTTTCGCTCGGCAATAGCCGACGCACCGCACTCACTTGTGCCGCCGTCCTTGCCGTAGCGGATCTACTAGGTGTCGACGCCGCCTCGGTGTCGACCAGCTCGCCATTCACCGATCTCGGCCTCGGTTCCACTCAGCTCGCGAGGCTGACCGCCTATCTCGAGGACGCCATGGGAGTCGAAGTTCCGCTGACCGCGCTCTACGACCATCCGGACATCGAACAGCTTGTCGAGTATCTCGCGATGCGATGAGCAGCGCGGCCACTGATTCCGTCGGCTCGCATCCACCCGTCTCCATCATCGGCATCGGCTGCCGACTGCCCGGGGCGGCGAGCGTCGCCGAGTTCTGGCAGCTGTTGCTCGAGGGCCGGGACGCCACGTCCGCCCCGCCCGCCGGGCGGCTGGGCTCGCGGCGCGGCGGGTACCTCGCGGATGTCGAGTCCTTCGACAACGACTGGTTCGCCATCTCCGACCGCGAGGCCGCGCTGATGGATCCGCAGCAGCGGCTCGCGCTGGAAGTCGCGGTCGAGGCGCTCGACGATGCCGGGATCGGCTATCGCACGCGGGGTTCCGGCGCGGCCGTCGTCTTCGGCGCGTCGGGGTACGACCACGGCATCGCGGTGCTCGGCCGCGCGGGTCACGACGCGCCCTACGCGGTGACCGGGTCGGCGCTCAGCATCATCGCCAACCGGTTGTCGTACGTGCTCGACCTGCACGGGCCGAGTCTGGTACTCGACAGCGCATGCTCGTCCTCGCTCGCCGCGGTCGACCTCGCGGTCCGGCTGCTCGCCGACGGCGCCGTCCCGTTCGCCATCGTGGGCGGCGTCAATCTCGTCTTGCTGGAACACACCTCGAACTACCTGGCCGAGGGCGGCTTCCTGTCGCCCGGCGGACGCTCGACGCCGTTCGACGTCGCCGCGGACGGTTACACCCGCGGCGACGGCTGCGCCGTGGTGATTCTGCAGCGCAGCGCGGACGCGGTACGCGAGGGCAACCGGGTGTACGCGGAGATCGTCGGAACCGCCGTCGGATCGGACGGCCGCTCCAACGGCCTGTACGCGCCGAACGGCCGCGCACAGCAGGAGACGTTGCGGGCCGCGTGGTCGCGAGCCGGGCGCCCGCCCAGCAGCGCGGGGTACATCGAATGCCACGGCACCGGAACGCCTTTGGGTGACGCGGTGGAGGTCGGCGCGCTCGCCGCCGCGCTCGGGCCCGGCGCGGACGACCCGATCTGGATCGGTTCGGTGAAGTCCAACATCGGGCATCTGGAGGCCGCCGCCGGAGTCACCGGGATGGTGAAGACCGCGCTGTCCGTCCACCACGGGGTGATCGCCCCGACGATCAACGTGCACACCGAGCATCCGCTGCTGCGCTTGGCCGAGCGCGGCCTGCGCGTGCCCACCGAGCCGGTGGACTGGAGCGGGGTGGACGCGACGGAACGCGTGGCGGGCATCAGCTCGTTCGGATTCGGCGGCACGATCGCGCATCTCGTGCTCCGCGGCGCCACGCGAGCGCGGGCCGAACACGATGCGCACTTCCCGATACTGCTGCCGCTCACCGCACGTGACGAGGAGGAAATGCGCGACCGCGCGCTGCGGCTGGCCGATGAATTCGACCGAACAGGGCCCTCCTTGCCCGAATCGGTCGCAGCGGCGGCGCGAGCGGTGCCGGCGCCGACCCGGGCCGCGATCCTCGCGCACGATCACGCCGACGCGGTGCACCGGTTGCGCACGCTCGGCCACGGCGACGCCGACGCGGCGCTGGGCCCCGTGGCGAACCGCCGCCGTGGCGGGCTGTTGTTCCTGTTCTCCGGGCAAGGCGGCCAGCATCCGAAGATGGGCCGTGCGCTGGCGGCGCGATATCCGGTCTTCGCCGCCGCACTCGCCGAGGCGACCGACGCGATCGTGACGGCGGGCGGGCCGCGGGTCTGGACGCCGCGTCACGGTTTCACCTCCGCGGGTGCGGCGCAAGCCACCGATCTGGTGCAGCCCGCGTTGTTCGCCTTCCAGGTGGCGCTGGTGAAATTGCTGGCGGCATGGGGGATCCGCCCTGATGCGGTGGCAGGCCACAGTCTCGGCGAGATCGCGGCGGCGGCGGTGAGCGGCGCGCTGACCCTCGCGGACGCGGCGCGCGTGGTGGTGCTGCGCAGCGCGACGCTGGCGCATCTGGACGGGCGCGGCGCGATGGCAGTGCTGGAGGCGGCCCCGGGCGAGGCGGCCAAACTCGTGGAGCCGATGCGATCGGAAGTGGCCGTCGCCGCGATCAACGGCCCGAGGTCGGTAGTCGTGTCCGGCACCCCGCGCTATATCGACACGCTGGTGCGGCGAGCCACCCGCCGCAACATGTTCGCGCGCAGGCTCGCGGTCGACTTCGCCGCGCACAGCCCGCAGGTCACCACCGTGCTCGCGCCTTTCGTCGCGGCGTTGACCGAGATCACGCCCCTGACGCCGCGCCTGCCGGTGTATTCGACGGCGCGGCGCGGCGCGAAAATCACCACCGCCGCCATGGACCGCGACTACTGGACGGAGAATGCCGCGGGCACGGTGGAATTGGCGGCCGCGCTCGAGCGCGCGGCCGAAGACGGCATCGCCACCGTGGTGGAGATCGGCCCGCAGCCGGTGTTGCTCGCGGCGGTGCGGGAGTACCCGGACTTCCGCGACGGCACGCATGCCGCGGCGCTGCGCGATGACGAGGCGAGCGGCTTCCTCACCGGCGTGGCCGGGCTGTACCTGGAGGGGCGGCCGGTCGACTGGTCCGCACTCGGCCCCTTCGGCACACCCGTACCGCGGCAGTGGCGCAAGCGGAAATTCCCGTTGCTGGTGGCCGGACCCGCGAGCGCGCACGTCTCCGAATCCGCCTTCGCCGCCGAGGATCTGACCCATCACGTGGTACAGGGCGACAACATCGTGCCCGCCGTCTTCTGGCTGCGGCGGCTGCTGCGGCTCGCCAAGGACACGGCGGGGGCGGCCGCACTGGCCGACTTCGCCGTACATGAGAGGACCGATCCCAGCGCCCTGCCCGAGGTCGTCTATCGCGGGCCGGGAGCGGAGGAAAGCGTACGGGCGGAGGTCACGGGCACCGGAACGCTGGCTTCGGCCCGGCCCGCCGGTGACCCCACACCCGCGGATATCGTCGCATGGATGCGGGTGGTCGACGCAAACCGGGCCGCAAGACATCACATGCGCGTCATCACCATCGGCGTCTTCTACCAGGAATTGCGCCGCAGACGGCTGGAGTACGGTCCGCGATTCCGCCCGCTGCGCGGCATCGCCGCGGGCACCGGACGGGCGCTGGGCCTGTTCGACGCCGCCGAATTGCATCGCACCGCGACGCTGGACGGCTGCCTGCATGTGCTCGCCGCGGCGGTGTTCGACGAATTGCCCGGCACGTCGATTCCGCTGCCCATCGGCATCGACTCGGCCTGGCTGTCACATGAACCGAATCGCCACGTGCTCGAGGTGCACGCGCTGGTCCGCGAGCGCGCCGACACCGGATTGATCGGCGACGTCATCGCGACCGACCAGCACGGGGTGCCCTGTCTCGCCTTCTCCGGTGTACACATTCGCTATGCCGACCCCACCGACGAGGAGGGGCTCGGCAGGCTTCGCACGGCGCACGCCGAACACGAAACGCGAAACGCGCCCTTCCGTCAGGAGTCCTGGGAGTCGCGCGATCCCGGTTCACTCGGGCTCGGTGACGCACCCGCGCCCCTCGTGCGGCGCGCGGTGGTGGTCGGCGCCTCCGACCTCGCCGTCCGGCTCGCTCGCGCGCTGGACGCCGAGCTGCCCACCGAGCGGATCGCGCGGGAACCGGACGACGCGAGCTCGCTCGTCAGCGCGGTACTGGCCGGGCGCAGCGGTGACCACGCCGTAGTGGCCGTCTGGCCCAGCGGTTTCGGCGTGAGCGCGGGCAAGAGCGCCGCGGCGGCCGGTCGTGTCCTCGAACTGCTGCAACTGATCTCCGCTCACGACGCCACCGCGTCCGTGACGGTGGTACTGCCGCACGAGGATCCGGCCCGCCCGCTCCCGCGGCCCGATGAGCCCGCCGCGGCGGCCTCGGTCGTCCCCGCGGCGATCGCCGGGCTGGTGCGCTCGCTGCAACTGGAGACGGGTCGTACGGTGCGCCTGGTCTGGGCCGATTCCGACCCCAGGAACCTGCCGCTGCTCACCCGCCTGGTGGCGACCACCGACAGCGCCGTTCCCGACGAGCTGCGCCTGTCAGCGGGCGAGACCGCGGTGCGTCGCTTCACGCCCGCGCGACCACGCGCCGTGCCTGCCGTCGGCGTCGACGCGAACGGAACATACGTCGTCACCGGCGGACTGGGCAGGCTCGGCTCGGTCGCCGTGCGCTGGTTGCTCGACGCGGGCGCGCGCGACGTGGTGGTGCTGACCAGGGCGCCTCGCCCGGTGCCCGCGCTGCTCGACGGCTTGGAGGACCGCATCGTCGTGGTGCGCTGCGACGCCGCCGACCGGGACGACCTGGCCAACGCGCTCAGCGACATCCGGGCCTCCGACTCGATGATCCGTGGTGTCGTGCACGCGGCGGGCGTGCTGGAGGACGCCGGGTTCGACGCGATTACCGCGAGCCAGCTGACCAGGACGTTCCTGCCCAAATCCACCGCGGCGGGCAATCTGATCGAGCTCACCGCCACCGACGCCACCGACTTCGTATTGCTGTTCTCCTCGGCCACCGGCGCCCTCGGTGCGCCGGGGCAGGCCGCGTACGCTGCCGCCAACGCCGCGATGGACGCACTCGCGCAGCGTGATCCGGGCAGACGGATCCTGAGCGTCGGCTGGGGGCTGTGGGATTCCGGCCTCGCCGCGGCGGCGGGCGGCGCGAGCCATTTGCGTCGAGCGGGCATCGGCGCGTTCGACTTGCCGGGCGGAAGTGCCGTACTGTCCCAGGTCCTGCGCTACGACGGCCCATACCTTCTGGTGCTGGAGCACACGCCGACGACCGACACTTCCCCGATCGCGATCCGTTTGACGAATCTGCTCGTGCCCGTCGGCCGTCCCGACCCCGCGCCCGCCCGCGCCGAGGCGAGTGAGCGCACGCCCGAGCCCGCCGAACCGCTGACCACGACCATCCGCCGCGTTCTGGCGAGCACGCTCGATCTGCCCGCCGAGCACATCGACGCCGGGGCCGACTTCAACGACCTCGGACTCAGTTCGTTGCTCGCGATCGAGATGCGCCGAAACCTGGAAGCGCGGCTACGCGTCCGGATCGCGACGGCGGAGTTGTTCAAACACCCCACCATCACCGCCCTCGGCGCCGCCCTGCTGGATCGGGTCGCCGCGAACACCGGAGAGACCTCGTGAGCCGCGGCGACCACCCGGCGGGGAATGGTCTCGCGACTTCGGTGGCCGCGTGGGCCGCCACCCGCCCGGACGAGCCCGCCTTCACCGAGCTGCGGTTCCGCGTCCAGGAACGCAAGCCCGTCACGCTGACCTACGCGCGCCTGCATGCCGCGTCGGGCGCGCTGGCCGCACGACTGCGGCAGGAAAGCGCCCCCGGCGACCGCGTGGGCATCCTCTGCGCCCACGGCATCGACTACGCGGTGGCATTTCTCGCCTGCCTGTACAGCAATCGAGTCGCGGTGCCGCTGTTCCCGGCCGCGGGCGCACGCAACCGCGAACGCCTGCACGCCGTCCTGGCCGATGCCAGGCCCTCGCTCAGCCTGCTCTCCGCTCACGACGAGATCACCGCGCCGATCCTGGGCACAGCACTGGGACGAGCACTCGCCTTGCCCGCGAATCCCGGTGTGCCGGAATGGGGTTCAGCCGCGGGAATCAGGTGCGGCGCGCCTACCGCGATGGCGTCGGCGAGCGTGGCCGACCCGACGACACGCCGCGCGGGGTCACTCGAGACACGCTTCGTCGCGCCCGGCATTGGTCCCGCCACGCCGTCGGCCGCACCGGTGATCGATCCGGTATGCGACGAGCTGGCCTATTTGCAGTACACCTCCGGATCGACGAGGTCTCCCGCGGGCGTCCGGGTCACGCACGACAATCTCGCCACGGCGTTGACGCAACTCGGGCACGCCGTGTCGGTCGCGGACGATCGGCCCGTCGTGACCTGGCTGCCGTTCTTCCACGACATGGGTCTGATCCTCGGCCTTTCGCTGCCACTCTTCCTGGGCGTGCACGGCATCACGCTGGCGCCCGCCGAGTTCGTGAAGCGCCCCGTCCGCTGGCTGCGCGCGATCGCCGACTACCGCGCCGGTACCACGGGGTGTCCCAATTTCGGCCTGAAACTCGCGGTGTCCGGCACCACCCCCGCCGAGCGGGCCGGGCTGGACCTGTCCGGACTGGACATCGTGCTCAACGGCTCGGAGCCGGTCCGCGCCGACGCCTTGCAGGAGTTCACCGAGACCTTCGCCCCTTACGGTTTTCGCCATCACGCGCACACTCCCGGCTTCGGCTTGGCCGAGGCCACCCTGACGGTCACCGTCTGCGACCAGCGCGAGAACCCGGTATGGCACCGTTTCGACCGCGCCGCACTGTCCGAAGGCCGCGCGGTCGCGCTGTCCGAGGACGCGGCGGGATCCGTGGACGGTGTGCCACTGGTCGGGTGCGGCGCACCCGCTGGACAACAGCTGCGGATCGTCGATCCGGTGCTCGGAACCGCGCTGCCCGCTGGACGCGTCGGCGAGATCTGGGTGGCCGGAGACAATGTGTGCGACGGATATTTCGGGAGACCGGATGCCACGGCGGAGATATTCTGCGCCACGCTGCCGGGAAGCACTGCCCGCTGGCTGCGCACCGGCGATCTCGGCTTCCAGCACGAGGGCCAGCTCTACATCGCGGGCCGCCGCAAGGACGTCATCGTGGTCGACGGACGCAATCACTATCCCGCCGACATCGAGGCGACGGTGCAGGCATGCGCGCCCGAGGTCAGGCCGGGTCACGTGACGGCGTTCGGGCACGACGACGGGCTGCGCGAAGACCTGGTCGTTGCCGCCGAACTCGGCACGGTCGACGGACGCGAGCCGATCGAACTGTTCGCCCTGGCCCGGCGCATCCGCACCGCGGTCGCGTCCACCCACGAGGTGATGCCCGGTGCGGTACTGCTCCTCGAACCGGGGCGAATCCCCAAGACCAGCAGCGGAAAGCTCCGCCGCGGCGAGTGCAGGGCACGCTATCTGGCGGGCCGACTCAGCCCGGTGGCCATGATCTGAACAGCGGTCGCCGGCTTTCGTTCAGTGCTCGTCTCGGCCCATGAGACGGTCGGTCTCGCGACGCTCGCGCTTGGTGGGCCGCCCTGCGCCGCGGTCACGGCGGGGCATGCTCGCCAGGATTTCGCGCGGGGGAGGAGGCGGACTGCGATCGATCAAGCACTGCGCGGCGATCGGAGCGCCGACGCGCTTGGTGACGATCCGCTCCACGATGACAATGCGTTCGATACCGCCCGCGCGGACGCGGACCTCGTCACCGGGACGCACGGGCTGTGCGGGCTTGACTGTCGCGCCGTTCACCCGGACGTGCCCGCCACGACATGCCTCCGCAGCGGCGGATCTGGTCTTGAACAGACGCACCGCCCAGGTCCACGAATCAACGCGGGCCTGGGTGGCGATGTTCTGGATGCCGGATTCGGCGCGGGCCACTCGTTAGACGATACGGCGTGCGGTGACCACCATGTCGGGGCGCAGCGGCGTGTAGGACACCGGCGTACCCGTCTGCACCGCGTTCAGGAGCTTGTTGTCGCCCGCGTAGATGCCGACGTGACCGCCGCCGTTGGTGATGACGATGTCACCCGGCTTCAGCTCGTTGTAAGCGACCGGAGCGCCGACGTGCGACTGCTCGAAGCTGGTGCGGGGAAGCTCGATGCCCGCCTGACGGAATGCCCACTGGACGAGACCGGAGCAGTCGAAGGAGCGGGGACCCGCCGCGCCCCAGGAGTACTGGGCGCCGACCTTGGTCCTGGCGGCGTCGAGGGCGATGTCACCCGGGGAGTTGCTCTGCTGCTGGCCGAACAGGCCCGGCAGCATGGGCGCGAAATTGGGAGCCTGAGGAGCGACCTCTTGCGGCGCCTGGGCAGGGGCGGCGGGAACGGCCGCGAGCGCCTGCTGGATCTGCTGATTGAGCTGCTGGACCGGCTGTTCCCATTCCTGCGGAACATCGAAATTGCCGACACCGGGAACGTTGATGGTCGCGGCCATGGCCGGAATCGCGGGCATGGCGCCGGTCGCGGCCACCGCACCCATGACAATCGCACCCTTGACGGAATTCGGAACCCGAGAATCCCGTTGCAAGCTGTGTTTACCCACCGAGCTACGTCTCCGATCTTGCTGCTCTCCCGCCGACCGGGTTAGCTGACGGGCTCGGGCCGGGAGAGCGGCCCTACCTCGCGACCGAAATCGGCCTCGAGGATTCACCCCAGACGAACCTGTGGGTCCCCGGTACGACAGCCGAGACCGGTTGGCCCCGACAGCCGTTAAGGCGGTAACTAGTGGCGCCGTTTCTCTTACGAAGCGACTGGTTCCACTAAGTCACGAAGAGATTACGGCGCCGACGCGATGTTGTCCACCCCACAGAGCTGCGTCTTTTCCATCACGACCGGAGCCCGCTTGGATCGGCGGAAAATGGCCGCCCAAGCGAAGGTCACGGACTGATCTCGCCGGGCGGCGCGAGGTCACCGAAGGACATCGCCGGCCCGTCCGACCACTCGGGTTCAGGGGCGCGTTCCGTGCACCGCGCGCTCGAGTTCGTCGATCCTGCGGCGCGCCTCGGCCAGCTCGACCTCGAGCTTGCCGAGCGCCATGACCAGCGGGCCGACCGCGAGATCGGCGACCAGCTGTGGATCGTCGTAGCCCCGCTCGATCGCGACGAGGATGTTGGACCGGATGCGCTGGGCCACCGTGGCGCCCGCCGGCACGTTCCAAGACCCGACTACCTCGGCGAGGCCGGCGAGAGGTGGTTCGTCGGACATGCCCCTCCGTTCCCGCGCTGCCGTGCCGCGCGACCGTTCTGGCGAACCGCAACCAGCCTAGAGAGCCGGCGGCGAGAGCAATAGTGCAATACGAAACGCTAAGGCTTTCTAGAACACGCCATAGATGTGCCCAGATTATCCGGACGAAACGCGCTACGGTGTCGGGGCATGGACCCCGTGCGGAATCCGTATGCCCCTGGGGCGGGACAGCGCCCGCCCGAATTGGCCGGGCGCGACAAGCAACTCACGGCTTTCGACATCGTGCTCGAACGCGTCGCGCGCGGCAGGCCGGAACGCAGCGTCATGCTCACCGGCTTGCGCGGCGTCGGAAAGACGGTGTTGCTCAACCAGCTTCGCTCGGCCGCCATCTCGCGCGGCTGGGGCACCGGCAAGATCGAGGCGCGCCCGGACCAGGAATTGCGCCGCCCGCTGTCCTCGGCGCTGCACATGGCGGCGCGTGCGATCGCGACGGCGCACCGCAATCCGGAACGGGTGGACGACTTCCTCGGCATCCTCAAGGCTTTCGCGCTGCGGTCCACCGCGGACAAGGGCATGCGGGAACGCTGGCAGCCCGGCATCGACGTGCCCGCGGTGAGCGGCCGGGCCGATTCCGGCGACATCGAGATCGATCTGGTGGAGCTGCTGGTCGAGGCGGCGGCGCTGGCCGGTGACATCGGCGTCGGCATCGCGATCTTCATCGACGAGATGCAGGATCTGGGGCCCGCCGACATCTCCGCGATCTGCGGCGCGTGCCACGAACTGAGCCAGGACGCCGCACCGCTGATCGTGGTGGGCGCGGGCCTGCCGCACCTGCCCGCGGTGCTGTCCGCCTCGAAGAGCTACTCGGAACGACTATTCAGCTATCACCGCATCGACCGCCTGGATCGGGAGTCCGCCGACCAAGCGCTGATCGCGCCCGCCCAGCGCGAGGATGTGAAGTTCACCGACGAGGCATTGGACTCGTTGTACAGCAAGGCCGATGGTTACCCGTATTTCGTGCAGGCGTACGGCAAGGCCGCATGGGATCAGGCGCCGGAGAGCCCGATCACGGCCGAGGATGTGGAGGTGGCCTCGCCCGCCGCCGAGGAAGAGTTGGCGGTCGGATTCTTCGGTTCCCGTTATGAGCGGGCTACCCCCGCTGAGCGGGAATACATGCGCGCCATGGCCGACCTGTCCGGCGACGACGGGCCGGTGGCGACCGCGGCGGTGGCCAACGAACTCGGCCGCAAACCGGCTTCCCTCTCGCCCGCCCGGGACGGCCTGATCAAGAAAGGCCTCATCTACTCCGCCGAGCGCGGCACCATCGGATTCACGGTGCCGCACTTCGGCCGCTATCTGCGCTCGGTGTGAGCGCCCGCCGGCCACGCGCGCAGCGATTGATTGCCAACTATTCGCCCGTCTTTCAAGATCAATAGATATTCGTAGATTTATCTCGACCAGCAGGCCTACCGATGAGTAACAAACCCTCCTACACTCGGATGTGATCCTGATCACGTCCGAGGGAGGACATCATGGCGACAGCCGCGAAAGTCGACGCCACCGAAGAACAGGCCCGCGCACTGGTCGAGGAATCCCGCGAAACGAGCTGGGCCAAGCCGTCCTTCGCCAAGGAAATGTTCCTGGGGCGGTTCCGGCTCGACCTGATCCACCCGTATCCGGAGCCCGGCCCCGAGGACGCCGAGCGAACCGAGGCGTTCCTGTCCCGGCTGCGGACGCTGTGCGAGTCCATCGACGGATCGGTGATCGAAGCGGAGAGCCGGATCCCGGACGAATACGTCAAGGGCCTGGCCGAACTCGGTTGCTTCGGCCTGAAGATCCCACAATCGTTCGGCGGCCAGGGACTTTCCCAGTTCGGCTATAACCGAGCGTTGATGCTGGTCGGCTCGGCGCACCCGAGCCTCGGCGTGCTGCTGTCCGCACATCAGTCGATCGGGGTGCCCGAACCGCTGAAACTGGCGGGCACCGACGAGCAGAAGGCCGAGTTCCTGCCCCGCTGCGCGGCCGGGGCGGTCAGCGCGTTCCTGCTCACCGAGCCCGATGTCGGCTCCGATCCGGCCAGGATGGCCAGTACCGCGACGCCGACCGAGGACGGCGAGGCCTACCTGCTCAACGGCGTGAAGCTGTGGACGACCAACGGCGTGGTCGCCGAGTTGCTGGTGGTGATGGCACGCGTGCCCAAGAGCGAGGGGCACCGCGGTGGCATCTCGGCGTTCGTGGTCGAAGCCGACTCACCGGGCATCACCGTCGAGCGGCGCAACTCGTTCATGGGCTTGCGCGGCATCGAGAACGGCCTGACCCGGATGCACGACGTCCGGGTGCCCAAGCGCAACCTGATCGGCCGGGAGGGCGACGGCCTCAAGATCGCGCTCACCACCCTGAACGCGGGCAGGCTCGCCATCCCCGCGTTGTGCACCGCCGCCGCCAAGTGGTCGCTGAAGATCGCGCGGGAGTGGAGCACCCAGCGGGTGCAGTGGGGCAGGCCGGTCGGCGAGCACGCGGCCGTCGGTCAGAAGATCGCGTTCATCGCGGCGACGACGTTCGCGCTGGAAGCGGCGCTCGATCTGTCGGCCACCATGTCCGACGAGGGCCGCAACGACATCCGGATCGAAGCGGCGCTGGCCAAGCTGTGGGCCAGTGAGATGAGCTGCCGGATCGCCGACGAACTCGTGCAGATCCGCGGCGGCCGCGGCTACGAGACGGCGGCCTCGCTCGCCGCGCGGGGCGAGCGGGCCGTCCCCGCCGAGCAGCTGGTGCGCGATCTGCGGATCAACCGCATCTTCGAAGGCTCCAGCGAGATCATGCGGTTGCTGATCGCCAGGGAGATGGCCGACGCGCACATGGCGGCCGCCGGCGCGCTGGTCGACCGCAAAGCAGAGTTCAAGGACAAGGCGAAGGCCGCGGTCGGCGCGACGGGTTTCTACGCCAAGTGGTTCCCGCAGCTCGCGGTCGGCGCGGGGACGGTACCCGCGGCGTACACCGAATTCGGCGTGCTGGCCCGGCATTTGCGCTTCGTCGAGCGCAGTGCGCGCAAGCAGGCCAGGTCCCTGATGTACGCGATGGGCCGGTGGCAGGCGGGCCTGGAGTACCGGCAGAACTTCCTCGGCCGGATCGTCGACATCGGCGCCGAGCTGTTCGCGATGTCGGCGGCCTGCGTGCGAGCCCACGCGTTGCGCGCCGCCGACGCGCCGGAGGGCAAGGCGGCCGAAGAACTGGCGGACACCTTCTGCAGGCAGTCGCGGCTGCGCGTGCGCGAGTTGTTCGACGCGCTGTGGGACAACACCGACGACGACGACCGCACCCTGACCCGCGGCGTGCTCGACGGCCGCTACGAATGGCTGGAGGGCGGCGTGCTCGACCCGAGCGAGGGGACCGGCCCGTGGATCGCGGAGTGGCAGATGGGCCCGTCCACCGAGGAGAACCTCCTGCATCCATTCCTGCCGTCCACGCGTTCCCGCGCGGAAGCCTGAGCGGTAGCGGACCCGCCGCACGCCCACCCGAGCGTGCGGCGGGCGGTCGCTCGCGAACTATTCGCCAATATCGGAATTCTCCTAGAGAACCGCAGATATTTCTCGCGAGCGTGCCGCACATAGCGATCAGGGCAATCTAAAGCTATCTAGTTCTCCAACTACTATTTCGTAGATTTTTCTGTGCGAGCGAAGCCAGCTGCTCGATCGACCGGCAGCGTCGGTTGGACAACGTGTACGTAACGGCAGGTGTAGGGGGTTAACGGGGCGGAAATCCAGTGCGACATCTGGGCAAGAGGCGCCGAACATGCGCCGCGCCCACAGGAGGGTGCCATGTCCACGACCATCGCCCGCCGCGCCGTAGATCACGACGGCCACCACGTCACAGTGTCGGCCGAAGACGGCGTTCCCCTCGCGGTCCGCGTCTTCGGCGGCGACGACGCCCTCGCGACCGTCGTCTTCGTGCACGGCCACTGCCTGCGCACCGAATCCTGGATCTACCTGCGCGAGCACCTCCTGCGGCAGTGGGGAGACGACACCAGGATGGTGTTCTACGATCACCGCGGCCACGGCGAATCCGGGGTGGCGCATCCGTCGACCTACACCATCGAACAGCTCGGGCACGACCTGGACACCGTGTTGCGGACGGTCGCGCCGACCGGTCCGGTGATCCTGGTCGGCCACTCGATGGGCGCGATGGTCGTGCTCGCCTACGCCCGGCTCTACCCGCAGGCCATCGGCACGCGGATCGCAGGCGTCGGGTTGCTCGCGGCCGCTGCCGCCGGGATCACCGAGGTGGGGCTGGCGCGCCTGTTGAACCGGCGGGCGGTGAACTCGCTGCAAGCCGCCGTCACGCACGCCCCGAAGGTGATGCAGGCGTCCAGGCACCTGACCCGCCGCCTGTTCACGCCGATCCTGCGCGAGGCCGAATTCGGCACCAGGAAGGTGAACCCGCGGATCGCCGCGCTGGCCACGGCCATGCTGAACGACACGCCGCTGCTGACCATGGCCGGATTCCTGCACTCGCTGATCACCTTCGACGAGACGGCGACTCTGCACCGGCTCGGCGCGATTCCCACGCTGGTGCTGGCGGGCTCGGCGGACCTCATCTTCCCGTTCGCGCACTCGGTGGCACTGGCCTCCCAGCTGGCCAGTTCCGAACTGGTCCGGCTCGAAGGCGCCGGGCACAGCGTGCTGCTCGAGCGGGCCGAAGAAGTCGCGCTGTCCATCGCCGGACTCGCCGAACGCGCGTTCGCCGCGGCGCCGTCGGGCGCCGGGTACGCCGCAGCGGGCTGAGCTCGGCAAGCGGGCGGCAACCATCGGATTTCGACCGCACGCGAGCCAGGATCGGATTCTTTCGGTACTGTGTTGTAGATCACGTTGTGTGGTGGGTCACACGACTCGGTACAGCGCGGCCCAAGGCGAACGGGCAACCGCGCGTCACGGCACCGAGTTCGCATGTCCGCCAGGGAATCCAGGAGGTATCGATGACTCGCAGCGAATTCGCGGAACTACGCTACGCGGTCGGCCAACTCCGGCAATCCATCGGCGTACTCCGCACCCAGTACGGCGACGCCAGCACGGTGCGGCGGTTGGAGAACGACCTCGAGCGCCTCGCCATCGACGCCGACGAACTCGAGCAGTCACCGCCGCCGGAGGTGCGGCGGACCGCCCAAGACGTCATCTACGTGCCGGACAGCAAGTCCGACGAGGCCGCTTGGATGGGCGCACAGGACGAGGGGCTCGGCTTCCACTCCCGTCCGCGGACGAAGTAGTTCCGGGGTGGGCGGCGCGCGCCGCCCATCGCGGTACTCCCTGCCCGATGCCTGCCGTGGCGGCCGCACCCGTGCCACCGGGCTGCGCGCGGTCCCGGCGGCCTGGCGCACGGCGCCGCCGTGATCGCACAGCGCGCGATGGACGTCTGAGCCGTATCGGTCCTCCGCACGACACAGTTCGTGCAGCGACCCGCCATGGTGCGCAAGCCGCTCACCCCCGCCGGACACCGAGCGCGATGAAGATGTTCACCTTGCCCGGCGCGACGATCGAGTCGTTCTTCTCGCACCAGCGCCGAGACCGCCACCCGTGTCGGTTCCCGCACCGAGCGTTCGGTCACCGCGGCGGGCACACCATCGAGACCGACATCCGGCGAGGCCGCGCGGCGCGTGCCGCTGCCTGCACAGGCGCTCCAGTCGCACCCTCCCGTTGCCGGGTGCATCCGAGCAGGTCAACAGGTTGATTCCGGTCGGATATGGCCGACGATCGATGTCTTCACCCTGCGGTTGAAGAGACAATTACGGCATTCCGTTTTTGCCTGCTCGAATCTTGTTTCGCGGAAGGTGACTTCGAAAAGTCCGGTTGGCCCGGAACCCGCGTAGACAAGCATGAGGCGTGCCTGATGTGGCGCAAATCATACGGTTGACGGCGGGGCATGTTTGTCGAGACCCCGTTCGATCAATAGCGCACGTGTCGTATGGTGCTCAGCATCACATTCGATTGCGGAGGTAACGATGACCACCCGCACACAAGATCAGCGAGGCATCCGCCTGTGAGTGCCGCACCGACCGCCGCCCCCGAAGCGGGCACCGGCGTATTCAGCAGAACAAGGGCCCGAATCTCGGATCGCACGTTGCGCACCGACCGATGGTGGATCCCCCCACTCGTCACGGTGCTCGGGCTAGCCGCGTTCGTCATCTACGCGACGATCAGATCGTATGTGCGCACGGCATATTGGGTCCCGGACTATCACTATCTGACCCCGTTCTATTCACCGTGCCTGAGCACTTCCTGCGTCGAGGGCTCCAGCCATTTCGGCACCCCTTTCGGCGATCTGCCCGCGATCCTGCCGCTGGGCTTCGTGGTGCTGCCCTTCCTGCTCGGTTTCCGCCTGACCTGCTACTACTACCGCAAGGCCTACTACCGGGCGGTGTGGTTCTCCCCGCCCGCCTGCGCCGTGGCCGAGCCGCACGCCAAGTACACCGGTGAGACCAGGCTGCCGCTGATCGTCCAGAACGCGCATCGCTACTTCTTCTATGTGGCCCTGGTGGTTTCGGTGATCAACACCTACGACGCCATCGTCGCCTTCCACGGCAAGACCGGTGGCTTCGGTTTCGGCCTCGGCAATATCGTGCTGCTGGTCAACGTGATCCTGCTGTGGGCCTACACGCTGTCGTGCCACTCGTGCAGGCACATCGCGGGTGGACGGCTCAAGAACTTCTCCGCGCATCCGGTGCGCTACTGGTTCTGGACTCAGGTCTCCAAGCTGAACACCCGGCACATGGCGCTGGCCTGGACCACTCTCGGCACGCTCGTGCTGACCGACTTCTACGTCATGTTGGTTGCCAGCCAAACGATTTCGGACCTGCGGTTCATCGACTGACCGCCTCATCGAGGAGTTTCTCTGCATGGCAGAAGTGGAACGGCACAAGTACGACGTCGTCGTGATCGGAGCGGGCGGCGCCGGATTGCGGGCGGTCATCGAAGCCAGGGAGCACGGCCTGTCCGTCGCGGTGGTGTGCAAGTCGCTGTTCGGCAAAGCGCACACCGTGATGGCCGAAGGCGGCTGCGCGGCGTCGATGGGCAACGCGAACGAGAAGGACAATTGGCAGGTTCATTTCCGGGACACGATGCGCGGCGGCAAGTTCCTGAACAACTGGCGCATGGCCGAATTGCATGCTCAGGAAGCGCCCGATCGAGTGTGGGAACTGGAGACCTACGGGGCGCTGTTCGACCGGACGGCGGACGGCCGCATCAGTCAGCGCAATTTCGGCGGCCACACCTACCCGCGGCTCGCGCATGTCGGCGACCGGACCGGCCTCGAGATCATCCGCACCATGCAGCAGAAGATCGTGTCGCTGCAACAGGAGGATTTCGCCGAGACCGGTGACTACGAGAAGCGCATCAAAGTCTTCGCCGAATGCACCATCACCGAATTGCTCAAGGACGGTGACCGCATCTCCGGCGCGTTCGGTTACTGGCGCGAATCCGGCCGCTTCATCCTGTTCGAGACCCCCGCGGTGGTCCTGGCGACCGGCGGCATCGGCAAGTCGTACAAGGTGACCTCGAACTCCTGGGAGTACACCGGCGACGGGCACGCGCTGGCGCTGCGCGCGGGCGCGACGCTGATCAACATGGAGTTCCTGCAGTTCCACCCCACCGGCATGGTCTGGCCGCCCAGCGTGAAGGGCATCCTGGTCACCGAGGGCGTACGCGGCGACGGCGGGGTGCTGAAGAACACCGAGGACAAGCGGTTCATGTTCGACTACATTCCGCCGGTCTTCAAGGGGCAGTACGCCGAGACCGAGGAAGAGGCCGACCAGTGGCTGCGCGACAACGACTCCGCTCGCCGCACACCGGACCTGCTGCCGCGTGACGAGGTCGCCCGCGCCATCAACGAAGAGGTCAAGGCCGGGCGCGGCACCGAGCACGGCGGCGTCTACCTCGACATCGCTTCCCGGATGCCTGCCGAGGAGATCGTGCGACGACTGCCTTCGATGCACCATCAGTTCAAAGAGCTGGCGGACGTCGACATCACGAAGGAACCGATGGAGGTCGGGCCCACCTGTCACTACGTGATGGGCGGAGTCGAGGTCGATCCGGACACCGGCGCGGCCACGGTGCCCGGTCTGTTCGCCGCGGGTGAGTGTTCCGGCGGCATGCACGGGTCCAACCGCCTCGGCGGGAACTCGCTGTCCGACCTGCTGGTGTTCGGCCGCCGGGCCGGGCTCGGGGCCGCGGCCTATGTGGAACAGCTCGGCGAGCGGCCCGCAGTCGCGGACGACGATGTCACGAACGCCGCGAAGGCCGCCGTGGCGCCGTTCGATCCGCCCGCCGACGGCAAAGGCGAGAACCCCTACACCTTGCACACCGATTTGCAGCAGACGATGAACGACCTGGTCGGCATCATCCGCAAGGAACACGAGGTGCGCGAGGCGATCGACAAACTCGCCGAGTTGCGTGCCCGGTTCCGCCAGGTGACCGTCGAGGGCCACCGCCAGTTCAACCCCGGCTGGCATCTCGCGCTCGACCTGCAAAACATGCTGCTGGTCAGCGAATGCGTGGCGCACGCGGCGCTGCTGCGGACCGAGAGCCGCGGCGGGCACACCCGGGACGACCACCCGTCGATGGACCCCGACTGGCGGAACAAACTGCTGGTCTGCGCGGTGGATCCGGGCACGGCCTGCGACCCGATCCCCGGCGTCACCGTGACGCGCAAGGATCAGATCCCGATGCGATCGGACCTGCTCGCCCTCTTCGATCTCGGCGAGCTCGAGAAGTACTACACCCCGGATGAACTCGCCGGGCACCCGGCCGCGGCCGGGCAATCGACGGAGCGAGAGGCGTAACGATGGGTTACGACGCCAAATTCCGCGTATGGCGCGGCGATCTCGACGGCGGAGAACTGCAGGATTTCACCGTGCTGGTGAACGAGGGCGAGGTCGTACTCGACATCATCCACCGGCTACAGGCCACCCAGGCGCCCGATTTGGCCGTGCGCTGGAACTGCAAGGCGGGCAAGTGCGGTTCCTGTTCGGCCGAAGTGAACGGGCGGCCGCGCCTGCTGTGCATGACCCGGATGTCCACCTTCACCCAGGACGAAGTGATCACGGTGACGCCGATGCGCACCTTCCCCGTGATCAAGGACCTCGTGACGGACGTGTCGTTCAATTACGAAAAGGCGCGGGAGATACCGTCTTTCACGCCACCCGCCGATCTCAAACCGGGCGAGTACCGGATGAAGCAGGTCGACGTCGAACGTTCGCAGGAATTCCGCAAGTGCATCGAGTGCTTCCTGTGCCAGAACACCTGTCACGTGGTGCGTGACCACGAAGAGAACAAGAAAGCGTTCGCCGGACCGCGTTATTTGATGCGGATCAGTGAATTGGAGATGCACCCGCTGGATGCGGGCGACCGCACCGAACTCGCCCAGGACGAGCAAGGGCTCGGTCTGTGCAACATCACCAAATGCTGTACCGAGGTCTGCCCCGAGCACATCAAGATCACCGACAACGCGTTGATCCCGATGAAGGAACGGGTGGCCGACCGCAAGTACGACCCGCTGGTCTGGCTGGGCAACAAGCTGTTCCGCCGATAGACGCCGGACAACCGGCCGGGGCGATCCCCGGCCGGTCGGCGCACCCTTACAACATGGCCACGACGCCGAGGGCCACGACCCACACCAGCATGCCGACGAGCAGCGCCGACAACAGCGAGCTGGTGAGGACGAAGACTCCGACCGCCGACACCGCGAACAACAGCGCGACGATCAGCCATTCCACCCAATCGTCCGGCCGCAATTTCCGGTACCGGGGATGGGAACTCTTGAGCCCTCGGTCCACAGATGATGGGCTACCCGTATTCGGCCTCGATAAACGTCTTTTCGTTGCCGAAAATGTGTCATTCCGTGATCTTCGAAGGCGGCCGTGCCTTATCGCGGCCGGTCGAACTCTCCGTCCTGCACACCGGCGGTGAAGGCGGCCCACTCCGCGGGCGTGAAGATCAGCACCGGCCCCTCGGGATCGTTCCCGTTGCGCATTCCCACGTGTCCGTCGGCGAGCAGCGCCACTTCGACGCTGTCGTTGCCCGCCCCTTCCCCGGCCCTCCGCCACGTGGCGCCGGACAGGTCGATGTTCGTGTTGCCTTGAATGCTCACGAGACGGACTCCTTCGCTATCTGCCGTGGGAGACGTGTGTACGGACCGAGAACCCAGCACCACCGCTGGGCGCACGCACGCGCGCCCGATAGTACCGCCGCCGACCGGCGCTGTCGGGCGAACAACCGACGAAGAACGGCCCGGTACTCCGACCGACCACGTGATTCGCCGCCTGCGCTCAGCGGCGGCGTGGCGCGGGCTCCGCCCACGCACGAATGGCCGCGACGACCACCCGGCCGGACGGGCGAAACCTGTTCCGTGGCGGCACTATCCAAGACCGAATCGCGCCGACCGACGCCGTCGGGGACGGCAACGCGATCGTCGACCCTGTGCGGCAGACCGAGACGTTGAGCCGGAACAACTCCGCGAACAGGCGCGTGTCGTTTTCCGGCAGGTCCGGCGCGATCAGGAAGGTCCATCGATTCGAGCGCGGGTGCGCCAGGATCGGGCCCAGCCGCACGCTCTTGCTCTGCATGTGCGCCTTGACCGCCTGACCCAGGCTGCTCGGCATGGTCAACGCCCACACCGACCCTGCGCGCATCACGATCCGGCCGAGCTCGGGCGGATCCACAACGGCGGGCAGATCGCATTCCCGCCGGTAGAACAGGCATCTGGATCGTGGCGTATCCCCGAGTGGCCTCTGCTCCACTGACAACCCCCTGCAGTTGTGTGGTTCGACGATGAGTGCGCGCCATACGGAACCCCTCCGGCTACCGCTCGCGTACCGATGAGAATGCGGCGATGGCCGAGTGTGGCGCGACTACCTATAGTTTTGCTTTTCTCCGGCCGGAACCGACTGATAAAGAATGGGCAAAACTGCGGAAAAGTGAACGCGCCGAGGGGCCGCTGTGAACTCAGTGCCAGGTGTGATCGGTCAGCGGGGTGCGCGGGCCGAACTTCGGCTTGTAGAAGTGGCCGCTGATTTCCAGCAGGCGGATCGCTCGATAACGGTGCGGGCGCAGCGGCTCCAGGTATTCGACCATCGCATCGTCATCCATGGGACGGCCGAGCAGAGTCCAGCCGACCGCGGCGGACAGGTGGTAATCGCCGACCGACAGCGCGTCCGCGTCGCCGAAAGCCCGCTGCGCGATCTCCGCTGCCGTCCACACCCCGATACCGGGGACACCGCACAACCTTCGTGCCGCCTCGACCGGATCGACCCGGGCCGCGCGCTCCAGCGATTCGGCGATCCGAGCCGCGCGCACGATGGTCTGCGCGCGTTGCGGTCCGACATTGGCCCGGTGGTACACCCAGGAAGGAATTCGCCGCCAAGTGTCCGCGTCCGGCGGCAGCCGCATTCCCTCTGGTGCGGGGCCGGGCGCCGGTTCGCCGTACTGCCGCACCAGTTTCCGCCACGACGCCCGCGCGGAGACGGTGTGCACCTTTTGCTCCAGCACCGACGGCACAAGGGCTTCGAAGACCAAGCCCGTGCGCAGCATGCGCAGCCCGGGAAAACGGCGATGGGCATCGACGAGTTTCGGATGGGCCGGGAGGAACGCCGAGACATCCTCGTCCAGGCAGAGCATGTGCTCGAGACCCGCGAGGAATTCCGCCGCGCCCGGCCCCCAGGCGCGGGCCCGCACAGTGCGCGGATCGGACTGGGCGAGGCGGTAGGTGACCGGCCCGGTCGGCAGACGGGAGGCGTGCCAGTGCGCGCCGTCGCCGGTCACCCGATGGCACGGATCGCCGGTGCCGCGACCGAGGGGAGCGAGCGTGCACGCCAGGTCGATCGGCCGATCCGTGGTCACGGTCCGGCTGGCTCCCGGCTCGACCGTCATGCTGCGCACCCGAGACATTCTGCCCGGTGCGGCGCGCGGCGCCGCGTCCCCCTCCACCGGGACACGCGGATTATTATCTGAGCCACACCTAAAGCCATTCATACCGATCGCACATGATTATGGTTTCGCAATCAGATGTAACGGCATGAGATTCACGGCGATATTGTTTTCGTTCGGCAAATATCTGGCAGTAGCAATGACGGAGGTTCTTCGATGATCACCAATCTGCTCAACTGGCTGCTCAACGCCTGGGGTGGAGTTTCCGCGGGCAGCTCGGGCTACCAGATTCCGCCGGGCACCCTGCCGTTCGGCAGCTGAACCGCGCGGCGCCCGCCCTGCCTGTCCGGCGGGCGCCCCAAAAGGTCACTCGCCCAGTAGGAATTGCGCGATATGCCGCGCCCGGCGCCCAGCGAGGGACGCGGCCTGAGTGCGGCAGGAAAAGCCATCGGCGAGGAGGATCGCGTCGTCTCCCGCGGCGCGCAGCGCGGGGAGCATGCCGCTCTCGGCCACCGCGACCGAAATGTCGTAATGGCCCGACTGCATTCCGAAATTTCCCGCCAGACCGCAGCACCCGGTGATTTCCGTCACCGTCACGCCCATACTGGCTAATAAATGGCGATCGGCATCGAATCCGAGAATCGCGTGCTGGTGACAATGCGGTTGAACCACCACCGATCGGCCGGTGCGCTGCGGGGGGCGCCAGGAGGGCTGATCGGCGAGGAATTCGGCCAAGGTGCGCACCGCGGCGGCGGTCGGGGCGGATCTGGGATCGTCCGGCAACAATTCCGTGAGGTCCGCGCGCAGAACCGCGGTGCAGGACGGTTCCAGTCCCACGACCACTCCACCCGCCTCCACATGCTCCTGCAACGCGGTCAACGTGGCCCGCAACCGCGCGCGAGCGCCGTCGAGCTGACCGGTGCTGATCCAGGTGAGTCCGCAGCAGACGCGTTGCTCGGGGATGCGAACGCGGTAGCCCAAGGTGGCAAGCAGCCGCGCCGCGGCCAAGGCGATCTCCGGGTCGAACGCGTCGGTGAAGGTATCGATCCACAGCATCACCTCGCCGGAGACACCGCTTTCGGCCCGCACCTCGGGCGCGTAGGCGGACTCGGCCAGGCGCGCGCCTTCGTCCAGATCGCGCCAGATGCGGCGGAACGTACGCGCGGCCAAGCGCGGCACCTCACGACGCGGGTCGATGCCTGCCGCCCGCAGCCCGGCTCGACGCAGCGCGGTCCGGCCCGCCAGCGCGTTGACGACCCGAGGCATCCGGCTCGCGGCGGACAGCCATCGAGGCAACCAGCCCAGCGAATAGTGATCGATCGGCCGGAGCCGGTGGCGGTAGCGGCGATACAGCGTCTCCGACTTGTAGGTGGCCATGTCCACGCCCGCCGGGCAGTCCGACCGGCATGCCCGGCAGGACAGGCACAGATCGAGCGACTCGGCGACGGCCTCCGACGACCAGGGCAGCGCGCCGCGCACCACCTCTTGCAGCACCCTCGCCCGCCCGCGTGTGCTGTCCTTCTCGTCCCGGGTCGCCTGGTAAGACGGGCACATGAAACCACCGTCGGCCCGGCATTTGCCGACGCCGACGCAGCGGTGCACCGCGACGCTCATATCGCCGTCGTCTTCTCCGAGCGGGTAACCGTTCGATGTGCCGACCTCACCGAGTCCGGCCAGCCGCAGGTCGGCATCGATCGGACGCGGCGCGACGAGCACGCCCGGATTCAAGATGTCGCCGGGGTCGAACAAGGCCTTGTACCCGGCGAAGACATCGAGCACCGCGGGGGAGTACATCGCCGAGAGCAACTCGGAGCGAGCCCGGCCGTCGCCGTGCTCGCCGGACAGCGAACCGCCGTGCCGGACGACCAGCTCCGCCGCGTCGAACAGGAAGGCGCGGAAGCGCCGCGGCGCGTCGGCGATCGGAAGATCGAGGCGGACGTGGATGCAGCCGTCGCCGATGTGCCCGTAGAGCAGCCCGTCGACACCGTGCTCGCGCGTCAGCGCGGCGAAATCGCGGAGGTAGGAGCCGAGCCGTTCCGGTGGGACGGCCGCGTCCTCCCAGCCCGGCCAGGCCGGCCGCCCGTCCGGCGTGCGACCGGCCAGCCCCGCGCCGTCGGCCCTGATCCGCCACAGCTGCGCGGCGGTACCGGGATCGGTGACGATCCTGCTGTCCATCGCGCCCGCCGTCCGGCACAGTCGCTGTGCGACGGCCAGCGCGTCGGCCTGCGTCGCGCCCGCGGTCTCCACGAACAGCCAACCGCCACCGCGCGGCAGGTAGGGCACCGTTCCCCGATGCGCCCGGACCACGTCGACCAGCCGCGCGTCGATGCCCTCCACCGCGATCGGCGCGCAGGCCAGCACGGCGGCGACATCGTCGGCCGCCGTGGCGATGTCCGGGTAGCCGAGCACCGTGAGCACGGTGGCCGCGGGCAGCTCGACCAGCTCGACGGTCGCGTCCAGCAGCAGACCGCAGGTGCCCTCGCTGCCGACGAACGCCTTCGCCGCCGACGCGCCGCGCTCGGGCAGCAGATGTTCCAAACCGTATCCGGACGCCTGGCGGTCGAAACGCCCGAGATCGGTGCGCAACACCGCGAGATTTGCCCGGCTGAATTCCGCGAGACCCGGCACCGTGGACAGGTCGGCGGCCAGTATGCGTTCGGTGCGGGTGCCGTCCAGAATGCGCAGTTCGCGCACCGTGTCGGAGGTGCGGCCCCACGCGACGGCACGCGGTCCGCACGCGTTGTTGCCGATCATGCCGCCGAGCGTGCAGCGATTCTGTGTCGAAGGGTCCGGTCCGAAGCGCAGGCCGTGCGGACGGGCCGCGCGCTGCAGCTCCGACAGCACCACGCCCGGCTGCACGGTAGCCACGCGCGCGGCCGCATCGATCGCCACGATCCGGTTCATATGCTTGCTGAAATCGAGCACCAGACCGGGACCGATCGCGTTGCCCGCCACCGACGTCCCCGCGCCACGCGCGGTCACCGGCAGCCCCTCGGCTCGGGCGAAGTCCAAGGTGACCGCGACGTCCTCGTCGGTCCGCGGAAAGACGACCGCCGCCGGGAGAACCCGATAGTTCGACGCGTCCGAGGAGTACTCCGCCCGCCGCCGCTCGGAGGCGTCGACCTCACCCGCGATCCTGGCGCGCAGCGCCGCCATACGGTTCACTGTGTTGATTTTTCCAGCGCCTGCGGCGCTGGGTGTTCACGGGCTGTGTTATTTGGCCACGCCTTCGGCGCGGCGTGTTCGCGGCCCTCTTGTGGCTCGCGTTTGCGCGACCGCCGCTTGCTCCTTCGTCGCCTACGCGGCGGCCGCGCAAACGCGAGCCGGGCCGCGAACGGAACAGGCTCGGTCTCGCTTCGCCGTGAAGTAGGGGGTGGGGGGGGCGGGGCGCGGGGGGGGTGGCGCCCCGGTGGGGGGGGGCTTTGCCGCCCCGCCCGGCGCCCCCCCCCCCCCCCCGCGGCCCCCCCCAACCCCCGCCCCGGGCCGCGAACGGAACAGGCTCGGTCTCGCTTCGCTCGAAAGACATGGCTGAGGTGCGCTGAGCGCGTCGGGCTTGTGAGTCGCGGACCCGGTGCGCGCGGAGTGAGGGCGGCCATTGTCAGGCTCGTCGGCAGTAGTGGCTCGTCGAGGACGTGATGGCCCTCTGGACCGCCCGCGATGGCGGCGAGGTATTCGCAACAAGATCACTCGTATCAGGCCGGTTCGAGGAAGAGCCATTTGGTCGTAGTCGCCGGCTCGCCGCGTCGATGCCTGGACCGCAGCCTCGAGGAACCGGTGTCTCCATGTTCACGGTCGCGGTATACGCCAATGACGACTGCTGCGCTTGTGGTGCGCGCGATGCGCTAGTTACGCGAATGTCGATCAGCCGTCTTGGTTCGGGTTGCGCTCGTTTCGCCGTGGGCGGAAACACCGCCTGCCCGGAATCGACTTGAACTCAACCATTGTTGAGGTCTTAGTGTCGGTGGCCAGGTCTTGGATGGGGCGGGGAGCGAGAGGGAGAGCAACGTGAGCATCGAATCCGTGGCGTGGAGCCAGATGTACCGGCGGGCGAACGCGCCGCAGGAACAGCGCCCGTTCCGCCGAGCCACCGCAGGGCGCATCGTTCGGTTCGCCGCGCCGCACCGGCGGCGGATCGGCGCGTTCCTGCTGTTCAGCGTGATATCGGCGGTACTCGCCGTGGCCACGCCGGTGCTGGCTGGCCGGGTCGTCGACCACATAGTCGGCGGCGCTGCGCCGCGGGTGGTGGTCGTCCTCGCGGTGGTGATCGGCGTGCTCGCGGTGTTCGATGCCGGACTCGGGGTGGCGACCCGGTGGATGTCGGCGCGAATCGGGGAAGGGCTCATCCTCGACCTGCGCACCGCCGTGTTCGACCACGTGCAGAAGATGCCCGTCGCCTTCTTCACCCGAACCAGGACCGGCGCGCTGGTCAGCCGCTTGAACAACGACGTCATCGGCGCCCAGCGCGCGTTCAGCGACACCCTGTCCGGCGTGGTGGCCAATCTGGTGACCCTCGCGTTGACCCTCGGGGTGATGATCAGCATCTCGTGGCAGATCACGTTGCTGGCGCTGGTGTTGCTTCCGGTATTCGTGCTGCCTGCGCGCCGGATGGGCAATCGCCTAGCCGATTTGCAGCGGGAAGCGGCCCGGCTGAACGCGGCGATGAGCACCCAGATGACCGAGCGGTTCTCCGCGCCGGGCGCGACGCTGGTCAAGCTGTTCGGCCGTCCGGAACAGGAGTCCGACGAGTTCGCGCTGCGGGCCCGCCGGGTGCGGAACATCGGCGTGCGCACCGCGATGCTGCAAACGGTCTTCGTCACCTCGCTCACGCTGGTGTCCGCGCTGGCGATCGCCTTGGTGTACGGGCTCGGCGGCTGGTACGCGCTGCGCGGGCAATTGGACGCGGGCGCGGTGGTGTCGCTGTCGCTGCTGCTGACCAGGCTCTACACGCCGCTCACCGCGCTGGCCAGCGCCCGGATGGAGATCATGGCCGCGCTGGTGAGCTTCGAGCGCGTCTTCGAAGTACTCGACCTGAAGCCGCTGATCGAGGACGCGCCGGATGCGAAAACGGTGCCGGCGGGCCCGGTCGCGGTGGAGCTGGACGCGGTGCGCTTCGGCTACCCGTCGGCCGACAAGGTGTCCCTGGCCTCGCTGGAGGACGTGGCGAATCTGGACACCCGCGGCGGGGTGGAGGTGCTGCACGACGTGTCGCTGCGCGCTGAGCCCGGTCAGCTGATCGCGCTGGTCGGCTCGTCGGGCGCGGGCAAGTCGACCATCGCGCAGCTGGTCTCCCGCCTCTACGACGTAGACGCGGGCGCGGTGCGGTTGAACGGCGTGGACGTGCGCGAGCTGACCACCGGATCGATCCGCGACACGGTCGGGCTCGTCACCCAGGACGGACACCTGTTCCACGACACCATTCGCGCCAATCTGCTGCTCGCGCGGCCGGAGGCCACCGAGGACGAACTCTGGGACGCACTCCAGCGCGCCCGGCTGCGCGACTTGGTCGCGTCGCTACCGGACGGGCTGGAGACCGTGGTCGGCGAGCGCGGCTACCGGCTCT
Organism: Nocardia sp. NPDC051929; assembly: GCF_044548645.1. Taxonomy (NCBI): domain Bacteria; kingdom Bacillati; phylum Actinomycetota; class Actinomycetes; order Mycobacteriales; family Nocardiaceae; genus Nocardia; species Nocardia sp. NPDC051929. The sequence continues at coordinate 2,238 of NZ_JBIUCG010000004.1, read as the reverse complement.
CCGGCGGTGAACGCCAGCGCCTGACCATCGCGCGCCTGCTGCTCAAGCAGCCGCGCGTGGTGATCCTGGACGAGGCGACCGCTTCGCTGGACTCGACCTCGGAAGCCGCCGTGCAGGAGGCGCTGTCCGAAGCGCTGGAGGGCCGGACCGCGCTGGTGATCGCACACCGGCTGTCCACCATCCGCGCCGCCGACCAGATCCTGGTTCTGGAAGACGGCCGGATCGTGGAACGCGGCACGCACCCCGAGCTGCTGAACGCCGATGGCCGCTACGCGGAGCTGTACCGCACGCAGTTCGCCGAGGAACCCGTCACGGCCGCGGCGTGATCCGTCATCCGGTCAGCTCGCCGTCTGGTCCGCGGTACAGGTCGTGTCGGCGTCCGGCAGGGTTCCCGCGCCGAAGTAGGTGTTGATCGCGTTGTTCACGCAACTGCTCAGCTCCGGCCGGAACGTCATGTGGATACGGACGTCTTGCAAAGTGACCATCCGCGACTGCGACAGATACTGGTGCAGCCGGACGCCGTGCGCATAGGGAGTGCGCGGATCTCCCGTCGCCTGCACGATGAGGGCGGGCACCGCGTTCCGGACCACGGTCGCGGGTTCGACCGGTCGAGGCCAGAAGGCGCACGGCTGAATGTTGCCCGCCAGCGCGCCGAACACCGGTTGCGTGGCCCGGCTCTCCTCGATATTGCGCCAGTACCAGAGGGGATCGATGGGCGCGCTGACATCGCCGCATGCGACCTCCGCCAGGACGGAGTTCTCGTTGTCCCGCAGCGCCGCCACGATGGCGCGCAACCGCGGCGTCTGCGAGGTCGTGGGCGGACCGCCCGCGGCGTCGGCGAGTTCGCGCACCGTCGCGGCCAGCGGTTCGTTCAGCCGGAAGTTCCACAGCAAGGCGTGCAGGATGAACGGCAACCAATGGTCGTCGATCGCGAATCCGTCGATGACGATCGGCTGGCGGTGGACGATGCGAACCAGCTCCTCGATCTTCGCGCGCACTTGCTGCGGTGTCGCGCCGAGCCGGAACTCTTCGTCGTGGGCGGCGGCCCACACCGTCCAATCGTCCAGCGCGACCTCGTCGGCGGGTCCCCAATCCTGTACCAAGCCCGTCCAATACCGATCCGGGTCGATCGCGCTGTCGAGCACGACCCGATCGCTGCGCTCGGGGAACATCTGGGTGAACACCGCCCCGAGATACGTGCCGTAGGACAAGCCGTAGAAATTGATCTTTTCCTCGCCCAGGGCCGCCCGGACGACGTCCATGTCCCGCGCCGTATTGCGAGTAGTGAACTGCCGCACCAACTCCGGATCACGAACGACGCAGCTCACGGCCATGCCTGCGGACTGAACGGTGTCGTGCGCGAAACCCAGCGGATCCAGGCCCGCCGACCGGATCATCTCGCCGACCGGCCACCCACATCGCGGACTCGAGGTCGATTCGCCGACTCCGCGTGGGTCCATTCCGATCAGGTCGTAACTCGCCAGCACGTCGGGCGACAGCACGTCACCGAGCAGATCCACACTGTCCAGGCCCGGGCCGCCGGGACCGCCCGGATTCGACACCAGGATGCCCCGCCGCCGCGCCGGATCGCTCGCCTTCACCCGGGATATCGCCAAGGTGATCGTGCGACCGTCGGGACGCCCGTAGTCGAGCGGCACGAGGACATTCGCGCACTCACCACCGGCTTTGTCCAAGTTCTCGACCCCGCACGGCTTCCACTCGAGCGTCTGGCGGTAGAAGCGGTCCGCGCCGCTCGGGTGCGAGTCGGCCACCGGCTCGGCCCGGCCGTACGCGGGCGCGGCCAGCAGTGCGGACACCGCCACTATCGACATCGAACGCCAGAACGGATTCGTGGACAACGAAATTCGCCTCTCGACCGGAGCAAGCACGTAGGTGGATGCGGAAGAACCGTATCGGATCGGTGCTCGCGACGGTGGCAACGGCTTCCCCCGCGCGGCGAGCTCCGATCGAGGCCGTCCGCGGAAGGGGAGCACGCTCGGGCGAACCGGCGAAGCCCGGCTCGAACGAATCGAGCCGGGCTTCGCTGATCGGTCTCATGCCCTGCGGTCTCGGTAGGTCCGGAACGCATCCGGCGTGGATGTCGTCCGAGCGCTACCGAGGACTTGCGGTCAGAATTCGCCCTTGACGCCGAGAACGGTGCGCCCCCGGTGGCTGCCGTTGCGGATGGAGTGCAGCACCCGCTCCACATCGGTGATCGGAGCGTAGTTCTCCAGGGTC